>CAIVJE010000095.1 GCA_903906135.1 uncultured Verrucomicrobiota bacterium | reverse complement strand
GTGCTCATGACGGCTGCCGTCGCCAGTCTGGGCTTTGTCCCGATGGCGCTCGCCACCGGTGCCGGCGCCGAGGTGCAGCGCCCCCTCGCGACCGTCGTGATCGGCGGCATCATCAGTTCCACCCTCCTTACCCTCGTCGTGCTGCCTGTCCTCTACGCGTGGTTCGAAAAGGAAAAACCTACCGACAACGCCGCCCAATCATAAAAGGCCTGCTGCTCATCCGCGCGCCGCTCACGCTCGGCGTAAAGCCCATATTTACCGGCGACGCTCATCGGCTATTGCTCTATCGACACTCGAGTTATTGATCGGTCTATCTCATGTCTAGCCCCGCTGCTCCTCGTCATGGTATTTTTGCTGCCCTTTGGATTCCAACCGACGCCCGTGGTCGGTTAATGAAACGCGCCCTTGCCGCGCACCTTGCCTTTCTGCGGCGGAGCGGCGTGCATGGGGTGCTCGCGCTTGGGAGTACTGGTGAGTTTGTTCGGATGAACTTGGCGCAGCGGCAGGAAGTGCTCGCAGCCGTTGCCGAGTACGCCGGTTCGTTGCAGGTAATCGCCAATATCTCGAGTATCCGACTTGATGAAGTCATCGCTCTTGGCAAGTTTGCGCGTCGGCTCCGTTTGCCTGGAGTAGCGCTGATGCCGCCGACGTTTTTCCCTGTCTCGCAAGCCGATATGTTGGAATTTTTTCTCCGCGCCGCGGAGGGTGTGCAACTCCCAACCTATCTTTATAATTTCCCTGAACTCACTTCTAACCGCATCGGCCTCGAACTCATTGCCAAGTTTGCTCATCGGGCGCCCATGGCGGGCATCAAGCAGAGCGGCGGTGAGTTTGCCTACCATCGGGATTTGATTGCGCTGGGTCGCCAAAAAAACTTTTCCGTCTTCTCGGGTGCGGATACCCGCTTACCGGAGGTGTTTGCTCTCGGGGTTGACGGGTGCATCGGTGGTTTAGTGAATTTTGCTCCTGAGTACATGGTGGCCATTTATCACGCCTGCCGCGCCGGGCGACCTGAAGATTGTAAGACCGAGGCGACGCGCATGGGCGAGATCGGGCCGGTGGTGAATCGCTTACTCTTTCCGTTGAGCGTGGCCACCGGTGTCGAGGCGCGTGGCTTCGAGCCCGGCGCACCCAAAACCGCGGTCTCGCCAGAATCGACCAAAATTTACCGTGGGGTCGTCGCAGATTTTCGACGCATGTTCAAAGCGTGGGGGCTGCCTGCGCCCGGCCAGCGTCGCTAGTGCGTGACCTTCCCTGCCTTATGGCCTTTCGCTCATACCGTGCGCCGTATCTGAACTGGCTTATTCGGCTGGGAGCTTGCGTGGGTGGATTTTCCTGCGTCGGTTCGGTCGCGGCCAAGCCACGGGTTGCAGCCGAGCGGCAGCTCACCTTTGCCTCGCAGAATCATAACCTCGACAACAACGACAGTTTCTCGCCCGACGATCGGTGGTTGGCTTTTGATCCGCGGGAGGACGACACGGCCATTGCCGGTAACGCCGTGATCGCTCGCGTCTCGTTGGCCACGGGTGAGGTTCAGGAACTTTACCGCGAGCCGCTCGCGCGGCCTTGGGGTCCGGGCGTGGGTGCGGCCAACGTGAACCCCGTTGATGGTAGCGTGGCGTTTATTCGTGGCCTCACGAGCGCCACGGCGGAGCGACCGTACGCGATGTGGCGGCGCGGCGGCGCCTACGTGCGCACGGAGTCGCTAGACGCGCTCGGTTTGCTCGATGCCCGTGATGTGATCGCGCCGTTTACGCCCGGGGCATTGCGCGGTGGGACGCACCGCCATGAATGGAGCGCCGATGGCCGCTGGATCGGTTTCACGTATAACGACGCGTTGTTGGCCGCACTCGAGGAACGCACTGGGGAGAAGGTCAATCTCCGCACCATCGGCGTCGCCACTCGGTTGGAACGCGGCCTCGTGCATGTGCCACCTGGTCCTGAGAACAACGACGGTGAAATGTTTGCAGCGGTCGTTGTTCGTGTCGTGCCAAGACCTCGGCCGAACTCTGATGAAATTAGCCGCGCCTTTGAAGATGCTTGGGTGGGCCGCGAGGGTTATCGGCGTACTGATGGCGGCTGGCAGCGTCGCGCCCGCGCCTTTCTCGGTAATGTGCGTACGAGCGAGGATCGTGAACTCACCGAAGTTTTTATCGTCGATATTCCTGAGCGTATTGACGTGTCGGGTGCCACCGGCCCACTGGAAGGCACGGCTACCCTGATGCCTCAACCCCCGCACGGAGCGGAGCAGCGGCGATTGACCTTTACGGCTACGAGAAAATTTCCCGGTGTTGTTCTCGAGCCGCGTCATTGGTTACGCTCCTCCCCAGACGGTACGCGGATTGTGTTTTTAGCCAAAGATGATGCGGGCATTGTGCAGGCCTATTTCGTCCCACCGCAGGGCGGAGTGATCACACAAATCACGCATGGGGCAATCCCCGTGCAAAGTTGTGTCCGTTGGAGTCCTGATAGCGCCTTCATTGTTTATGTGAGTGGCAACGCGGTGACGGTTTGCGACGCCCGCCCGACATCCGAAAAATTCGGCGTTGCGCGAGCGTTGACGCAGCCCACCGAGCAGTTGCCGGAAAACGTCGACTGGTCGCACGATGGCCGTACGATTGCTTTTAACCGCCGGGTGCTTACGGCCGGCCTCTGGCGGCAGCAGATTTTTCTCGTACAACCCTAACGGCTAAAATTACCCCGCCCTTTATCAGATAGTTCTCAAACGGTCTTTATCATGAGATTACCCCGCCTGCTCCTTGCCTTAAGTTTCTTTTGTCGTGTCGCCTCGCTTGCGGTGGAGGCCGCGCCGAGAGCCTCTGCCATCGTCACGGCGGAATTTATTCATGAACCGAGTGCCTATCCCGAATGCCACGCGTCGACAATCGTGGAGACCACCGCAGGTGAATTGTTGGCTGCATGGTTTGGGGGCACCGCGGAGTCGAATCCGGATGTATGTATTTATGTTTCGCGCTATGAGGGTGGGCATTGGACGGTGGGCGTGAAAGTAGCTGATGGCGTGCAGCACGACGCCAAACGTTACCCCTGCTGGAACCCTGTGTTGTTTCAGCTCCGCGATGGACCGCTGCAGTTATATTACAAAGTTGGTCCGCGTCCCGATACGTGGTGGGGCATGGTCATCACATCCGCCGACGGCGGTCGTACTTGGGATCAACCCCGTCGCTTGCCGGAAGATGTACTTGGGCCGATTAAGAATAAACCGATTCAATTGGCCGATGGCACTTTGATTTCTGGTTCAAGCACAGAGGAGCGCGCCACGCGCCGCTGGGATGTCCATATTGAGCGTTCGACCGACCTAGGGCGCACGTGGCAATTAACTGGACCGCTGTCATCCGACGGTAAGTTCAACTCGATCCAGCCCAGTGTGCTCACGCATGCCGATGGTCGCTTGCAAATTCTCTGTCGCAGCAAGGAAAAGACCTTAACCACCAGCTGGTCAAGTGACCAGGGGCTTACGTGGAGTCCGCTCGTTTCGTCGGGGCTTTTTAATCCTAATTCCGGGAGCGATGCCGTGACGCTCGCCGATGGTCGTCAACTTCTCGTTTATAATTTACGGCAACGCGCCGGCGGCGCACCGTCCAACATTGCGGCTGCTCATGAAGATTGGGGCGTGCGCTGGCCGCTCAACGTCTCCGTGTCCACCGATGGGGTAAATTGGGACATGCGCGCGACCATCGAAGACCAACCACTCAAGCATGGGTATGCTTATCCGGCCGTAATTCAGACCCGCGATGGTTTGATTCATATTACCTACACTTGGAATCGGGTGAAAATAAAACACGTGGTCATCGATCCAAAAAAACTGTGATGCCTCGGCGCTGCAGGCTCGAGTTTTCCACCCCGCCTTCGCCGATCCGGTCGGTGGTCTTTGCCCTGCGCCCTGATGGGGCGCTCGCGTTGAGGAACGGTGGGTGAAACTATTTCTGGCCCCTCCGTCTGCATGAATCCCTCTCCTAAAGCTCTTCATTACGCGTGGTTTATTGTCGCGCTGCTGTTCCCCGTCGCGCTGCTCAACTATCTCGATCGCCAGATGATGGCCACCATGAAGGCCTCGATGGTGCACGACATCCCGAGCATCGCCAACCGCGCCGATTGGGGGTTGGTTTTGGGGTGCTTCAAATGGACTTACGCCGTGCTCAGTCCGTTTGGCGGCTACATCGCCGACCGTTTCAGTAAACGTTATGTGATCGGCGCGAGTCTCTTGGTGTGGTCGTTGGTGACCTGGTGGACCGGCCACGCGACCACGTTTCACGAGTTGATCGCGGCCCGCGCTTTGATGGGGCTCAGTGAGGCGTTTTATATGCCGGCGGCGCTGGCGTTGATTGCAGAATATCATTTAGGTCCGACGCGCTCGCGGGCTGTAGGTGTTCACCAAACGGGTATTTATGTTGGGCAAATTCTCGGTGGGTTCGCTGGCTACATGGCCGATTCGCCGGATCACGGCTGGCGCTGGATGTTTTCCACCTGCGGCATGCTCGGGGTAATTTACGCGCTGCCGTTGCTCGCGGCGCTCCGCGATCCGGTGCGAGCCATGCCGAGCCCAGCGGCGTCCGTTGACCGTAAACCGGCCGCGTGGCGCGATCTGCTGGGAAATCGGAATTTCATTTTGCTTGTGCTTTATTTTACCCTGCCCGCGATCGCGGGCTGGGTGGTGCGCGATTGGATGCCCGAGATTTTGCGGGAGAAATTCTCTCTCGGCCAAGGCAAGGCCGGGGTGAGCGCGATTCTCTATGTGCAACTCGCCTCGTTCGTCGGGGTATTGATCGGAGGGACTTTAGCCGACCGCTGGATGAAGACCACGAATCGCGGACGGATCTACACGAGTGCGATTGGCATGGCTTTGTTTTTACCAGCGCTTTTCGGCGTCGGCAACGCGCCCACGCTCACCATTGCCATCATGGGCCTGATTATTTTTGGCTTCGGCTGGGGATTTTTCGACTGCAACAACATGCCGATCCTCTGCCAGATCGTGCGGCCCGAATTGCGGGCCACAGGCTACGGGATCATGAATTTTGTGAGCATTAGTTGCGGCGGTTTCGGTGATTGGGCCTTCGGGGCGTTGCGCGACCGGCACGTCCCGCTGAATCTGACCTTTGGGGTGTTCGCCGGCTTAGCCTTGTTATCGATTTTCATTGTGCTGCTGATTAAACCAGCGCGGACGGAACCGGTGATTGAATGATGCACGAACGCTTGGCGTAATTTAAAATTATGAAATATTATTTGGGCATCGATGTCGGCACGGGTAGTGCCCGCGCGGGGATTTTTGATGCGCGGGGCCGCCTGGCGGCGATGGCTTCATTTCCGATCAAGCTCTGGCGCCCGGCGCCAGATCACGTCGAGCAATCAAGTGAAGACATCTGGCGCGCGTGCGCGCGGGCCACGCGGGCGGCGTTGCGGCAGACGCGGTTAAAGGCCAGCGCGATCGGTGGGATCGGTTTCGATGCGACTTGTTCGCTCGTGGCCCTGGATGAGGGGAATCGGCCGGTGTCGGTCAGTACCACGGGTCGGACGGAGCAAAATGTGATCGTGTGGATGGATCATCGGGCCATCCCGCAGGCTGATCGGATTAACCGGACTAAGCATCCGGTGTTGCGGTACGTCGGCGGGGTAATTTCCCCCGAGATGCAGACGCCCAAGCTGCTGTGGTTAAAAGAGCAGTTGCCGTCAGCGTGGCGGCAGACGGCGCGGTTTTTGGATCTGCCAGATTTTTTAACTTATCGGGCGACCGGGGAGGAGGTGCGCTCGTTGTGCACGACGGTGTGTAAATGGACTTATCTCGGACACCGCGGCTTGGAGGGACGCGGTTGGGATGCTGGATATTTTAAGAAAATCGGACTGGGTGATCTCGCGGCAGAGGGTTTCCGGCGAATCGGGACGAGCATTCGTCCCCTGGGTGAACCCGTTGGGCGCGGCTTGACTGTCAAATCCGCGCGGGAACTCGGGCTGTTGCCCGGGACGCCAGTGGGGGTCGGCATCATCGACGCCCATGCCGGCGGATTGGGCCTGCTCGGAGCGCAGCTGGGCGACGAAGCGCTAACCTCCGCCACGCTCAACCATCGGCTGGCTCTCATCGGAGGAACCTCGTCGTGCCATATGGCGGTATCCGCGCGTCCTCGCCGCATTCGAGGCATCTGGGGGCCGTATTACGCGGCGATGATTCCGGGCCTCTGGCTGACGGAAGGCGGGCAGTCGGCGACCGGTGCGCTGATTGACCATATTATATTTTCCCATGCGGCCTCCGTTCCGCTGCTCGCAGAGGCCAAGAAAACTGGGCGCACCGTTTATGATTTGCTGAACGCCCGACTGGAGGCGCTGGCCCGCACGGAAAAAGTCAGGCACCCAGCGATGCTGACCCGGCATTTGCACCTGCTGCCGGACTTTCATGGAAATCGCTCCCCCCGCGCTGATCCCACGCTCAAGGGGGCGGTCTCCGGTCTCACGCTCTCCGCGACTGTCGACGATCTGGCCCGGCAATACTTGGCGGCTATTCAAGCCGTCGCTCACGGAACCCGGCATATTATCGAGACGATGAACCGCCAGGGGTATGCCATCGACACTGTGTTGGTCTGTGGTGGCGGCACGAAGAACCCAGTCTTCCTGCGGGAACATGCTGATATCACCGGCTGCCGTTTGGTCTTGGGCAAGGAACCGGAGGCGGTGCTCCTCGGCTCGGCGGTATTGGGAGCGGTTGCCGCCAAAAAGTATCCGACCATACTCGCCGCGATGGGCGCCATGAATGCTGGCGGTAAAACAATCACTCCCAGCCGAGGTACCGTGAAGCGCTTTCACGACGCAAAACACCGTGTCTATCACCAACTGCACGCCGATTTTCTTGGCTATCGGCGCCTCATGCGACTTACCTGAAGATGCCTCTCGCCTCCTCCCTGAGGGAATTTTCTTCAAAACTAGGGGCAGAGTGGCGCCACTTAGGCGGGAACTTTACTTGCTCGGAAGCGGCAAATAAATTAGTCTGCTCGTAATGCCGCTGCCGCCTATTGCCGATGAGGAAAATTCTTCAGTGGTGATTCTTGTGGTCGAGAATCAGGCGGATGTGCGCAACAAAATCGTCACCGATCTTGCCGGCCAATGGTCCCTGCGGGTGGCGGCAACGGCCGCCGAAGCGGAAATTGTCCTTGAGCAGGAGTCGGTGCATCTGGTGCTGCTGGGCTTGCCCATGGGAAGTATTGAGGGGGGGCGAATTCTGCAGTGCGTGAAAAGGATCGATGAGCACATCGAGATTGTCGTGCTGGCCGCTTTTGAGACGAAGGAATCGGCGCGGCAGGCCATCCGCCAAGGCGCCTGTGATTACATTAGTAAGACCGCGGAGCCTAATATTCTGCGTGAAGCCGTCGCGCGGGCGGTGCGGCTGCGTGATCTGTTTGATCGCGAAGCGAGCCATCATGCCCGCCTCTCCAATCTGACGCAGCAGCTCAACGACACCGTGATTCGTGAGGAAATTGCGCGTAATAATAATCTCGGTTACGCGGGAGTCTTGCACGACATCGTCAATCCCTTGACGGTTGCCAGCGGATTTTTGGAGGCGATGCAAAAGACGATGGTGAATCGAACAACGCTTACGGCGGAAATGCTGGAGCCCATGAAGCGTGAACTTGAGCTGATATCTAAGCAGATTTTTCTCTGCTGTAGTATCACCTCCCGCTACATGCGGATTTTGCGGCACCAATATGACCAAGCGGGCGAGTGCTCAGTGAATCGGACGCTCAATGATCTGCAGGTGATTGTGGCGCATCATCGTGAGCTGAAGCATAACCCGCTGGAGATTTTGGAGCTGAAGGAAAATCACACGGTTTTAATCGGCTCGACGGAGCTCCTGCCGGCTTTGCTCAACTTGACGGTTAACGCCGTGCAAAGCTCGGCGACGGCTGAGCCGGTGGTCGTTTCGGCTGAGCCAATTCCGCTGCCGCCGGATCCCGATACATTACAGGATGGTCCGCAGGATATTTATTGGGGTCGCGCCACCTTCGATGCTTCGCCGCCGACCGTGGCGATCCGGGTGATTGATCGGGGGCGAGGTATTCCCGCTAATATTTTAGCCCAAATCTTCGAGCCTCATTTTTCGACCAAAGGAGAGAAAGGTAATGGTCTCGGCCTGCCTATCGTCGCGCGACTCGTGGAGGTGCATCACACCCTCATGCATGTCCATACGGAGGTCGGCGTCGGTACGACCGTGACGCTTTACCTGCCGGCCCGCGTGCAGTTGCGGGGCGACTCAGTCGAGCCTTTTTCGATTCAGCCGTAATAAATTTCCTCGCCGCTGATCTAGCGGGAAAAAATGAGCTGGGGAGCTCCGGCTAATCTGCGCAGGACAAGGGAGGCGCGCCTCTGCTCATGATCGAGTCAGGCGCAGGACTAGCGTTTCGTGCCGCTTCAAGGTGAATGCATAATGATCATCGATGGGGCCTAGATTTTTTTTACCCCAGATGTCGTAAGCATGCCAACCCGGACCGGCGCCGGCGGCTTGGAGGTGCAGTGAAATTCCTCGGAGAAAAGTGTCTTGGCCAAAATTGACCACGGCTAAAGCGACGTCGCCATTGGCCAGTGGGCGTGACCAAATTTCAATGGGTCCCTCAGCAAAAATGCGGTCGGCTTGTTTGCCTAAAGGATCTTGGTCGATGGCGATGATATCGCGGTCGGTGAGGATCGCCGTGATCTCGGGGGTGAGCTGCGTGAGATTGTTACCGGCAAGCAGAGGGGCGGCCAGCATGGCCCAGAGCGCCATGTGGGTACGATTTTCATCGAGCGTGAGCTTGCCATTGCCGACTTCGAGCATGTCAGGATCGTTCCAGTGGCCGGGACCGGAGTATTTTGCCAAGCCGGCTTGTCCGCGGGCGATGAGGGCGATGCTCGCGAAGGTCGCATTGATGTCGTCGCCGGTGCGCCAGAGATGGGCGCCCACCTCGGGGGCCCATTGCCAGACGGCATCATAGCCATATTGGCAGAGGCTGTAGACAACGGGGCGACCAGCTTGCAGGAGGGCTTGATGCATTTTTTCGTAAGCGACCCGCATGAGGCGGAGTTGCTCGCGTTTATCATTGGGCGCAGCTTCGGTCATGATCGTGCGAAAACCGCAGAGATCATATTTAAGGAAATCGATACCCCAGGCAGCGTAGAGGTCGGCATCCTGTTGTTCATGTCCGTAGCTGCCCGGAAATTTAGCGCAGGTGAGTGCTCCCGGGGAACTGTAGAGGCCAAGTTTCAGCCCTTTGCTGTGCACATAATCGGCCAGGGCTTTCATGTCGGGAAATTTCTCATTTGCGCGCAATACGCCGTGGGCGTCACGCGTACCTTCCCAGGCGTCATCGATATTGACGTATAGATAGCCGGCCTCGCGCATTCCTGAGGAGACGATGATGTCAGCCGCTTGGCGGATGTCAGCATCGGTGACTTTGCGGTTAAACCAATTCCAAGAATTCCAGCCCATCGGCGGGGTGGCCGCGAGCACCGCTGGCGGAGGCGTGATCGTGGGAGCACTGCGAGCGGGGGCAACGATGGCTAGAATCAGGGGGAGCAGGCGAATGAGAGTCGGCATGGAGGGGATGGGCGAGCAAGGGCCCCCGCGGCCCGTTGGCGTATGCTCTAGTCAGAGCCGTCGGTGGAGCGAGCACGACTTTCTGGCAACAACACAAAAGTTGGTCGGGTGGAGTAGAGTTAACGCGCGCGGTCTGCGTGAGCTTGCGAGCTTGGGGAAATTACTCAGTTTAAATTGATGCCGGCCAAGCGAGCTTTTGTTTATATTCTGCGGTGTGCGGATCGTACCTTTTATATTGGCACGGCCAAGGATGTGCAGCTGCGGTTGGCGGTGCATAACGCGGGGAAGGGGGCGAAATACACGCGGCCGCGTTTGCCGGTGCGGGTGGTTTGGCAGGAGGGGCCGATGAGTTTGACGCGTGCGTTGCAACGCGAATATCAGCTCAAGCAATTGACGCGGCTAAAAAAACAGGCGCTCATTCGGGGCCAACTTAAAGTTCCTCGCCCGCGCTGATTTTCCTGATGCTACTTCTCAATAAAATTTTGCCCCTGTTTGTTCTGCCGGTGGGTATGGTCCTGCTGCTGCTATTGTTCGCCTGGTGGACCCAGCGGCGCTGGCCGGTGGGTATGGCGATCATCGTCCTCTACGCCGGCAGTACGCCCTATGTGAGCCAGCGGCTCATCGGTTGGTTGGAGTCACGTTACCCAGCTGTAGCTGTTGCCGGCGTAGAATCAGCTGACGCGGTCGTGGTGCTCGGCGGTATTTTGGGGCCGCCGGTTGCTTTGGGTTTTATGCCCAACTGGACTGAGACTATCGAGCGTTTCGAAGCCGGCGTGGCCCTGGTTCAATCGGGAAAGACGCGGCGGCTGGTTTTTACTGGGGCTCGCATTAAGTGGGCAGGGCGTGCCACCACTGAGGGGGAGGAGCTGCGGAAACTCGCGCTCGCTCGCGGGGTGGCGGCGGAAAAAATTCTGGTAACGCGCGACATCGATAATACCGCGACCGAAGCCATCGCGGTGGCTGCGCTGATGCAGCAGCAGGGCTGGCGCCGGATTATTTTGGTGACCACCGGGTGGCACATGCCGCGCGCTGCTCATCTATTTGCTCGGGCGGGAGTTAATTGCCTGATTTTTCCGGTCGATTTCCGTTCTGATCGGAATCGGCCAGTGACCGCCTTTGATTTCATCCCAAAGGCGGAAGCTTGGCAATTAACCGAGACCGCCCTGCGCGAGTGCTACGGTTATGCGTTCTATGTTGTGACCGGCCGGTGACGCGGTCAGGCGATCGGCGGCTGGGCTTTCAGGTAGTCAGCATAATCAGCTGGAGCATCCAGATCATGGACAACGGCCAGCGCTACGGTGGCCACCTCAGGAGCGTAGTCGCGCAAGAGTTGGCTCGCCCCTGCTTCGCCTTGGAGGGCGGCGAGGGCGGCAAAGTATTTCTTGGCGAAAAATACCGGTGGCCGTCGGATTGTCCCATAAGCGGAAGCCACGATGGGTTGGCCGGTGCGGCGATGCGTTTCAATTAATGCGGTGATGTGGTCAGCCGAAAGATTAGGCTCATCCGCTAGGGCGATGATGACCCCGGTTGACGTGGGTGAGCATGCGGCGAGCGCGGCTATGCCAGTGCGCAGCGATGAACCCATGCCTTCAGCCCAGCCCGCGTGTTCGACGATTTCGACGGGCAGTCCGTCAAGACACGGACGAATCACCGCGGCCTTCGCTCCGAGAATTACGATGATCGGCGTCACCGGCGCCGTTAGGCTTTTTTCGACGAGGTGACGCAGTAAAGGCTGCCCCTGCACGGCGAGCAATTGTTTGGGCCGCCCCATACGAGTGGCTGCCCCCGCCGCGAGTAATATCAGAGCGCAGGCCGGCGGCTTAACCATGAATGGGCTGAGCGCGATCGCGCAGATGAATGGGTGAGCGGCCTGATAATCGACACTGCATCTCCGCCATAATAGCTAGGGCAACCGTCTCGGGCGTCGCGCCCCCGAGGTCGAGGCCGACGGGAGCATGCAAGCGTGCCAGCATGGTGGCGTCGGGAGAAAATCCTTCCGCGCGTAATTGCGTCAGTAGCCGATCGGTTCGCTGGCGGGGTCCGAGGACCCCAAGATAGGCCAGCGATTGCGGCAGGAGGCGACGGAGGAGATTTAAATCCTCCGTATAGCGATGGGTCATCACGACGGCAAAAAGCGCCCGCGTGGTGGGGTCCGGCTCCACAATTTTTTCGGCGGGAGTAATCATTATTTTATCCGCGGCGGGGAAGCGCGCGGCGGTGGCATACGCGGCCCGCGCGTCAGTTACCGTGACGTGCCAGCCCAGTTCTTTAGCGAGTCGGACCAGGGGGCGGGCATCATCGCCGGCGCCGAAAAGGAGCAGGGCGGGCGCGGCGTTAATTATTTCCTGAAAACTATTGGGTGCCGGTCGGTTCCCGTTGGATGCAAGGGTGGTGCCCAAAGCGCTGGTGCCCTCGTAGGTCGTGCAGAGGGTGGTGGGGTGCCCCGTGCGCAAATTTTTGGTCAGGACTTTGATCCACTCCGGCCGCATGATCGGCACCGGCTCGATCATGATATGGACGATGCCTTGGCAGCCCAGGCCCACGCCCCACACAAGGTCATTTTCGGATGTTGTATTGTAGACGGCGGTTTCTGCTTGGCCGGTAGCGAGGACGCGCTCCGCCCGCAGGATGATGTCTTCCTCGAGGCAGCCGCCGCTGATGGAGCCAATGGGTGGGTGGCCTTTGAGCACTAAAAGTCGCGCGCCTGGTCGGCGGTAGGAAGAGCCAGTAACCCGCACCAACGTCGCCAACGCCGCCGGGGCAGGCGGGGCCTCAGCGAGCGCGGCCAAGATTTTTTCGATTTCCGACATGGCGCGGTTACGATTGATCGGGCGCCGCTTTCAGAGCGTAGATTTCCTGTCCACCCTCCGCCCGCAAGAGCCGGGCGAGCGCCGCGCTTCTGAGGCCGTGCCGACACGAGAGTGCGACGGGACCGGTCGCCACAAATTCGCGCAGCGCGGCTAAGTCGTGAGCGGGGATCGCCTGAAAATTGCTGCGACCAGTCGATGGCGCCATTTCGCCGGGCTCGAGGAGGAAAATTATCTTCGCCGTGGGTCCGAGCGCGGTGAGTTGGGCTTCGGTTATCCAGATCGTCTCGCGCTCGCTGTTCTGCGCGGTGGCGGGTGCGGGGAGCTGATCGAGGCGACGACAAACGGGGCAATCGGGCCGAGCCAGGCGTTCGATGGTGAGCGCCGAGCCATCGAGTAAGTTAACCAAACGCGTTTGTTGGGCCGCGGTGCCGGCGAGGCCGAGGATTAATTTTAATGTTTCGGCGGCCTGCATCACTCCGAGAACGCCCACGGCGGGGCCGAAGACCGGCCCCCCGGCACAGTTTTCTTGAGGGTCGAGCTCGGTCGCGGTGCGCCCGGCCCATAAACAATGCAGGCATCCCCCGGTCCCGCGTTGGAAAACATCGAGCGTGCCTTCAAAGCGATGGACGGCGGCCGAGATGAGTGGGCGGCCGAGTGCTTGGCAGGCATCGTGCAAAATAAAGCGTGAGGTGAAATTATCGGTGCAATCCAGGATGACATCGTGGCCGGCGACTAACGCGCGGGCATTTGTTGCGGTGAGATCGCCATGGTGCGTGTTAATCTCGATCGCGGGGTGATGGAGGCGCAACCGCGCGGCCGCGGCGAGCACCTTGGGGGCACCGACCTCGGCCAGCGTAAATAATAGCTGACGATGAAGATTGGAAAGTTCGACGTGACCACCGTCGACCAAGGTGAGGTGACCGATACCGGCGCCAGTGAGATAAAGGGCGGCGGGACAACCCAGTCCGCCGACGCCGACCACCAGTACTCGCGCCGCGGCGAGTTTAGCCTGACCGGCTGCACCGACTTCCGGGAGCGAGGCTTGGCGCATGTGGTAAGCTGTGAGCGTCGGATTCGTCGCGGCCTCAGTCGTGCAGTTCACCCATTCGGCGGCGCCATCGGGGTGATGCTCTTTTTTCCATACTGGCAAGCGGCGCTTAATTTCCTCGATGACATGGCGACAAGCGGCAAACCCTGCGGCCCGATGCGCGGAAGCGACGCCAATCCAGATGGCTACTTCGCCGATTTGCAGTGTGCCGGTGCGGTGCACGCAATGTACGTGTGTGCCGGTGTAAAGCTGCTCCGTCTCGGTGATGATAGCTTCACCCTCAGCTTGAGCGAGCGCGTCAAACGCTTCGTATTCCAGGTGCGTGACGGCTTGGCCGAGATGATGGTTGCGCACGCGCCCTTCAAAAATCACCGCCGCGCCGGCCTCAGGCGCGGCGAGGCGCATCGCTCGATCGGCGGGATCAATCGGGGTGGCGGTCAGTTCAAACATAACTAGCCCCCGGCGACGGGTGGAATAAATACTATGCGATCGCCAGTGGTGAGAGGAGTCTTCATCTCCCCGTAACGCTCATTGACGGAGACCCGCAGCAGATTGGCGGGAAAGGTGAGGGCGTGGGATTTCTGTAATTCTGCGTAAAGTTCTGCCGGGGTGCGGGCGGTGGTCGCTAGCTTGAGCGTCGAGCAACCCGCTTGTTCGCGGAGGACGGCGAAGAAACGAATCTGCAACTGGAGGGGAGTATCGGCCACGCGGAGAAATTAGCCGCCAATTTCCGACATCCCACGCGCCGAAGGAATCAGGTGTTGCGCGAGGCCGTGGCCCCACGGTTTTTCGTGCACTGCTTGGCGAATGCAGGTGGCGATGGCGTCGTCATTTTCGCCGCCGCGGAGCAGATTGAGTAAATTAATTTCGTTATCCCGTAATAGGCACAGTCGCAGCACCCCGTCGGCGGTGAGCCGCATGCGATTGCAGCCGGCGCAAAAAGGAGCGGAGACCGGGCTGATGAAGCCCAGGGCGCCCTGACCCCCAGGGAGACGGTAGAGGCGGGCTTCGCCATCAAGTTGGCCGCCATTCACCAGTTCCAGCGGACCGAAGGCGGTCGTGAGAACCGTGAGCAGTTCAGCTTCGCTGACCATACCGCGTTTCTGAAAATCCGAATTATTGCCAAACGGCATCTGCTCAATGAAGCGAACCTGCCAAGGATTGTTTAAAGTGAGGCGAGCGAGGGCGACAACATCCTCGCCGTCATTCACTCCGCGACAGACGACCGCATTGAGTTTAATGCGCAGGCCGGCGCGAGCCGCGGCGGCGAGGCCCGCGTGCACATCCCGGAGGTTGCCCCAGCGCGTGAGTTTGCGGAATTTTTCCTCATCGAGGCTATCGATCGAGACGTTGGCAGTTTGCAGACCAGCATCGGCCAGCGGTTGAGCCAGTTGGTCAAGGAGCACGCCATTGGTGGTGAGGCCAACGGCCGTGATGCCGGGCGTATTGACGGCATGGCGCACCAGCTCAACCAAGCCGGGGCGCAGCGTGGGTTCGCCCCCGGTGAAACGAATTTTCCGAAAACCCAAGGTGCCGAACAAAGTGATGAGGCGCCGGAGTTCAGCGTCGCTCAATAATTCATCCCGCGGCCGGAAAGTCATGTTCTCCGGCATGCAGTAAACGCAGCGCAGATTACACGCATCGGTTAAGGAGATCCGGAGGTAATCAATATCGCGGTGGTAGCTGTCGAGCGGCATGTTGAGGGGAAGAGAATAGGTTCTGAGCTGACCTCAAATCAAATACGAATCCCGCCAGCGCGCAGTCCATAAGTGACGACCACGCCCAGAATGAGCCCGATGAGATAGCCTTGAGGGAGCCAAAGGCAGCAGAGTGCCACACCGAGGGCTAGGCTCATCGCCCGGCCCGAGCGGCGTAGGTCGCGCACCAGTAAGACGAGAACGGCCGCTTCTACTAATAGCACCGCGCCGAGAATGGCGGAGGGGAAAGCTTGAATAAGTCCCGTGAACGCCGCGCTAAAAAATAAACCCGCCACAACAAATAGCGCACCGTACATCACGACCGCGCCTCCCGTGCGCGCCCCGAGAGCATAATAACCAGCGAGGCCGCCGCAGCCGTGACAGACGGGAATGCCGCCTAACCAGGGGACGATTAAATTAAGGCCGGCATACGTTAGGCCGATCGTGCGCAGCGTGAAGGTTCGCCCAGGAAATAAATCGCGCACCGTTTGCTGCGTGGCGATGAGCGAGTTTGAAAGCGAGAGTGGCAGTTGGGGTAACACCAAGAGGGTGAGCGCCGTGAGCCATTGATCCCATGGCCACGGCTCCGCGTGCGGGAGAGTGAAGCCGATGCCCTGCGGAATCGCTGACCAATTGACCCGATAGATCATCGCCCAAATGACGGCCGCGCCCATCACGAGCAAAGCCCCTGGCAGGCGATGGCTCTTGCGCCATAACGCGAGCGTTAGAATAGCCGCGACGGCCGCCACCCAGCTCCCCGTGCTGGCGTTTTGGGCGATTAATTTCGTCGCGACTCGCGCGAGCGAGAGCCCAAGCCCAACTTGCACGCCGCGCACCACACAGAGTGGGATGACGCGACTGAGCCAGTCGAGACCACCGCTGGCCGAGAGCACGAGCATGAGCCCACCGATCATCAGGCCAGCCATTTGGAGCAGGGCGCCAGAAGCTTGGCCCGCGATGACGACCACCGCCATGGCCTTGAGCGGTTGTACGGGCATGGGCAGGCCGTAGAGCAAGCCAGTGAAAATTTGGGCGCAGCCAAAAGCGATGAGCACCCCTGAACAATTGAGGCCGGTCGTGAGCAGGATCCCGACGATGATCGGGAGTGAAGTTCCGATATCGCCAAACGCCCCGGCAAATTCTCGCCGGTTAAATTGCAGCCGGTCTATCATGTAAAAACTCAGGACGTCGGTCGCGTGAGTTGCGGCCGGAAGCCCGCGATGTGATCGAGGGCTTCGGCAATCGCTGGGGCTAATAAGGGGAGACATTCCGCAATCGCCGTTGGTCGGCCGGGTAAATTAACAATCAGCGAACGGCCGCGCACGCCGGCGGTGGCCCGGGAGAGAATCGCCGTTTTTACTTTTTGATAATTCTGCATGCGCATAATTTCGCCAAAGCCGGGGAGCTCTTTTTCCAAGACCGCGTGCGTGGCCTCGGGGGTGATATCACGCGGCGAAGGTCCGGTGCCGCCGGTCGTCAGAATGAGCGGGCAATGTTCATCATCAGCCAAGCGCCGCAACGCCGCCTCCAGGAGGGCGCGATCGTCCGGTAGGAGTACGCGAATCCATTCCAGCGGCTCAGCAATAATGGTGGCCGCGATGCGCTCGATCTCTGGTCCGCTGGCATCGGCATAGACGCCGTTGGCCGCCCGATCGCTTAAAGTGACGCGCGCAATTTTCATGATTTAATTTTTTCGACGACCCGAATGCCTTCGATCGACATAGCTTTATCCACGGCTTTGCACATGTCGTAAATAGTGAGAGCGGCGACAGACACCGCGGTCAGCGCTTCCATTTCTACGCCCGTTTGGCCGGTCGAGCGAATCGTTGCGCGGATGAGAATGCTCGTCGGCTTGACTGAAAATTCGAGCGAAGCCCCCGTTAGCGCCAACGGGTGGCAGAGGGGAATGAGCGTACTGGTCGCTTTGGCTGCTTGCAGTCCCGCAATTTGGGCGACGGTGAGCACATCGCCTTTGGGCAGGGCTTGAGCGCGGAGGAGGTCAATCGTGGCGGCGGCACAATGGAGTCGGCCTTCCGCAATCGCCGTGCGGTGGGAATTAGGTTTGGCGCTCACATCGACCATGCGGGCGTGGCCGGAGGCATCGAGATGGGAGAATGACGGTGAGGTGGGCGCGGTTTTCATGGGCAAAGAATAAAACTAACCGATTGGCCGATCTGTAAATTGGTGGGGGGCGTGGGCACCGGCAAGAGCGCGTTCGCGCCGACGAGGCCACTGCTGTCGCCGGAGCTAGCGAGCGGCAGCGGCGTGAGTTCATAGTGGCCATCCCCGAGTTCAGCGCGGCAGGGCCAAAAAGTTTGACGCGCATCGACCGAAGGCAGTCCCGCGATGGCCTGTAATCGTCCCTTGATTTGGGGCCGGGGTGTAGTCGTGCCCGTGGCGAGGTAGCGGAGGAGGGGGGCGAGAAACAATTGGAAGACTACCCAGTGCGAAACGGGATTGCCGGGTAAGGCAAAGGCGAGTTGCTCGCCGCGCGTGGCGAAAACGAGCGGTTTACCTGGGCGAAGATTTAAGGCGTGGAAGTGGAGCGTGTAGCCGAGTGATTCCAGCAGGGGCCGCGCGATATCGTGATCGCCCACGCTGGCGCCGCCAGAGATCAGCAAGATATCGTGAACCGGCAGAGCTTCCGCGACTGCGCGCGCGGTGGTGAGGTCATCGGTGACGCGGGCCTGACCCGCAAGTTCAGCGCCTGCCCCAGCCAGGAGCGCGGCTATGAGGGTGGAGTTGCTATCACGGATTTGGGCGCCGGTAGGAATTTGGTCCGGGCCAACTAATTCGTTCCCCGTCACCAGATGAACGCAGCGCGGGATTCGCGTGACGCTTGGTTGCGTGCAACCAGCCCCAGCGAGCGCCGCTAATTCTGGTGGCCCCAGGCGAGTGCCGGCGGCGACTAAGACGGCTCCGGCGCGACAATTTTCACCCCGACGGCGAATGTAGTGAGGGCCAGGGGCTGAAGTTATCTGCACGCTCTCGCCAGAGCGGGTGACTTCTTCCTGTTTAACCACGCAATCTGCTCCGCTCGGCACCGGCGCGCCCGTGAAGATGCGGACGCATTCGCCCGGTCCTACGCTGCCGGCGAAAGCGAGTCCGGCCTGGCTCGTGCCGATTACCCGCAGCGGCGCTGAGCGGCTATTTTGCTGGAGCGCGTAGCCATCCATGGCGGCGGCGTCAAAAGGTGGCGCATCGGTCTCGGCGTAAATCGGCGTGCGCAGGGTGCGGCTGAGGGCCGCGCTCAGCGGGACATTAACCGCGGCCAACTGCTGCGCATGCGTGAGGATAGTCTGCCAGGCTTGGTCAGGCGAAAACATCGTAGCAGCTTTTTATTCCGCCGGGGGCCGCGCGCGCTTCGTGGCGGATTTTTTCTTTGGCGCAGCGATCACGATAAATGGCGTGTAGAGGGTCGAGAATTTCTGCGGAAAGCGGCCGATGATTTTAACGCCCTCATCCAGCGATTCCTGCGTCTTCACGTGGCCGACCGTATGGAGCTTGGCTACTACATCATAGCGGTGATGCGGGATGAGTAATTCGGCCGGCACGAGATTATCGATCGCCAGTTCCTCACAGCGGCGCAGCAGAACGTCCAAGCCCGCGCCCGTATGCGCGCTGATGAATAGAGCCCCGGGGTATTGTGCCCGCAGTCGCGTGAGCGTTTTTGCCTCGGTGGCGTCGGTCTTATTGAAGACCGTGATCGTCGGTTTATCAGCGGCGCCGAGTTCACCCAAGACCTCGAGGGTGGTGGCGTGATGCTGCGCGACATTGGGGTTGGTGGCGTCGAGGACGTGAATCAGGAAATCAGAGACAACGACTTCTTCCAAAGTGGCCTTGAAGGCTTCGACTAATTTATGCGGCAGGCGGCGAATAAAGCCGACCGTATCAGTCGCGAGGAGGGTGCGACCATCCGGTAAAACAAATTGGCGCGTAGTCGGGTCGAGGGTCGCAAATAGTTTATTAACCGCGAGAACGTGAGCGCCCGTGAGCTTGTTGAGCAGCGAGGATTTACCCGCATTAGTATAACCGACGATGGCGGTACCGGGCACGGGCGTCCGCTGGCGTTTGCGGCGTTGGGTCGCGCGTTGGGAAATAACTTGAACGAGCTCCTCTTTTAAATGGGCGATTCGATCGCGCACGACCCGGCGATCCTGTTCGAGCTGAGTTTCGCCCTCGCCGCCCATTGAGCCTTTACCGCGCTGCCGGGAAAGATGGGTCCACGCACGAGTGAGCCGGGGTAGCGAGTATTCCATGCGCGCGAGAGCGACTTGGAGCACCGCTTCGCGGGTTTGGGCCCGATCAGCGAAGATTTCTAAAATAACTTCCTGTCGATCGATCACGGCGAGGCCTGATTCTTTCTCCCAGTTGCGCTGCTGACTCGGCGAGAGCTCACTATCGATGACGATCACATCGGCGCCTTCTGCTTTGGCGAGGGCGATTAACTCCGCCGCTTTACCACTCCCGATCAAAAATTTAGGCTGC
Organism: uncultured Verrucomicrobiota bacterium; assembly: GCA_903906135.1. Lineage (GTDB taxonomy): Bacteria > Verrucomicrobiota > Verrucomicrobiia > Opitutales > Opitutaceae > Lacunisphaera. The sequence continues at coordinate 8,838 of CAIVJE010000095.1, read as the reverse complement.
GGCTGGCGCAGGGTGAGGAAAGTTGAATTCGTGATCTCGATATTAAGATTTTCCACCAACTCGTGTAATTCCCCGAGTAATTCCTCGCCTTCCCCCGCCGCCATTTCGGGAGTTTGCAAGCCGACCAGCAGCGCGCGTTGCACCGGTTTAATTTCGAGAGGGAAGTCAGCCATGAGTCCCTCTTGAGTACTCAGTGCTCGGACCTAGTCAACTTATGTCAGGGTGCGCGGCTGCGTCGTGGCGCGATGCGCGGTGGCCTGTTCCGCCTCAGGCCAAGGGTGGGGCCGAAGATTTAAGAGATTCAGCGCTTGTCGGCGACCTCGCCTAGGAGGCAGCCAGATTGGCACCGCAGTGCGACAAGTGGCGCCAACGTTGTCTCAGTTCACCATCATTACGCCGTGGGCCCAGAGGGGAAAAAGGGGGTGACCGTTGGAACACTGTATGCAGGGGTGGTTCTTACTATTATGGATGCACAAAAAATGACAGTCATGGCCCGGCAAGCTATCCAGGAAGCCCAGAACGAGGCGCGGCGCCGCTCGCACCACGAAGTGGAGGCGTGGCATTTGCTCGTGGCCTTGCTGGCGCAGGAGGGCGGCCTGATCCCAGCACTGCTTGAAAAGCTCGGGTTAACGGTCAGCGCTTTGCAGTTGGCGGCTGAAAGTGAGTTGGCGCGAATCCCTAAAGTGTCGGGGGCGGTCGATGTATCGAAGACCTACGTTACCCAAGCGCTCCATGATGTGCTCACGCAGGCGGAGAAAGAGGCCGCGCAGTTGAGAGATGATTACGTGAGCGTGGAGCACTTGTGGCTCGCACTCATCCAAGCCACGCAGCCGGCGGGGTTGAAAAAATATTGCGCGAGCTTTGGGCTCGATCGAGCTAAGGTGCTCGCCGAATTAAAATTGATGCGCGGCAGTCAGCGCGTGACGACAGATAATCCTGAGGCGACCTATAATGCGTTGGAGAAATACGGCGTTGATTTGGTGGCGCAGGCGCGAAAGGGGAAATTGGATCCGGTGATTGGTCGTGATGCCGAGATCCGGCGGGCGATTCGAATTCTGTCACGCAAGACGAAAAACAATCCGGTGCTCATCGGTGAGCCGGGGGTGGGCAAGACCGCGATTGTCGAGGGACTCGCGCAGCGTATTTTGCGGGGCGATGTGCCGGAGGGGTTAAAGGATAAAATTGTGTTTTCGTTGGATATGGGCGCGTTGGTCGCCGGCGCAAAATATCGGGGAGAATTTGAGGAACGGTTAAAGGCGGTCTTGAATGAGGTGAAGCAGGCGGCGGGGCGCATCATTCTATTCATCGATGAACTGCACACGATCGTCGGGGCCGGAAAATCAGAAGGCGCGATGGATGCCGGCAATTTGCTCAAGCCGATGCTCGCGCGCGGCGAGCTCCATTGTATTGGCGCCACGACCTTGGATGAATACCGGAAGCATATTGAAAAAGATCCGGCCCTGGAGCGGCGTTTTCAGCCGGTCGTGGTGGAGGAACCGACCGTAGAAGATGCCATTTCTATTCTGCGGGGACTCCGGGAGCGCTATGAACTGCATCACGGCGTGCGCATTCAAGATAACGCCCTCGTCGCCGCCGCGGTCTTGTCGCATCGTTATATCGCGGATCGTTTTTTGCCGGATAAAGCGATCGATCTGGTGGACGAGGCCTGTGCCATGATCCGCACCGAGATCGATTCTTTGCCGACCGAATTGGATGAATTGCAACGCCGCGTGCTGCAGCTCCAGATCGAGGAAACTGCCTTACAAAAGGAAAAAGATGACGCCTCCAAGCGTCGGCTCGGTGAGTTACGCAAGGAACTCGCCAACGCGCAGGAGCAAGCGACGACCTTGCGCACGGTTTGGTCGAAAGAGAAAGAGGCTTTGGGGCGCGTGCAGAAGGTGCGGGAAGAGCTGGAGGCCGCGCGTTTGGCGATGGCGCAGGCGGAGCGGAGTTATGACCTCAATAAAATTGCTGAGCTCAAGCACGGCCAGATTCCGCAATTAGAAAAAGAATTAGCGCGCGCAGAGAAAACCGGTCCAGCTAAGACCACCCTGGTGAAGGAGGAGGTGTCCGCCGATGAAATTGCCGAGATTATTTCTAAATGGACGCACATCCCCGTCACCAAGTTGCTGGCCGGGGATAAGGAAAAATTACTGAAACTAGCTGATGAGCTACATACCCGCGTAATTGGGCAAGCCGAAGGCGTGCAGTTAGTCAGCGAGGCTATTTGGCGCGCGCGGGCGGGAATTAAGGATCCGCGGCGGCCGATTGGGAGCTTTCTCTTTTTGGGGCCCACGGGGGTCGGCAAGACGGAGTTGGCCAAAGCTTTGGCGGCGCAGCTTTTCGATTCAGAGGCTAATTTAATCCGGCTCGATATGTCGGAATACATGGAAAAACACTCCGTGGCGCGCATGTTAGGCGCGCCTCCGGGCTACGTTGGCTATGATGAAGGCGGGCAACTTTCAGAAGCGGTGCGCCGCAAACCGTATTCGGTCGTGCTCTTCGATGAAATCGAGAAGGCGCATCCTGATGTATTTAATGTTTTACTACAGGTGCTCGATGACGGGCACATCACAGATGCGCAAGGGCGCACCGTCGATTTTAAGAATACGGTCATTATCATGACGTCGAATCTGGGCAGTCGTCATTTATTAGATGGGGTGACCGGGACCGAGATCCCCGAGAGTGTGCGTGAGTCGGTGATGGCGGATCTGCGCAACGCTTTCCGGCCAGAGTTTCTTAATCGCGTGGATGAGACGGTACTCTTTAAGCCGCTCTCCTTAGAAGAGATTGAGCAGATCGTCGGCCTGTTGATCGCCGATATCAATCGGCGCCTCGCGGATAAACGCGTGACCGTGGTTCTCGAAGCCAAGGCGTGCGCCTGGGTGGCCGAGAAGGGCTATGATCCCGTCTTTGGCGCTCGGCCGTTAAAGCGTTTTTTGCAGCGTCATCTCGAGACGCGCTTGGCCCGCGCGCTCATCAGCGGAGAGATCGCGGAAAACTCTACGGTTACCTTCAAAGTTAAAAGCAACGAGCTGGTGCTCGGGTAAGCTTTAATTCTGCCAGTTGGCGGGGGAGAAGAATGCGCGAGCGAGCCGGCTCAAGATTTCTTGCTTTGCGTTGGCGCGGCTTGGCGTGAGATTAGTGGGGTATGCCCGCTGTGCCCATTCGTTATTTTCATCGTGCCAAGCAAGTCGTCGAGACGGAGCAGATCTATGGGGAGCGTTGGCTCCGGTGGACCTATGAGAGCGCCTTGGGTCGATTCGCCCTCTGGCTTTTGGTGAAGCGCGCATTGGTCTCGCGCTACTACGGCTGGAAAATGTCGTGGACGGCCAGCGCGCATAAGATCCTGCCATTTATTATCGATTATGATCTCGATGTAGATGTTTTTGCCAAAAAGCCCTTCGCGTTTAAGAATTTTAATGAATTTTTTTACCGTGCCTTAAAAAAAGACGCGCGCCCACTCGCCGTGGGGGAGCAAGTGGCGATTCTTCCGGCCGATGGTCGGCATTTGGCGGTGCCAGCCTTGGCGGCGGCTGCGGGTTTTTATGCGAAGGGGCAGCAATTTGACCTAGCGGCCTTCCTCGGCGAAGCGGCCTTGGCCGAAGAGTTCGCGGGTGGGTCGCTCTTGATTTCCCGACTATGTCCGGTGGATTACCACCGGTTTCATTTTCCAGTCAGCGGGGTGCCTGAGGCGGCTCGTTTAATCAACGGCTGGCTCTATTCGGTTAGCCCCATTGCCCTGCGGCAAAATCTCGCCTATCTCTGGGAGAATAAACGCATGGTGACGCTCGTGGATTCGCCAATTTTCGGGCGCGTCGCCGTGGTGGAAATCGGCGCAACCATGGTCGGGAGTATCCTCCAAACTTTTGCCCCAGGTCACCCAGTAATTAAAGGGGAGGAGAAGGGGCTCTTCAAATTCGGGGGTTCTTGTGTCGTGACTATTTTTCAGCGCGGAAAAATTATCTTCGATGCGGATCTCGTCGCCCAGAGCGCGCAAGGGCTCGAAGTTTACGCGCCCATGGGCGACCGTCTCGGAGAAGCGCCGGGCTAATGATCTTGGGGTAAGCTTTATTTAATTTAAAATTCCCACAGCCATGCCTGCTCCCGTCGCCCGCTTCCGCCCACCCCAGTTGATTCACGGAGCCGATTATTATCCGGAGCAGTGGCGACATATTCCGGGGGTTTTAGCCGCGGATCTCCGTTTATTTAAGGAGGCTGAATTGAACACCGCGACGGTGGGCGTCTTTGCGTGGGCAGAACTTGAGCCGGCGGAAGGGGTGTATCAATTTGACTGGCTGGATGAAGTTATGGCTGGGCTGCACGCGCATGGACAGCGCGTGTTATTAGCTACGCCTAGTGGGGCGAAGCCCAATTGGCTCGCGGCCCAATACCCAGAAATTCGGCGCGTCGGTGAGCATGGCCAACGCGAGGCGCAAGGTTTTCGGCATAATCATTGTCTTACTTCGCCAATTTATCGGGAGAAGGTTAAACTGATTAACACCCAGATCGCGCAGCGCTATGGTCAGCATCCCGCGCTCTTGGCTTGGCATATTTCCAATGAATACGGCGGCTATTGTTATTGCCCGCTGTGCAAAGCCGCGTTCCGGGAATGGTTGCGCAAAAAATATGTTACGCTGGAAGCGCTCAATGATGCGTGGTGGTCACGTTTCTGGAGTCACCGTTACACGGCATGGGAGCAAATTGATCGGCTGGATGAAAGCATCCATGGACTGTGTTTGGATTGGAAGCGCTTCATGACGCACCAAGTGGGGACCTTTATTCGTGCCGAAGTGGCGCCGCTGCGTCAGGTGGCCCCATTAATCCCCACCACAACGAACATGATGGGGCACTATGACCTCTATGACTATCACACCCTCGCGCCAGAGGTAGATTTTATCTCGTGGGATAGTTACCCCATTTGGCATGGGCAGGAGGGGGCGACGACGCCGCATTGGCATGTCGGCCTATGGACAACTTTCTTGCACGATATGTTTCGGGCGATGAAACCTGATGAACCGTTTCTCCTGATCGAGACCACGCCGAGTCAGGTAAATTGGGGCCCCCTTTCGCCGCTGAAGCGACCGGGGTTACATCGGACCAGCAATCTGCTCGCAGTGTCCCGCGGTTCCGCGGGGGTTTGTTATTTCCAATTTCGCGCCAGCCGCGGCAGTAACGAAAAATTCCACGGGGCAGTCGTCGCGCATGATGGCCGCAATGATACGCGGGTTTTTCGCGACGTCCAGACGCTCGGCCAGCTTTTTAAAAACTTGGCGCCACTGGAGAACAGTCGGCCCCGGCCGCAGATCGCAGTTATTCAGGATTACCAAAGCCGTTGGTCGGTGCAGGAAATGCAGTCGCCAATCAATCAGCAGAAAAACTATCTCGCCACCTGCGTGGAGCATTATGCGCCCTTCTGGCAACAGGGGTACGGCGTCGATGTGCCGGGCCAAGCCGCAGATTTTTCGCGGTATCAGGTTATCGTAGCGCCTATGTTGCATCTGTTGCTCCCCGGCACCGCGGAGCGCTTAACGGCTTTTGTGGAAAATGGCGGGACTTTGGTCACGACTTATCTCACGGGATACGTGAATGAGAGTGATCTTTGTTTTGTGGGTGGTTTCCCTGGGCCCTTGCGGAAGTTATTGGGGATCCGCGTGGAGGAGTTAGATGCGTTACCCGCGTTTCGGACCGTGCCGATTCAGCCGGTCGCAGCGAATGCTTTGGGCTTGGTCGGGACGGGGGTGGCGCGTGAAGTATGCGAACTGATCCACGCGGAGACCGCTGAGGTGATGGCAACCTACGCAGGTGAATTTTACACGGGCCGGCCGGCGGTGACCCGCCAAGTGACCGGTCGCGGGGTTGCCTATCATTTAGCCGCCCGAATGGATGCCGATTTTCTGCAGATCTTCACCGCGGCGATCCTGCGCGAGGCGGGGTTGGCGCCCCTGTTGCGGGACGCCTTGCCGACGGGCGTCACGGCCCAGACGCGGATGGATGCCGACGGTACGCCGTGGATGTTTTTAATGAATTTTAACGAAACACCAGCGACCGTAACGCTGAATCCCATGACGTGGTCTGATTTAGAAACGGCGCAAGAGGTCCCCGCCGCTCTCATCTTGCCCGCCTTCGGTTCCCGTATTTTGAGGCAGCGCTAATTGCTTGGCTGAAAGCTAATTTAATTAGGAAAATATTCAGAGCTGCGATATCCGGAGGCTTGCGCTCATAATAATATTCTAGTGGGTTGAGCGTACGATGTCTCGTTCCTCTTCCCCTGTGTTACTCGTGGCCAATGGCGATTTGCGCCAAACGGCTAATCAAGCCTGCTGGCCTGCGCAAATGGCGGTCGAAAAAAAACTCGCCCAAGCCGTCGCCCAATTGGGCGGTCGGCTCGTGCGCGCGCATCCCTACAAGCCGAAGGTTAAGCACGGCTTTATCTCATCGCAAAAAGAAGGGCTCGCTCTTTTTGCCGAGCTCGAGCCGACGGCCCCGCTCATTATTGCGGAGGCGGTCTGGCAATATTCGCATCATTTGCTCGGTGGTTTACTGACGCACCGCGGGCCAATTTTGACGGTGGCGAACTGGAGCGGCCAGTGGCCGGGGTTGGTGGGAATGCTGAACCTCAACGGTTCGCTGACCAAGGCCGGCGTGAAATATTCAACGCTCTGGAGCGACAATTTTGATGATGAGTATTTTTTAACGGGCTTGGCTCGTTGGTTGAAGACGGGGGTGACGACGCATCGCACGCCACACGTGCGCGCCTACGCCAAGGCGGCGGTGCCGGCCAAGGCGAAGAGCGTGGCCCAGAAAATCGCGACGGATCTACGCACACGGAAATCCATCATGGGTATTTTTGATGAAGGCTGCATGGGCATGTACAACGCCATCATTCCCGATGATTTGCTTTATCAGGTGGGCGTTTGCAAAGAGCGCCTCTCGCAAGCGGCGCTCTATTATGGCGCCACTCAGGTGACGAACAAAGAGGCGCAGGCGGTTTTTAATTGGTACGTTAAGCAAGGTTTCACTTTTCACTTGGGCCGCGACGAAGCGACCGAGCTCACCAAAAATCAGGTATTGTGGCAGTGCAAAACCTACATCGCCGCTTGCCGCATCGCTGATGAATTTGGCTGCGAGACAATTGGGATTCAATATCAGCAAGGCTTGAAGGATTTATTGCCGGCTTCCGACTTGGTAGAAGGCACGCTTAATTCCACCGATCGTCCGCCCGTGAAAAATGCGGCGGGTAAAGTTATTCGTCCCGGTGAACCCATTGTGCATTTCAATGAAGTGGATGAGTGTGCTGGTCTTGATGGTTTGTTTACCAACCGCGTGCACGCGGCCCTCGGCCAGCCCAAAGCGAATACGCTCCATGATTTGCGCTGGGGTGACTGGGATAAATCGGGGACCACGAAAGATTATGTCTGGGTCTTTCTTATTTCCGGCAGTGCGCCTGCTGATCACCACATCGGCGGTTGGGCGGGCTCAGATTCGCACCGGCAGCCTCCGATGTATTTCCGGTTGGGCGGTGGTTCGTTACGCGGGATTGCGAAGCCGGGCGAGATCGTCTGGAGCCGGGTTTTTGTGCAAGGGGGTAAACTCAAAATGGATCTCGGCCGAGCTCAGGTCGTCAGTTTGCCGCGGGCGGAAACTGAACGGCGTTGGCAAGAGACCACTCCCCAATGGCCGATCATGCATGCGGTGACTTATGGCGTGACGCGCGATCTGATGATGGCGCGGCATCAGGCCAATCACATTCAAGTCGCCTATGCGAATTCCGCTGCCGCGGCTGATTTAGCGGCTTACACCAAGGCTGCCTTGGCCGCTCAGCTGGGCATCGAGGTTTCTTTTTGCGGGACCAAGGCTAACGGGACGGCTTTTTAGCTTTGGGCGGCCGGAGGGGCCGCAGTGATTTCGAGCCAGAGCTTACCGCCATCGGCGGTGAGCTTGGCGCCAATTTTCGCGCCCGCTTCATCGAGGGCCGACCGCAGCATGACGATGGGGTCTTTGCTGACGCTCAAGCGGCGCAGGAGGCCTTCGCCTTTCTGTAAGCCGAGGGCGAGGGTGACTTTGAGACCGCGCCGTTTCGCTGAAAATTTTACCCCATCAGGGAGCGTAATGCCGGCTCGGAGGGGCTTGAGATAAGCATCAACATAATGAACGCCGAGGCCCGAGCGGTCATTTTTTTCTGGTCGAAGATGCTCAAGGGCGGTGGTGATTTCTGGAGCGAGTTCAATTTTTATCATAAAGGAGATGTGGGTAAGGGGTGCAGAGCGAAGTGGAGGGTTTCGAGCGCTGCCTGCCATTTGTGGTGGCGGCTCGGAGCCGCGCAGAGACAGCCGGCTGGCGACTTGACGGGACGCCACGTCAGCACGGCAGCGAGCGGTTGGCCTAAGAGAGGCGCTTCGGTGTTCATGGTCTTAATCACCGCCGCGGCATTTTCCTGCCAACAGCACATGCGCGTATGCCCCTCATAATGAGGAGCTGGGACGCAGCACAGACTTTCGATGCGTCGTTCACCCGTGCGGGGACCGAGCGTTATTTGATAGAGGAGCTGAAAAGCAATGTTGCTACAGGTGCTGCCTTCAAAACGAAAAATTGCTTCGGTGCCGCCATCAGCGCGAGCGGTCAGCGTAAGATTTTCCCGGGCCCAGCGTTGCAAGGCACGCTCAGGAAACGCGTACGGGGAAGGAGGGGTGACCGCATTCATGAGGCCAGTGGGGGAACCGTGCGGAGAGGGCAAACCGCGAGCTGGGATTTCTTGGGCGTGAGCATCCCTGAGGAGAGCATCGTGATGGGGCCCAGCATGGCGCCGGCGTTATTTAAAGCGCCGAGCAGGTTGGC
>CAIVJE010000094.1 GCA_903906135.1 uncultured Verrucomicrobiota bacterium | reverse complement strand
TCGTCGCGATATTCAGCGAGCGCATCCGCAATTAAATTCTCGGTCTGACCCCGCGCTAGCCGAGCGCGGCCGATCAGTAAAATGGCGGTCGTGGCCCCACGCACGCGATCGTCGTTCCACTTAATCTTTAATAGCATAAAACTATTTTTCGCCGTGTGGCGTTTAGGGTGTTAGTCGCCGCGCCGCGGCTTGCGCCTTTAAGCAGAGCTCAGCGGCCTTGAAAGCATGCGCTTGGCTCATCGCCTGCTCGGTCCGATTGAGGCAATCGAGAATCAATTCGCCAAAGAAGCGGTACCCGACTTGACCCGCCACACTCAAGTGCTGCTCGCCTTGATCATCCACGAGGTAGAGTTGATCCCCCACTGCCGCGCGCCCGACGTCGACATATTTACGCAATTCAATGTACCCCTTGGTCCCGAGAATAACCGTGCGCCCGTCACCCCAGGTGCTGAGCCCTCGAGGAGTAAACCAATCGACGCGAAAATAGTTACTCGTGGCGTTGTTACCGACCAAGGAAGCCTCGCCGAAATCTTCCAACTCCGGCGTGTCTGCATTCCCGTAATTGGCGATGGCCGCCTGCGTCACGGTCGCATCCGTGGCCCCACTATAAAAAAGATACTGTTCAATCTGATGACTGCCGATGTCGCACAAAATACCGCCGTAGCGCAGGTGTTCGTAAAACCAAGGGGGCCGGCCCGCTTTATCACCGATCCGGTGCGGCCCGAGTCCGAGCACCTGAATAACTTTCCCGATCGCGCCGCCATGCACAAGATCGCCCGCATGCATCGCGCACTCCACGTGGAGTCGCTCGCTAAAATAAACCATGTATTTGCGGCCCGTGTCGGCCACGACCCGCCGCGCCTGGGCCAATTGCTCGAGGGTGGTGAAAGGGGTTTTGTCCGTAAAATAATCTTTGCCTGCCGCCATCACCCGGCAGCCGATTCCGCCCCGAACATTAGGAATGGCGGCCGCCGCCACTAGCTTAACCGCGGGATCATCGAGGATTTCATCAAAAGAACGCGCCACCTGCACCGTCGGATATTTAGCGCGAAAGGCCTCTACTTTTTTAGCATCGGGATCGTACACCCATTTGAGCTCAGCGCCGGCTTCAATGAGACCATTACATTGACCATAAATGTGCCCGTGCTCGAGATAAGCAGCCGCGAAAATAAATTCCCCGGCTTTAACTACGGGGTGCCCCTTGCCTTGGGGCGCGTAATTCATGCCATCTGCTTTTTGAGCCATGGCGCGAGAAAGGCGACCGCCCTGTGCGATGGCAATGCCATTGGCAGATCGCTGGGCGAAACCCCCCGGGAAAGTTCTGGTCCGCAGCGCCGATCCATCGATTTCGCGGTTGCTCCGCGAGGGATCTCGGGGCTAGTTGGCGGCGAGTCGCGTTATTAATTACCCATGAAAATTTCCCCTTGGTTGCGGATTGTGCTTTGGAGTTTAGTCGCGGTGCTTGGCGCACTGGCGATCGGTGTGCTGGCTTGGTCGCGGGGCGAGCCCGTTAACGCCCTCTGGATGGTCGTCGCGACTGCGTGCGTTTTTGCGGTGAGCTATCGTTTTCATTCGGCTTGGCTCATGGCCAAGGTGTTGACGCTCGATGAGCAGCGGGCCACTCCGGCGGAAGTTAATGCCGACGGCAAAGATTACGTGAAGACCAATAAGTGGGTGGTATTTGGTCACCACTTTGCGGCTATTGCGGGACCCGGACCTTTAGTGGGGCCCGTGCTCGCGGCGCAATTTGGCTTTTTGCCGGGTCTCTTGTGGATACTCGTCGGCGCGACGCTCGGGGGCGCGGTGCATGATTCTGTTATTTTATTTTGCTCTATTCGGCGCCGCGGAAAATCACTCAGTCAAATGGTGCGCGAGGAGGTCGGCTCATTTGCGGGCGGGGTGGCCTCTATTAGCATTTTGGCCATCATGATTATTTTGCTGGCGGTGCTGGCGCTCGTGGTCGTGAAGGCCCTCGCCGAAAGCCCCTGGGGATTGTTTACGATTGCGGCAACTATGCCGATTGCGGTGGTGATGGGGCTCGGCATGAAGGCCGTCGGTCAGAGTTCGCGGGGCTTAGCTATCATCAGCCTCTTCGGGGTCATGGGCCTGCTCGCGGCCGTCTGGGGTGGACAATTTTTGCACGGCTCGGTGTTCGAAAGCACCTTCACGTTATCCGGCACCGCCATTGCCTGGTGGATTATGGGCTACGGCTTACTGGCTTCCATTCTGCCCGTATGGCTGCTGCTCGCACCGCGAGATTATCTCAGCACCTTCATGAAAATTGGCACGGTGGCGGCGCTGGCCGTGGCGGTCGTGATGTTGGCGCCGATGCTGAAAATGCCATCGGTAACGAAATTTATCGACGGCACGGGTCCCGTGTTTGCCGGACCAGTTTTTCCGTTCTGCTTTATCACGATCGCTTGCGCCGCCATTTCGGGCTTCCACTCGCTGATTGCCAGCGGAGTTACGCCTAAATTGCTCGCACGAGAGTCACACATTCGGGTGGTCGGTTATGGCGCGATGGTAACGGAGATGTGTGTGGGTGTTATGGCGCTCATCGCGGCGTGCGCAATGGAGCCGGGACAGTATTTTGCGATTAATATGGCGGGGACGGCTGAAGCGGTGACGGCCAAAGTAACGGCCCTCGGCTTTCCCGTTTCGACCGTTCAGATGGCTGATCTCGCCGCTAGTGTGGGCGAAAAAACCATGGTGGGGCGCACCGGCGGCGCACCCACTTTTGCGGTGGGGATGGCCCACATGTTCGCTGGCGTTATGGGCAGCCGAGCGGCGCTCGCGCTCTGGTATCATTTCGCCATCATGTTTGAGGCCTTGTTTATTTTGACGACTATCGACGCCGGCACGCGCGTCGGGCGTTTCTTAATGCAGGACTTGCTCGGCACGCTCTGGGCCCCACTTGGCGATACGCGCTCGTTCGGGGCCGGCACGCTAGCCACCGCACTTTTTGTCGGCCTCTGGGGCTGGTTTCTCTATCAAGGGGTGGTTGATCCCCTCGGCGGAATTAATTCGCTGTGGCCGATCTTCGGTATCGCGAACCAACTGCTCGCCGTCCTCGCGCTTGCACTAGGAACAACTGTACTCATCAAGATGGGGCGGGTGCGTTATCTCTGGGTCACCGTAGTGCCGCTCCTGTGGCTACTCGCGGTCACCCTGACGGCCGGCCTGATGAAAATTTTCAGCCCCGCCCCGCTCGGATTTTTAGCCACGGCTCGGGCGCTCGAGGCTAAGCTAGCCGCAGGAGGCAAGGCGGCGGAACTCATTACCTGGCAAGCTCAGCTGTTTAATAATCGCGTCGACGCCGTCGTCACCGGGATTTTCCTCATCCTCGTTAGTACCGTCGTGGTGGCGAATGCCCGGGTGTGGTGGAAATTACTGGTGCACCAGAGCCCCGCTCAGCTGCGCGAAGAACCTTACGTTTCTATTTCCGGAGCCCCGACTCAATGATGCGTATTGCGGTCATAGCCGATACCCACGATCAGTTTCCGCCCAATTTACCGGCGCGACTGGCCGCCGCCGATGAAATTTGGCATCTCGGTGATGTCTGTGATCCGGCTACGCTCACGGCTTTCGAGGCATTGGGTAAACCGCTCTTTGTGGTGCTCGGCAACAATGAGGCCCATGATCTCTGGCCCTTGGAGCTCCACTTAAAAAGGGCGGGCCAGAAATTTTTCCTCACGCATATTCCCCCCAAGCGAGTGCCGCCGGGAACTAAGGTGGTGTTACATGGGCACACGCACATACCGCGCGATGAAACCGATGCAGCGGGCATCCGTTGGCTCAACCCCGGCTGCATCTCTCGACCCAAACAGGGAGACCGCGCCAGTTTTGCCTGGCTCACCTTGTCGCCCAAACGACCGCTCGATTGGCGGCTAGAATTACTCTAAGCGCCGGGCCCTAGTTTAGCACTTTGCGCCAACGCGAATTGCCCGCGCCAACATTGACCGCGTCAGGGGGCAATTCCGCAATCACCCCGACTGCCGGAACTAGCACAGCCGCGAGACTTCCGCGGCGCGCGGCCTGCGCTTGGGCCTCGAGCCGCGGCTTACTGGCTTTGCCATCCTTACCAATCGCGCCGATAGTAACGCGCCCCTGCGGGGAAATCGTTACGATACTGTCGCCTGGTTTTTTGCCAGTCGCATAACTGCCGGCCACCGTCTTGAAAATCGCATCTATTTCCTGACTCGATTTAACGACGACTACATCCGCGGGAGCATCGCTCAGTTTTTTGTGCGGCAAGCCATACCAAAATCCCAGCGCAATCAGCGCGAGCCCCAAGGTAAAGAGGCCCGCTACTTCAGCGACGGAGCGGATACTCGACCAAGGCGTCGTCGTGGTACCAACCAGCTGCGGGGCCCGCCGCGGCGTCACTGGGGTGGGCGCGCAAAAAGGGGGTAGGCTAGCGAGCTCTTTAACTTTTTCCACCGCCCAAAAATCATCCAGCCGCGACGTGCTATGATATAAACAAAGGCGACCCCCGCACATGCTAATACGCCAGCCTTTCTCGCCGCGGCGCACAATGATGCCGGGCTCATCGGTCAACGGAGTGACCGCATTGAGCAGCAAAAGGTTTTCGGCCAGCCGATAGACTTCTTCAGCCGAAAGATAACCGAGCTCTATTTTGTCATCAGCGGCGGCTAGCCCTAAGGCGTTGGCCTTGAGCTGGAGCAACGTAACTTTATATTCGCCGCTCATGGGTTAAAAATAAGCCCCAAGGGAAGCCGCGCGTGAGCCGCGCGGGCAATGAGTAGATTAAGATTTCGCCGCGGGAGTGCACCCACCGCGGGAGGCGCGGGCAAGGCTCCCGGGGCAGGCTCCATAATGAACACTAAGGAATTAGTGGAGCCCACTCGGATTAAGCCGGCGTGCAAATTACCATCATCCAACTGTTGATCGATAAGTAGGCGGAGGTCTTCGTCATCGCTCACCGGGTTAGCCATATCGCTTTCGATGATGAGCGCCGCTTTAGCATCAATGCCATCCGCACTCGCGCCGGCACACCATTTGTAATAGCCACCAATAGGAGATTTGAGCTTGAAACTCGCGGCGAGGGCTCCCGCCATCTCCGTGGGAATCACGCGCGCAGTTTCGTCCACCGGCCATCGACCGTTTTGTAAATTGTAAGTGATAAAGGCGGTTGAGAAAGCGCGTAAATCATTAACGACCGCGGTGGCTTTAGCCCGCATCGTGATGCGCCGGTAAGCGGGTAAGGCCATCGCCGTCATCAGGCCAATGATGACCACCGCAACCATGATCTCAACCAAGCTGAAAGCTCGGAGCGGGCGCGGTGAGCGGCTGAGAATGCGCGAAAGCATGGCCATTGAGTTGCATTAGAGTTATGATTTCGCAGACCGCAAGCGCTTAAGCCGAGGGTAAGCTTCCCCGCCGTGGTGGATAAATTCTCGACTGGCTTTGCGGGATATCTCCATTTAGCCCCAGTCTGCGTGAGCGATGAACAGCAGGAGTTTTTCTCCCCCCAGACGGTGGTAGCGGCGCCCGATTTGGTTTTTGTGCGCAGCGGCCGCGCGCGTAATTACCGACTGACCTTGGGGCGGAATGGCGTGGCGGTGGCGACGATACCTGCCCGCGGCACGGAGCGGGAAGCGCAGCGTTTTGTGACAGAGCATCGCGAGTGGCTCACCCGCGCCCGCGCCCGCCAGGCCAAAAAGCCTCGCAGCGCGGAAGTTTGGTCGCTCGGCACTGCGGTATTATGGCGCGGGATCATGACAGAAATCCGCGGAACCAGTACCAGCGCCAAGCCCATGGTCTGTCTCGCTGCCGATACTTTTCGGGTCGCCACCTTGGAGCGAGATTTACGCCCGACGCTCGAAGCGCATTTTGCGCGCCGCGCGCGCTTAGAATTACCGGGCCGCACGTGGGAGCTAGCGGCGGAAACGGGAGTGGCGGTGAAACAAGTCGCCGTGCGCAATCAACGTTCGCGCTGGGGCTCGTGCTCGGCGAGCGGCACCATTTCCCTCAATTGGCGGCTCCTGCAAGCGCCCGCCACCGTGCGTGATTATATTATTTTACATGAACTGATGCATTTACGGGAAATGAATCATTCCGCCCGCTTTTGGGCGCGCGTCGAAGAAGTATGTCCGTGGTGGCGCGACGCCGAGCAATGGCTCAAGCGCAACGGCAGCCTCCTGGGCTTGTGAGTTAAGCAAGCAAACTGCACGGCGCGGACCAGCTGCCTCCGGCGGATGCTTTAAACTCCTGGACCGCTCCATGCAAAGGCCACGCTCGACATCATTCGGTCGCGCTCAAAGCTAGCCCTGCAAACTAATCCCTCCGCCGCACTCTCCTCTTCCTATGGCAGTAGCATCTCTTGGCTTTGGCATCATCGGCACCGGCATGATCGCCGGCTTTCACGCCCAAGCGATCGCCGCCGCCCATGGCGCCCAACTCATCGGTATCGCCGGCCGTTCTGAAAAAAATGTCGCGGCCTTCACGGCGAAGTATCCCGCGCCCTTCGCCACCACCGATGTCGCCGCTCTGCTCGCTCGATCTGATATTCAGGTCGTCTGCATCACGACTCCCAGCGGAGCCCACCTTGCCCCGGCCCTCGCCGCCATCCGCTCAGGCAAACATGTGATCATTGAAAAACCCCTCGAGGTGACCACTGCGCGGGTGGATGAAATTATTCAAGCCGCCGCCGTCGCCGGCGTGCGCCTCGCGCCCATCTTCCAAGCCCGCTTCGGCGTGGGCGCCCAAACCGTGAAAGCGGCCTTGGACGCGGGTCGCTTCGGCCGACTCGTACTCGCGAGCGCCTACGTTAAGTGGCACCGTCCCGCTACCTATTATACTGGCTGGAAAGGCACCCTCGCTCTCGACGGTGGTGGCGCCGTCATCAATCAGGCCATTCATGGTCTTGATTTACTGCAGTGGTTTGCCGGTCTGCCCAGTGAGGTTTTTGCGTGGACCACCCGTCGTGTACATACCGCCATTGAAGCCGAAGACACCGCCTGCGCGGCCCTCCGGTTTCCCAGCGGTGCCCTCGGGACGATCGAAGCGACTACCGCCTTGTGGCCGGGTTGGTCACGGCGCATCGAACTCGGGGGAGAGCACGGGTCCGTTTGCCTGGAAGATGATCATATAGCTCGCTGGGATTTCGCGCGGGAAGAGCCCGGGGACGCGGCGATACGTGACGCTAAGTTAACCAACGCGCTGGGCTCTGGGGCTAGCGCGCCCAACGCTATTTCCTTCACGGGCCACCTGCGCCAGATTCAGGACCTGATCGACGCTGTGCGCGAAAATCGCCCGCTGGCCATCGACGGTCACGAAGGCCGCAAAGCCGTCGCGCTCGTTAACGCCATCTACGCGTCCGCTCAAGCCGGCGTGCCGGTAAAATTATAACCCCAGCCCGGCTGGCGTGGCGCGGCGGCCTCGCCAGCTGATGACTGGATTGTCGTTCCTGCCACGATAACACCTTACCCTCTCTTTCATGCCGACCCCTACCCCAGCCCCGGCGCAACCTTGGTGGCACCTGCTCACGCGCGAACACTGGTTCGTCTTCAGCGTCGCCTCACTCGCTTGGCTATTCGATTGCCTCGATCAGCAAATCTTCAACCTCGCGCGCGATGGCGCGATGGAGGCGCTGCTGCCCAATAAAAAACTCGCCACCGAATACGGCCCCTACACCACCTCTATATTTCTCGTGGGCTGGGCCATCGGTGGACTTATTTTTGGCGCGCTGGGGGACAAATACGGTCGCGCGAAAATGCTGACTTGGACCATTCTCCTTTACTCTCTGAGCACTGGCCTGAGTGCTTTCTCCACCGGATTTTTTGATTTTTGCGTCTACCGCTTTATCACCGGACTCGGCGTCGGCGGCGTCTTCGGTCTCGCGGTGGCGCTCGTGGCCGACACCGTCCCCGACCGCAGCCGCGCCCCAGCGCTGGGCTTACTCCAATCGCTTTCGACGTGGGGCAATCTGGCGGCGGGCCTCATCGGCATCGGCCTCAGCGCTCTCGCCGCGCAACACCTCCTGCCCTTTGGCCTCGCGCACTGGCAGGCCATGTTTCTGATCGGCGCGTTGCCCGCTTTTCTCTGCGTCTTGGTGATGCGGCAATTACAGGAACCCCCGAAATGGGTTGAAGCCAAAGCCGCCGGAGAGAAACGCGGGATCAAATTTGGCTCTTACGCCCGCCTGCTCCGCCACCCGAAGTGGTCCAAGCATGCTTGGCTGGGACTCATCGCTTGCAGCGCGGGCATCATCGGGCTTTGGGGGATTGGCAATTTCCATCCAAAAATTGTCGGCGACATCGTGGAAAAAACTTTCGCCGCGTTGCAACTGAGTCCGGCCGAAATCGCCGATAAAAAATCTCACTGGCGCTCCGTGGGCCTGCTCTTGCAAAATCTCGGGGGATTTATCGGCATGCTCTCACTGGCGAAACTCGCGCAGATCTGGGGCCGCCGCCCAGCGTTCGCCCTCGCTTTACTTTTATCGTTTCTGTCGACGCTGCTCGTCTTCAAATTCATGCGCCACCTCAGCGATCTCTACTGGATGCTGCCCATCATGGGGTTTGGCCAACTCTCCGTCTTTGGGGTTTACGCCATCTATCTCCCCGAGCTTTTCCCCACCAGTCTGCGCAGCACGGGCACCAGCTTCTGTTATAATGTCGGCCGCTTCCTCGCGGCCACCGCCCCGTTTACGATCAGTCAAATTACCAAACGCCTCGGCGGTGATATCGAAGGTTTCCGCACCGCCGGCATGTGGGTCAGCCTCGTGCTGCTCATCGGCCTCGCTGTGTTGCCCTTTCTGCCCGAAACCAAAGATCAGCCCCTGCCGGAAGAGTGAGGTCAATTGGCAGCGGCGATTAAACCTCGCCGGTACTAGCGGCAGCTCCTGCAACGTATGCAGAAAATTAAACCGACCGAGGCTTGTTTTAGCCGCAGGCGCACGTTTGCGTTTGATAATGTTTACCCCAGCTCGCTTGGTGTGGAAAAACTTAATGGGCCTAGCGCTCCTAACGGCCCAGCTCGTGGCTGGGCCTTGGACACCACTCTTCAATGGCCGTGATCTCACGGGATGGCGGACGATTAACGGCACGGCTCCTTTCACCGTTGTGGCTGGCACCATTGTAGGAACGACTGTCGTCGGTTCACCCAATAGTTTTTTAGCGACGGATAAAATCTACGGGGATTTTATTTTTGAATGCGAAGTTAAGCAGGCCGGCGGTCGCAGTAATTCAGGGATCCAATTTCGCGGCGTGAGCGATGCCACCGCAGAGAACGGCCGAGTGCGGGGTTATCAGCTGGAGATCGATCCCTCGGAGCGCGCTTGGACCGGGGGAATCTATGATGAAGCCCGCCGCGGTTGGTTTTATCCGGTCACGCTCAATCCTTCCGCCCAGTCAGCGTATCATTACGGCGAGTGGAATCAGCTGCGCATTGAAGCGATCGGTTCATCCCTGCGCACGTGGGTCAACGGCCGGCCGGTGGCGCACGTCATTGATGCCCAAACCGCGACCGGCTTTCTCGCCCTCCAAATCCACGGGATAAAAAATAATGCCGCGGCGGCCGGCGCCCTCGTGCATTGGCGCAATCTGCGAATCCAAACCACCGATTTAAGCCCATCGCCTCCCGATGATATTTTTATCCGCAACACGACGCCGAATAACGTCAGTGCCGCGGAGCAGCTCAACGGTTGGCGCTTACTTTGGGATGGGCGCAGTGCCGCGGGTTGGCGTGGAGTCAAAGGTACCCGTTTCCCAGCGGAGAGCTGGCAGATCCAAGCGGGGGTACTCACGGTGTCGGGCAACACGCAGGGCAGTGACATCATCACGACGGAGGAATTTTCCGCTTTTGAGCTCCAATGGGATTTCCAACTTACGCCCGGCGCGAACAGCGGGGTTAAATATTTTCTTAATGAGGTGCCGGCTGGCTACACCGGACTAGAATATCAACTGCTCGATGATGAACGCCACCCTGACGCCAAACTCGGTCTCAACGGCAATCGGACGCTCGGCTCCCTTTACGATTTAATCCCCCGCGGCACAATGCCGGGCGGACTGGCCATTGTGCCCCGCGTCGGCGAGTGGCAACACGCCCGCATTGTCGTAACCAAAAAAAATCACGTGGAGCACTGGCTCAATGGCATTAAAGTTGTCGATTATGAGCGCGGATCACCGGCCTGGGCCGCCTCCGTCGCCCGCAGTAAGTACGCGAAAATGCCCGGTTTTGGGTTGGCGGAAAAAAGCCCGATTTTAATCCAAGATCACGGCAACAAGGTCCAGTTTCGCAGCCTGAAAATCCGTCCGCTCTAAACCCAGCCGCCCGCGAAGCGCCCCCTCACCCCGACTCCCTGCGCCCACCCGCGCCCGCCTGCACCCAAATGCACCCGCCGGCGCACGCCTGCGCCACCCGCGCCCCCTGCGCCCCCTGCGCAAAAACACCCCCGCCAGATTCGCTCGGTTTGTAATATAATATATTACAAACCGAGCGCTGTCGCTGGGCTTTGTCGCTGGGCCCTGTCTGCGTGAGATCCCCTTAAGCCGTGGGTGATTGCACCGGGGGTAAATTAAATCGGGGTTTGTTTTCGCGGGAGCGGGCTGGTTGAACTTCCCTGGTCCCGACTCCCTTTCCTATATGGCCGCCTCCTCTCCGTCCGCTGGTTCACCTGATATTCGAGCTCTCTTCGAACAAGCCTACGGATCCGCGCCGTCGATCGTCGCTCGAGCGCCAGGTCGAGTGGAATTTATTGGCAACCATACCGACTATAATGGCGGCGCCGTGTTGGGTGCGGCCATTGATCGCTTTGTCTGGGTGGCGGCAGCTCCCAATGCGGCGGGTCGCTTCCGACTGCGGAGCACGAGCGGGTCGACGACGCTGGAACGAACGGCCATCCCCACCACGCGCCTAACGGGCGCTGAGGCGTGGGCCAATTATCCTATCGGCGTCTGGCACAGTCTGCGCGATTTCAATCTCCCGGCCCCCGCGGGCTTTGATTTGCTTGTGCATGCTGATCTCCCCGCCGGCGCTGGACTCAGCAGCAGTGCAGCCCTCGAACTCGCCACCGCCCTCGCCTTACTGAATCTAGCTCGCCCCACGGCCATCGCCCCCGAGCAACTGGCCGCACTGGCGCGCCAGGCGGAAAACAAATATGTTGGCGTGCCCTGCGGCATCCTCGATCAGGGTACCAGCGCGTTGGGCCGCGTGGGCCAACTCGTGCAGATTGATTGTCGGACCCCCGCTTTCTCGCGGGTCTCGCTCCCCGCTGCCGCCCACCTCTGGGTTTTTAATACCCGCGAAAAGCATGCGCTGATCGATGGCCTGTACGCCACGCGCCATCAGGAATGCCTCTCCGCCGCAAAGGCTCTCGGAGTTAAATGGCTAGCTGATCTCACCCCCGAACAATTAGCCCCGCTCAAACCAAAACTCCCCCCCGTGCTCGCGCGACGGGCCGAGCATATTGTCGCTGAACACGCGCGGGTTCACGCCACGGTCGTTGCTTTGCAACAAAATGATCTCGCGGCCGTGGGTCGTTTATTAACCGCTTCCCACCGCAGCTCGCAGCTACTCTTCGAAAATAGCACGGCCAGCTTAGATCAATTAGTCGATTTGCTCACGGCGCATCCCGCCATCTACGGCGCCCGCTTAACCGGGGGCGGCTTCGGCGGCGCGGTGCTCGCGCTCACGCAGGCTGATTTTACCGCCGCCCAGGCCGCTGAAATTCTAGCGCCTTACACGGCGGCGCACGGCGCCCCGGCGGAGACACTGCATTTGCAGACTGCCGATGGGGCTTGCTTGGCCCCGAACGAATAAGCGGCCGACTTCCATCGCCGCTGGTGCTCATTGCAATTGAGGGGCCGCAGAGTGCACGCCGCGCTTTACGTGCTGGTCCCAGCTGTCTAAGGTTTACCGAGCCCATCACCCCGACGGCCTACCCTTTTATTTTATGCCTAACCCTTGGACTGGAAAAGGAAATCCCTACACGCGCGAAGAAGTTCGCGAACGTCTCCGCACCACCCTCGCCAAGGGCGATGCCATTATCGCCGCCGGCGCCGGCACCGGCATCAGTGCTAAGTTCATCGAGCAGGGCGGCGCTGATCTCATCATTATCTATAATAGCGGTCGCTTCCGCATGATGGGCCACGGCTCGACCGCGGGGATGATGGCTTACGGCGATGCCAATGCCATCGCCATGGAGATTGGCGAATATGAGGTGCTCCCCGTCGTCGAAGAATGTCCCGTCATCTGCGGCGTCCATGCGACCGATCCGCGCCGCCGGATGTGGCATTGGCTGGGCCAAGTAAAAGAAATGGGCTTCTCCGGGGTAAATAATTTCCCCACGCACACGATCGTCGATGGCCATTTCCGCCACGTCCTCGAAGAAACCGGCATGTCCGTGAAAAAAGAATACGAAATGATCGCGCTCGCTCGGCGCATGGATCTTTTTTCTATCGTCTACGTCGGGACACCAGAAGAGGCCATCGAAATGGCCAAGGCAGGCGCTGACGCGATCATCGCGCATGTCGGCACCACCGCTGGCGGGAGTATCGGCGTAAAAAATGCCCTCGTGAGCTGGGATCATACCATCAAAACCACCCAAGCGATTATCGATGCCGCCTCCACCATTCGGAAAGATATTTTCTTCCTCTGTCATGGTGGCCCGATCAATACCCCAGAAGATGCGGCCCGCGTCCTCGCCGGCACCACCGCCGATGGATTCGTCGGCGCCAGCAGCCTCGAGCGCATGGGGGTTGAACAATCACTGACCAACCTGACCCGTAAATTTAAAACCCTGAAGCGGGGCGCTAAAAAGTAAGCGCTGCGCGGCTTAGTTCCCGAGTCTCAATCTGCCGAAATATTTTTGCGCAGAAATTATTGTTCATGATCTGAGCAGCCTTAGCCAAAAACTAATCCGAGCCCAAATCAGTAACGCCCGTTGCTGACTGCCCCTCCCCATCGACGCATTTTCCCCTATGAATCCTGCCGAACGTCGCTTTGTCCCCACCGCCGATGCCATCCGTGAAACCAGCGCTTGGACGAAGAGCGAATGGCTCTGTCGCCCCGACCTAGTGGCCGCCGATAAGCTTCTGATGGTTCGCGCGACAATGGATCCGTTTCACTCGCACCCGTTTCACCAACACCCCCATCGCGAAGAGATTATTTATATAATCGCTGGACGCGCTGAACAATGGGTCGGCACTGAATATCGGATCCTCGTCGCTGGCGACACCGCCCACATTCCTGCCGGCATGGTGCACGCGACCTACAATCCCCATCCTGAGCCGCTGGTCTTTCTCGCCATTCTCTCGCCCGCGCAACTCCCCGCCGATCTCGCCGCCGCGCCGGATCCTTACGATGTCTCGACACAAACCCCGTGGTCGAGTCTCCGGAAAAATCTGCTGCCCTGCGGCACCCGCGAATAAATTTACCGTTACCCCCTTAACCTCCCTCGCATGTCCCGCCTACTCGCTCTCTTTACTCTCTGCGCCCTGGCCTTCACGTCTTCGCTAGCTGCCGGCGAGGCTCCGCTGCGCGTCTTCATTCGCTCGGGCCCTAAAACCCACGGTCCCGGCGCCCATGACCACCCGCGCTTTCTCGCCGAGTGGACCGGCCTGCTCACCGCTCGCGGAGTCGCCACCACCGGGGGCGATTATTTTCCTTCCGCTGCCCAGCTCGCCGCCACCGATGTCCTCGTACTTAACGCCCCAAATGCCGGCGACATTTCAACGGCTGAGCGGGCTGCCCTCGAACCGTTCCTCGCTCGGGGCGGCGGCCTCGTCGTCATCCATGCAGCCGCTGTCTCCCATGATCCCGATTGGTATAGATCAATCATCGGGGGCTCGTGGCGCTACGGCACCACCAAATGGCTCGAAGCGCCGATGCATCTCTATTTTGCCGACCACACGCACCCGATTACTCACGGCGTCTCTAATTGGCAAATGGATGACGAAATTTATTACGACATGGACCTCCTCCCTGAGGCTCAAGTGCTCGCCACCGCCTACACCCCTAAGTCCCGCGATACCGGCGGCAAAGGCGACAAGGCGGCTCAAGCCCGCGCGGCGGAAGCCGTCGCCAAACACAAGGGCGTCAATGTCTACGACCACCAACCGCAGCTCTGGACCTATGAGCGCCAACTCGCCGGCGGGAGTAAACCCTACCGCGCGTTCGTTTCGATTCCCGGACATTTCTCAGAAAATTTTAACCGCGCGAATTACCGCGCTATCCTCCTCCGCGGCATCGCCTGGGCCGGCCAGCGGACCAATGTTGATGAATTTTGCCTGCCCAGTGAACTCGGCGACACCCTCCGTTATCCCGAAGGCGGCCCCACGGCGCCCGCCCAAGCCGCCGCCAAAATCGAACTTCATCCCGACTTTAAGCTGAGCCTCGTCGCCGCCGAACCCCTCATTAATAAAGTCATGGGCATCGACTGGGATGAACATGGCCGCCTGTGGGTTTGTGAGACGCCAGAATATCCCAATGGCCGCCGTCCGCTCAACACCAACGCTCGCTGGCAAGATTCCGGCGCTCTCACCCCCACTGGCGCCGACCGTCCGGCGGCCGATAGCATCTCGGTGCTAACTGATACCGACGGCGACGGCGTCATGGATCATAAAAAGGTTTTTGCGGATCAACTCGAACTCGTCACCAGCTTTGTCCTCTACCGGCAGGGAGTAATTGCCGCCGCCGCCCCAGATATTTGGTACCTCGAGGATACGGATGGCGATGGCGTCGCTGATCGCCGCACCAAACTTTACACCGGCCTCGGCATTCATGATACCCATGCCGTCATCAATAATCTGCGCTGGGGTCGCGACGGCTGGATTTACGCCACACATGGCTACTCTCAGGGCAATGTCACCTCGGGCGACGGCACCAAAAAATTTGGCCCCGATGGCTCGGGGGTCGTTCGCTTCAAAGCCGACGGCTCGGCCTTCGAACAATATAGCAGCCGCTCCGCCAACACCTGGGGCCTGACGCTCACGTGGGATGGGCAAGTTTTCTGGACGCAGCCGACGAGCGGCACGGTTTTTTTCCACACGCTGCTCTCGGAAAAAATTCTCGCCCTCGGCAAAATCCCCGGCACGACATCCGCCAAGGGGATGATCATCAATCAGCCGACCTTTCCCGCCATGACCTGGCCGGAGCAGGCGTACGCGCAGATCGACCAAGTCGGTCGCTTCACCGCCGCCGCGGGCTGCGCCATCTATGAAGGAGGCGCCTGGCCAGCCCCATGGAATTACAGTTACTTCACGACGGAGCCCACACTTAACATCGTCCATCATGAGTTCGTAACTCCCGAGGGCGTCAGTTATACCGTGGCCAAAGAGAAGGGTCGCGAGGAAACCGAGTTTATCCGCAGCACCGACCTCTGGTTTCGCCCGATCGAGAATCGCGTCGGGCCCGATGGCGCCTTGTACATCGTCGATTTCTATA
Source organism: uncultured Verrucomicrobiota bacterium (assembly GCA_903906135.1). Classification (GTDB taxonomy): domain Bacteria; phylum Verrucomicrobiota; class Verrucomicrobiia; order Opitutales; family Opitutaceae; genus Lacunisphaera. The sequence goes on along the minus strand of CAIVJE010000094.1, from coordinate 15,512 downwards.
ACCAAGCAGTCATCCACAACGACACCCGCGGCCCCATTCACAGCAAAGCTAATTCGGCCTTCCGGCCCGATCGCGACCACTACTTTTCGCGCATCTGGCGCGTGCAACATAAAGCCGCCACGGTGCTCCCGGCCGTCGCCCTCAACTCGACTGATTTGCCCAGTCTGCTCCAGACGATCGCGACCAGTCCCAATGCGCACGTCAAACTAACCGCGCTCCGCCTCGCGCAAGAAAACTTTCCGAACGCGCCCGAACTCGTGGCCTTATCCCAACCGTTAGGCAGCCGAGCCTTTCTGCGGTACGAGGCCGCCCGCGCCGCGACGACGCCGGCCGAACGCGCCGCTGTGCTCGCGGAATTTGTCGCCGCCACGGATGATTGGACGAAGTCCGCTTTGATCGCGGCCGCCAACCAACAGGCCTTGGCGTATATCGCTGATGCCCTCGCCAGTAAAAACCCCGCCTTTGGTTCATTCGTTCAAGCACTGACCCCTGCGGTAGCTTTGGCGCAAGCTCCGCAACTTATCCAAGCGAGCATTCAATCGACCCACTTACTTGCGGCAAATCTCCTGCGCGGCCTCAGTCAATCGACCAATCCACCACCGCCACTTGATGCGACCACCGCGGCCGCCTTGCAAAAAGCTTTAGCCATCAATGAAACTGCTCCGTCTGCTCTCGTCGTGGTGCTCAAATGGGATCCTACGAGCCAGCTCGCTGCCGCGGTCGCCGCTACCGCGGAACGCCTGCTGACTGAATTGGCGGCTCCACAAATCTCTGACGACCGCCGCGCAGAAATTGCCACGGCGCTCGTGGCCCTGCCGCCCTACCGGACCGCGGCTCTCAGTAAAATCGGGGCCTTGCTCAGCGATTCCGCCACGGCAGACGCCGTCAAAATCCCTCTCCTTGCCACAATCGGTGAACTCACCACCAGTGCGGAAGCCATCGAGACGCTGGTCGGAGCTTACGTCCAATCGAAGTCGCCCCTGATTTTTGAACAATTATTCCGGCGCAAAGAATTCGCGGTTGCGCTCCTCCGCGCCATCAGCGCCAACCGGATTTCACCCTCCGCCCTCGGCTCAGCTAACATCGATCGTCTCCGTAAGCATCCCGCTAACGTGGTTTCAATGGAAGCCGCCACCGCCTTGGGGGCCGCAAATCTTTCGAGCAAAGAGAAGGCCGCCATCATCGCGGCGCTGCTGCCAGAAATCCAAAAGCCCGGAAACCCCGAAGCCGGCCGCGTCCTCTTTGCGGGCGCTTGCGCGATCTGCCATAAGTTGGGTTCGGTCGGCCTCCGCGATGTCGGCCCCCCGCTCTCGGGCATTGGCGCTCAAGGTCCGACTGAGTTGCTGACGCACATCGTCGATCCCAATCGGCAAGTAGAACCCAATTATTGGCAATGGAACGTTACGACTAAAAAAGGCGACATCGCCGCCGGCGTCATCACCAATGAAAATGCGGCGAGCCTCACGATTAGAAATCAAGTTAATGATACCGAAATTAAACTGACGGACATCGCTATTCGCGAAAACACCCGACGCTCACTCATGCCCGAAGGCTTCGAGGGGATCGGGGCGGAAGGCCTCCGCGATCTCATTGCCTACCTCGTCGCCTCGGCGGCTCCGATCAAGGCGGTGGGTACGCCCATAACGCCCCCCATCGACGTCTCCCCCAAGTCGGGCGGCAAAGGCGACGCGCCCCTCCCGCCGCTTACCCCGATCACTTGGGTCGCCGGTAAAACCAAGGTCCTCCTGATTGGTGGCGGCAGTTCCCATAAATTTTCTGAGTACTTCGGTTTAACCGATCGCGCCACCCTGCAAGCGGCGGGCTACAGCGTTAATTACACCGAAGATCGCGACCAAGCCACCACCGCCCTCGCCGAAGCTGATGTCGCCATCATCAGCGTAAATCGGAAATTTTTTGACACCCCCGCTTATCGCCAAGCCCTCTTCGCCTTCGCGGCGGCTGGTAAGGGCATCATCATGCACCATCCCGGCACTTGGTACGGCTACGTCGATTGGCCGGAACTCAACGCGCAGATCGTCGGCGGTGGTGCCCGCGGCCATGATAAAATTGCGCCCTACTCAGTGAACGTGCGTCAACCCACTCATCCCATCATGCGCGGCGTACCCGCGAGCTTCCTCGTCGAAGATGAACTCTATCACTTTAATGCCGAGGCCGCGAAAATTCCGGCCGGCACCGCTGCGATTCAAGTTCTCGCGGAGTCATCGCCTTCCGTAAAATTTAAAACCGCGCACCCCGTCGTGTGGATTACCGCACACCCAAAGGCGCGCATCGTTGGCTTAACCATTGGTCATGATAACCGCGTCCACGACCTTCCGGCTTTCCAAGCCCTCCTCACGAACGCCGTGCAATGGGCGAGCGGAAAATAATTACCCACGCCAGTCCGCTCTTCGCTTCAATTTTACCCCATGACTACAATCGCCGTTCTCGGTACCTTTGACACTAAGGGTCCTGAACATGCCTTTATCGCGGCGACGATCCGCGCGGCAGGTTTAACCCCGCTCTTGATTGATGTCGGCACCGGCGCGAACCCGAGCATCACCCCCGACCTCTCCAGCGACACGGTCGCTCGCGCCGCCGGCGAAGCTGATTATCTTGCCCTCCTCGCTCGACGCGATCGGGGCGAGGCCGTCACTTTTATGGGACGGGCGGCCGCCAAACTTGTTAGTCAACTCGCCGCGACCGGTAAGATTCATGGGATTATTTCTCTCGGCGGCGGCGGCGGCACGGCCATCGCCACGGCCGCCATGCGCGCGCTGCCCATCGGCTTTCCTAAGGTGATGGTCTCAACGCTCGCGAGCGGCCAGACCGCGCCTTACGTCGGCACCAGCGATATCACCATGATGCCCGCCATCGTGGATGTCGCGGGGATCAATCGCGTCTCGCGCGTAATTTTTACCAACGCCGCCGCCGCAATCTGTGGCATGGTCAACGCCGCGGTTGCCCGCCAGGCCGCCCCGGTAGTCGCGGGCGAAAAACCACTCATCGTCGCTAGTATGTTCGGCAACACGACCGCTTGCGTCACCGAAGCCCAACGCATCATGGAGGCCGCCGGCTATGAAGTCCTCGTCTTCGCTGCCACCGGCAACGGTGGTCGCGCGATGGAATCTCTCATCGCCAGCGGGCTAGTCGCGGGCGTGCTCGATCTCACCACCACCGAATGGGCCGACGAGCTTGTTGGCGGGGTCCTGACCGCTGGACCAGAACGACTCGACGCTACCGCCCGCGCTAAAATCCCCGCGGTCATCGCGCCGGGTTGTCTCGATATGGTTAATTTTGGCGAACGGGCCAGCGTGCCCGCCAAGTTTTCCGGCCGCACTTTTTATCAACACAATCCGCAAGTTACGCTGATGCGGACCACGCCCGCTGAATGCACCGAACTCGGCCGCATCATCGCTGAAAAAATTAATCGCTACCCCGCGCCCGTTACCGTGCTACTGCCCCGTCGCGCCATCAGTATCATTAGCGCGCCCGGCCAGCCATTTCACGATCCGACAGCAGACACTGCCCTCTTCTCCTCACTGCGCGCCCACCTTCGCCCCGATTTACCGGTGCGCGAATACGATGTCGCAATCAACGATCCGCTCTTTGCCCGCGCCTGCGCGGAAACTCTCCTCGCTCATCTCGCTGCCTCCGCTCCTGCTCGCTAAGACCTAGGTCAGGGTGCATCGAGAATTCTCTTCTGATCTTTGCTTAACCGCCCCCGTAGCATTTTCATTTTCCCCCGAGCTTATGTCTACCCTCCCCCGTCTCCTCGCCGCCTTGCTCGTCATTAGTCTCGCTCCGCTCACGCAGGGCGCGACCGAGCTCTTCGACGGCAAAACTCTCACCGGTTGGGAAGGTGACCTGCAATGGTGGCGCGTCCAAGACGGCGTCATCACCGGTGGGTCGACGACGAAAAAAATTCCGGAGAACCAATTTCTCGCCACCACGCGTTCATTTCAAAATTTTGAATTACGCTTACAACTTAAGCTAACCGGTGATCCCAAAGTTGGCTTTATTAACAGCGGCGTGCAGTTGCGGAGCTTGCGCGTGCCGCAATCCACTGAGATGTCCGGCTACCAAGTTGATGCGGGCGATACGTGGTGGGGAAAACTTTACGACGAATCCCGGCGCAATAAAGTCATCGCCGAATCTGCTAACCTCGCCGCCGTCGCGGCCGCCGTGCAGGTTAATGACTGGAATGACTACCGCATCCGCGTCGAGGGTCCGCGTTTGCGCTCCTGGCTCAATGGCGTCGCCGCCCTCGATTACACCGAAACCGATCCGACGGTTGCGCTCGATGGTCACATCGGTCTGCAAATTCACAGCGGCGGCCCCGCTCTCGCGCAATTTAAGGCGATCGTGATTGAAGAACTCCCGCCCACCCCCGGCGCCCCGACCTGGGATAAAGTGGGGCACCCCCTACCGCGGGCGCCGCGCGCGGCGCCAGCCACCCCGATTCCCGCCACGGGCCGCGATCTGAGTTACAATACCGTCGGCTCCGGGCCGCGCTCACCCGAGGAAGAACGCCTCGCCTTCAAATTACCCCCGGGGTTTGAAATTGAACTCGTCGCCGCGGAATCACCGGGCTTCGGTAAATTTATCACCGTGGATTGGGATGCGCGCATGCGGCTCTGGTCCATGACTGCCCTCGAATATCCGGTCGACGGCAACGAACAGAAAGCAGCCTCCGATGCCCTCTTTGCCGCCGGCGGTCGCGATAAAGTAGTTGTCTTCGATGCTCCCTACGCGATCCCCGCCCCCGGCCGCGCCGCCGTCACGACACCGCCGCGAATTTTTGCCGACCACCTCGTGGTGCCGCTAGGAATTTTGCCTTATCAGGATGGCGCCTTAATTCAATACGGCCCCGATATTCGTTTCTACCACGACACCAATGGCGATGGTCGCGCCGACCATCATGAGGTGATCCTGACGGGCTTTGGCACCGAAGACTCGCACTTGTTTCCCCACCAATTTCTGCGCCAACCCGGCGGTCAAATTTTCGCGGCGCAAGGGCTCTTTAATTATTCCAAGGTACGCCGCCCGGGGAACCGCGCCTTCGCAAATGGCGCCACCGAAATTCCTTTCAACCAATGCAAACTCGGCCGCTTCACTCCCGATGGCGCGAATTTTGAAAGTCTCACGGCCGGCCCCAATAATATTTGGGGTCTGGTCAGCTCACGTGAAGGCGAAATCTTTATGCAGGAGGCCAACGATCTCGGCTATCCCGTCATTCCTTTTGAGCCGGGCATTTGGGTGTCCACGGGATCGAAAGATCGGCTGCGCCCTTATCAACCGCTGATGCCGCCACCGCTCGCGCCTGCGCAAATGGGTGGCACGGGGCTGAGCGGACTCGCGCTCGCCGAGGATGCGGACGGACTTTTCCGCAGCTTCGGCGCCGCGGCGGCCGATGGCTCTAAGATTTTCTTCCTCGCCAATCCCATCACCAACACGATCAACACGGTTAAGGCGGCGCCCGAGGGCCCGCGCTACCGTTACGAAAAACTGCCCGACTTTCTCACCACCGAAGACAAGTGGTTTCGCCCGGTTTCTATACACTTTGGCCCCGATGGCGCGCTCTACATCGTCGATTGGTATAATAAAATTATTTCGCACAACGAAGTGCCGCGCTCACACCCCGATCGCGATAAATCACGCGGCCGCATCTGGCGCGTGCGCCATGTCGCGCAACCGCGAACGACCCCTCCCGACCTCACTGCGCTCAAGGAGCGAGACCTGCTCGCTCACCTGGGCGATGCGAATGCGCGCATCGCTCATCTCGCCTGGCTCGAACTGGTCGACCGCCATGCGATCGGTCTCATTCCTGATTTAGAAAAAATTGTCAGCGATCGCACAGCCGCGCGCGACCGTCGCCTCGCGGCTCTTTGGGTGCTCGAAAGTTTTGCCCCCATTTCAAATCACCTCTTACAGCAACTCGCTGCCGACCCGGCCGCCACCCTGCGTCACCAAGCAGCGCGCTTAACGGCGACGGGGGCGCGCTCGGAGGCAGAATTGCTCGCGCTCGCCACGCCACTCATCACCGATCCGAGTCCGGCCGTACGCGCCGCGATGGGTGACGCGCTGCGCCGCTTGCCAGTTCCGAGCACTCGGGTGTTGGCCCTCGCAGCGCAACTTGGCGGGGCTTCACTCACCAGCGGCGGCGACTGGGCACGCTATGACCGCGAGTTCGAACGTTACTTAGCCCGTTGGGCCATGGAATTAAATCCCGCCGCTACGGTGGCCTTGCTCGCCTCGCCTTTGGGCCAAGCACTGCCGCTCGAAAATCGCCTCCTCGCCACTCTCGCGCTCGGAGGTAAAACCGCTGCCCTTGGTCTGGCGCAACTTGCCCCCCAACTTAATCGCCTACTCAGCGATGAAGAAGTCCGCACGCTGGCGGCCGACTTGGCTGATCCCACCGTGCGTGCCGCGCTCACCACTGCTCTCGCTCAACCCGGTTCACGCGCGGCGGTCTTACGGGCCTTGCTCGCACTGCGCACCAGTCTTGATGTGAGCTCGCTCGCATCTGAACTCACGACGGCGGCTCGCCTGCTCATTGTGAGTCCTCACGCCACTGACGTGTTACTGGGCGCACAAGTGGCCGGTGCTTTCAAACTTACCGGCACTGAAGCCGAGCTAACCGTCGTATTAAAACGCCCCGCGACTGAAGCTAACCTTCCCACGGCGCTGGCAGCACTGCGCGCCTTGCGGGAAAATCGGGTCGGCCCGAGCGCCGTGTTTGCCCAACTGGCACGGGAATCGTTGGAGCCGACGATTCGCGATGAAGCTTTAACCGCGTTAGCGGTTTCTGCCGCCGACGGCGCCCCAGCCCAGCTCGTGGCTTTACTGCCCGCTTTGACGCCAGCGCAACGGAGCGCCGCCCTCGATCGACTCGCCGGCCGGCCAATTGGCGCCACGGCGATCATCACTGGTCTGCATACTGGCACCGTGGCGCGCACAGATATCAGCGTGAGCGCGGCCGAAAAATTACAGCTACTTTTCCCCGCTGACCCCACGGTCGCAGCGCGCTGGCAAGAACTGGGCGGCGATGCCCAACGGGCGCTTCGCCTGCCCGGCGGTCCCGGTAATTACGCTGACACCCAAATTGCCCTCATCGGCCCTTTCACGATCGAATGTTGGGCGAAGCTAGATCCAGAGATCGATCACCGCGACGGTCTGCTCGGGCTCTCCGGCACAATTGATTTTAATTTTTATGAAGGCCGTTTCCGCGTCTGGCTGGCCGAAGCCAATGACGTCTGCATAGCGCAGAAAAAAGCCGTCCCCAATGTGTGGACGCATTATGCCATCACGCGTGATGCCGGCGGATTTTTTCGCCTCTTTATAAATGGAGAGCTTGAAGCCACCAGCGCCGGCACCAGCCCGACCGCCTTCACTGGCGTTAATCTCGGCCGGAGCCGGCTGAATCCGACGATCGGCACCACGGCCGGTTGGCTCGCCGAGTATCGCGTGTGGAATGTTGCCCGCACCGCGCAAGAGATTCGCGATCATTTTGATCGCAGCTTGGCCGGCAGCGATGCCGGTCCGCGCCCCGCTGGCTTAGTCGAGGTTTTTGCCGGGGCGGGCTGGGGACCGCTGAAAGGCGCGGTGCGAGTCGAAGTCACCGATGACGCTCCCGTGTTGCTGACCGCGGCCCAAGCGGCCGCCCAGACCGAGAAATTTGCCCACTTCCGCGCGCTCGCCAACGCCAGCGGCCAAGCAGAACGCGGCCGACAAACTTTCGCCACGCTCTGTCTCGCGTGTCATCAACAAGGGGGCCAAGGCGGCCAAATCGCGCCGCCCCTCGATGGTCTCGGCAACACCAACGTTGAAGCGCTGCTCAGAAATATTCTGACCCCCAGCGCCGCCATGCAAAGCGCGTATCGCACGTTTCGAGTTATGCTCAAAGATGGCAGCGTGCGCGACGGCTTCCTCGCTGAAGAAACGGCTGACGCGATCATTCTGCGGGTACCAGGCGCCGAGGATAGCCGGATCGCCCGCACGGATATTCGCCAGACCAGTTACTTGAACCGTTCGCTCATGCCCGAAGGATTGCTGGAAGCGATGTCCCCAGCCCAAGTCAGCGATCTTTTTGCTTATCTGCGGGCCTTAAAATAACCGAGCGCTCCACGCATCACCCAGCCCTATGCCAAAATTTATCCTCATCATGGCCGTCCTGCTGGTCGTTTTTATTTTAGTCGCGGTGCTGAAAGATCGGTGGTCGTCGTAAGGGCTCACGGGTAGCCCCTCTTTGGTGTTTTTTGGGTTTCTTTGTTTGCCGTGAGCGCGGCATTGCAGTCGTCACCACTTTTAGTTTTTTTCCGGCGCCGCGGCCATGAAACACCCTTACTATCCTAGCTTAGACGGATTACGCGCCATTGCCGTGGGCATCGTGTTGGCCGCCCACGGGGGCGTGCCTTACTTTCGCAGTGGCGGGGTCGGCGTGGATATGTTTTTTGTGCTGAGCGGATTTCTCATCACCACGATTCTCAGCACCGAGTGGGCGCGGACGGGATCCATCAATTTTAGAAATTTTTATGCGCGGCGTTTCTTGCGCCTCGCGCCGGCTCTTTTGCTGACCTGTGCTTTTGTGGCGGTGGGCATGCTCTGGCTGGAAGATCGTTTCCCGGGCACTGAAATCGCCCTGGTTTTAAGTTACACCTCCAATTGGGCGCAGGCGCTTTATAAGGTCCATTTGACGTGGCTGAACCACTGCTGGTCCTTGTCGATTGAAGAACAATTTTATCTCCTTTGGCCATTGGTCATCGTGGGACTGGAGCGGCTGGAACGTTCGCCGGCGACAAAGGTAAGAATGCTGCTCGGCGGCGCTTTGCTCGTGGCGATTTACCGCGCGCGCTGGGTGGGAATTTATTCGGATGAGCGGATTAATTTTGGCCTCGATACCCGCATGGACACCTTAATGGCGGGCGCCGCGCTGGCCTATTTTGTGCAAAGTTTACCAACGCGACGCTTAGCTGAAGGCGTGAGTTGGTGGTTAGGGCGGCTCGTGGCGCCCCTCGCGCTCGCCGGCATTTTTGGAATTATTCATTTTGTGACTTGGTACAGCCCGTGGATGGGCTGGGTTGGTTACCTCTTGGTAGCCGGCGCCGCGGTCTTGGTCGTAATGGACCTCGTCGTAGGAGAGCATTCGTGGCTGGCGCGAGTCTTAGCCTGGCAGCCATTGGTTTTTATCGGTAAAATTTCCTACGGAATCTATCTGCTGCACCTACCCGTTTATTATATTATCGAGAAACTGATGCCCACCGCCGCTCTGCCCGTACGACTCAGCCTCAAGCTGGCGATCAGTCTGAGCCTCGCGACCGCTTCCTATTACTTGATCGAACAGCGATTTTTGCGCTTGAAAGGGCGATTTGAGACACCCCAAGGCGCAGGTAAGGTTTAACCCGCGCCCAGCCCGTCAATCAAGGACCCGAAAGACCCTAAGCCTTGAGGCATAATCGTATAATCGGGGAGGACTAGAAAATCCTTGCGCGGTCAGGTTCAGTCCGTAGCTTCCCCGATTCCGCGCTGGGTCCCCATCGTCTAGCCCGGTTAGGACGCCTCCCTTTCACGGAGAGAACCGGGGTTCGAATCCCCGTGGGGACGCCATCGGCGCCTGAAGCGGAGCTTCAGGTTCGAACGAAGTTCGACGAAGCGAAGCGGAGAAGGATGCGCCACAGGCGCAGGGCGCAGCCCCGAGGCTCGCCCGAGCCGAATCAATCCCCGTGGGGACGCCATCGGCGGCTGAAGCGGAGCTTTCATGGGCACTGACATATTCTTCGTCAGGGCTTGGCCGATCTTTACGTCAGTCGGGCATAGCCAAGTATTTCGTCACGGTGCGCCAAATATAGCGCCTCAAAAACTATCAGTGTGCCCCGCTTCGGCCTGTGTCCAGAGCGCTTCCCTCGCTTGGTAAATGGCTTTGCGGTGGGGTTATCTTGTCGGCGCGGCGACTGGCGGCTCCGAGAGTCTTGCCGGTTGGATCAAGAGTCCCTTCCGGGGTCAGACAGACGATATCACCTGGCTTGAAATTTCGTCCCCCAATGCGGCATGCGCGGGAAACCATCCCCTGTGCAAGGTGGCCACTTTCATAGAACCAAGCTCGGACATCCAATCCATAAAAGATTACTCGCATCCCCATGCGGAACGGGTTGTGGCTGCTGGTGCAGGGGACCCCGTCAATCTCTTCATCTTTCGCCAAGCCCGCCGCCCTTAGTTTTCCGCTAGGGTAGAAAATAACGCCACAACCGTCTTCTATCGAACGGCAGAGATGCCCTTGAATCATCGTGTTCTTCGGCAGCCAGCAATGCCATGTGTTTGGGACCTCGCTTTCCCATCCCTTGGGGGTCTTAAAGAAAATCGTGGAACCGGCCGGCAGGGAAACACCGCGGATCACAGCGTCTCCAAAGAGCGTGCAAGTGTAGGCCCAGCCAATGCTCATCTCGCTCCCAGCGGGGAGAATGAAGCCTTCGATGGCGGCCTGTTTCCCAAGGATAAACGACTCCACTTGGCTACTCCTGCTGAAGCGGACGGTGGTCCCAGCCGGCAGGGAGTAACCCGCGACCGTGTAGTCACGAGACAAGGTGCAGCACACGATCCTGCCATTATCGCTCAACTCAACTTTCCCTTGGCAGGGCAACCCCTGAACCTCAGTCGGTTCGGTAAGGATTTGAGTTTTTGCAGCGCCCATCATACTGATGGGCCCGTAGAGGATAGAAACAGCTATAAGCCCGCGGAGGAGGTGATGCGCTGTCATGGGAGGAATGTTGCCAGGAGGCTTACACCGATGATTAGACCCCTCTACACTATTAGATGTGTAAATGAAAATAAATAATACCGGTATCGCCTGCATCCATGTAACCTCGGCACGGAGCTTTCATCCCACCTAGCATCATAAGCATTATCTCCTGCGCTTAATAACAATTAGTGCGCAGCTTCTACCAAAAAAATCTTTGGTTTCTGCGTTGAGTCGTAAAACTCCGCGCGCAGTATAAGTTTTTGTAAATCCACGCATGCACGATCACCCTTACGCTTTCCTCGCCTTGTTTCTCGGGGTCGCGATTGCCTTCCCTTTGATCATGCTCGGAGTGGCGGGTCTCTGGGTTAAATGTTTTCAGCCGGCGAAGCCGGGCGTGCTAAAAAATGCCACTTATGAATGCGGGCTGGAAGCATCGGGCGACTCGTGGATCCAGTTCAAGGCGCACTATTACCTCTACGCCATTCTCTTTCTGATTTTTGACGTCGAGGTGCTGTTCCTCCTCCCCTTCGCGGTCGCGTTCACGAGTTTGTCGGCGAGCGCCCTCTTTGCGATGTTGGTCTTTATCCTGTTGCTCGCCGAGGGCCTCGTGTGGTCCTGGCAGCGCGGTTACCTCGCCTGGAAATGAGCGATCCCGTGGCATCACCCACCCCTTTCCCCGCCGCCGGCAACATCTCTGATGCCGAACGCGAAGATCTTCGCCGGCATGGGATTTTAATGACGAGTCTCGAGGAACTCCATAACTGGGGCCGCAGTAATTCGATCTGGCCGCTCCAATTTGGCCTCGCCTGCTGCGCCATCGAAATGATCGCCGCCGCCACTGCGCGTTTTGATATCGCCCGTTTTGGCGCAGAGATTTTCCGCCCCTCGCCCCGCCAAGCCGATCTCATGATTGTGTCTGGCACGGTCACCAAAAAAATGGCGCCGCAAGTGATCCGTCTGTGGAACCAGATGCCGGAACCCAAATACTGCATCGCGATGGGCGCTTGCGCGATTTCTGGGGGACCTTTCAAACAAGGTTATAACGTCCTCAAGGGCATCGATCGTTTTATTCCCGTCGATATCTACATTCCCGGCTGCCCGCCACGCCCCGAGGCGCTGCTCAACGGCCTCATCCAGCTCCAAAAGCAAATCAAGGCGGAGCAACTCACCGGACCAAACGCCGCCCGCTTCACTCGGCCGGAGGAGCCCAGCGAATTTCCCATTCCCGCCTACGGGGCGCACGACCTCGTGCCGACAAAAAATGACGCCGTCTGGGCGCCGCCGACTCCGGAGGCCAAAGCTTAGGTCATGGAGACGCTCGAACAAATCCGCGCCCGCCTTCTCCTGGCTTACCCCGCCGCGCAAATCACCTTCGTCACCAATCCGGGCCCAGCTGCGGAGCATTCCTTGCTCATCGAGGCAGCCCATGCCGTCGAAATCGCCCGCTGGCTGCGCGATGATCCCGCGCTCCGCTTAGATTATTGCTCGAACGCCACCGGCGTGGACTGGCCGGATAAAACCATCACGGATGTCACCACGACCACCGAGCCCGATCCCGCGGGCGGCCCCGCCAAGACGGTTGAAATCAAGACCACGCGCCTGCAACCGGGTTACCTTGAGGCCATCTATCACCTGTACTCCATCGCCTTGAAACAAGGGCCCGTCGTGATTCGACTGCGCACCGCCAATCGCACCGATGCGGTCACCCTTCCTTCGCTCACCCCGACTTGGCGATCCTGCGATTTTCAGGAGCGGGAAATTTTTGACCTCTACGGCATTATTTTTACGGGCCACCCTGATCTGCGCCGCTTGTTGATGTGGGATGAATTCAAAGATCACCCGATGCGCAAAGATTACGTCGAGCCCGACGATTATGAATGGGAGCCCACCGCTCACGGGGCCGTGTTAGAGCGAGCGAAGCCTCATCAATCGGCGGCCGCCGCCCCTGCGCCAAAAATGGGAGGAACGCCATGAACCCGTTCACGCCAAGCGCGCCGGCGCCGTTTGCCTCTGCGCCCGGCCCCACGGTCCGGGCCGTTCATGATGAATTTCACGGCGACCTCCTCGAGGTTTCCATGGGGCCCCAGCATCCTTCGACCCACGGCGTTTTCCGCATGGTGGCAACGCTCGATGGCGAACAGCTCGTTAAACTTAAACCGGTTTTTGGTTACCTGCACCGCAATCACGAGAAAATCGCCGAGAACACCACGTACCTCGGGTCGATGCCGTACACGGATCGCCTCGACTACCTGTGTTCCATGTCGACCAATTGGGCTTACGCCCTCGCGGTGGAAAAACTTGCCGGCCAGGCCGTGCCCGAGCGCGCCCAGTATCTGCGCATTATTATGGCCGAGCTCACGCGGCTCGTGAATCACTCGTGCCTCGTCGGCTTTCTCTTTAACGATCTCGGCACCTCGTTCACGCCGCTGCTCTATGCGTTCCGCGAGCGCGAAAAAATCATCGACTTGTTCGAGGCCCTCAGCGGTTCGCGCATGATGTGCAATTATCAGCGCTTCGGCGGCTGCCGCGTCGATCCTACCCCAGAGTGGCTCGCGGCCGCCCAGCAGCTCGTGGATAATTTTCCGCGCTTCTTGGATGAGTATGAACGCATGCTCACCGGCAATGAAATCATGCTGGCCCGCACGCAAGGCGTCGGCCGCCTCGATGCCACCCATGCCATTAATGCCGGGATCACCGGCCCCGTGCTGCGCGCCAGCGGCGTCGATTACGACCTGCGCAAAGTTGATGCTTACGGTTTTTATGCCCAGTTTGATTTCCGCGTCCCCCTCGGCGCACACGGCGATACCTATGATCGCTACATGATGCGGATTCTGGAAATGCGTGAGTCCGTAAAAATTCTGCAACAAGCTTTCAAGCGACTCCCCGCCGGCCCGATCATGGACCCCAAGGCTAAACTCCGCGGCTTTCGCCCCAAAGCCGGCGAAGCCTACGGCCGACTCGAAGGCCCGAAGGGCGAACTCGGCTTTTTCCTGATCAGCGATGGCTCACCCAATCCCTACCGGTACCGCGTTCGCCCGCCGTCGCTGATTAATCTCACCTTGCTCGAGGAAATGTGCCTCGGCCACACCATCGCCGATGCCGTCGTCATCCTCGGCAGCATCGACATCGTCCTCGGCGAAGTAGACCGCTAAACTACCCATGCTCGGCTCCGGCATCATCAATGGTCTCATCGTCACGGCGAAAAACTTCGCCGGGAGCTACCACGATCCTGAGCGCATGGTGACGGTAGAGTACCCAGAGCAAAAGACGGTCCTCCCAGAAAATTATCGCAACTTCCCTTTTCTCATCACCGAGAATGCGACCGATCCCATGGGTACGCTCCGGTGCGTCGCTTGCCAGATCTGCGAAAAAGAATGCCCGCCGCAGTGCATCATCATCGAGAAGAGCAAGGACAAGAAACCTGACGCCACCGGCAAACTCCAGCTCTACCCCGCCATCTTTGGCATCGATACTTCCGTCTGCATGAGCTGCCAAATCTGCGTCGAGGTTTGTCCGTTCGATGCGATCAAGATGGATAAAGTCTTCGAGATCGCGACGACTGATCGCTTTCAGGATCTCTTCCTCGATCGTGAACGCTTGGCAAAGCCCAATAGCTATTATCACGAGATCCATCCGGTGGAGGCCGCGGAGGTCGATGGCCGCCTGCTCGCCGAGCGCAAAGCCGCCGAAGAAAAAGCTAAAGTGGCCGCGGCCGCCAAAGCGGCAGCCGCCGCCGCTAAACCGGTGGTCACCCCGCCGCCAGCCACCCCATGAGCGCCGCCCCACTCACTGACTCATTCCTGGAACGCGCGCCTTTGGTATTGCGCGACTGGGTTGTTGATTTTCTGCCCGCCCCGCTGCAATGGCTGGGCCATCATCTGATCACGATCATCGCCGTGCTCGCCGTCTTTGGGACCTTCTTTGCCTTCACGACGATTGCCGAACGCAAGCTCTTGGCTCGCCTACAAAATCGCCTCGGGCCCAATCGCTCCGGCCTGCCGTGGATTAAAGGGCTCACCCTCTTCGGACTCAGCCAGCCTTTTGCTGATGCCATTAAAACCCTCACGAAAGAAGATATCGTGCCCGCCGCCGCCGATAAATGCCTGCACTTTCTAGCGCCCGTGATCGTGGTGGCCTTCTCGTTGATGACTTTTGCCGTGCTGCCTTTTGGGCGTCACCTCATCCCCGTCGAACTTGATGCTGCGCTGCTTTATTTCTTCGCCGCCGGCGCCGCTACCGAGCTCGCCATCTTTATGGCGGGCTGGTCGAGCCGGAATAAATACTCCCTGCTCGCCGCCATGCGGGCCTTGGCTCAGCTCATTAGCTATGAGCTGCCCCTCATCCTCTCGGTTGTGCCCATCGTCCTCGTGACGAGCACCCTTTCCACCCAAGGCATCGTCCTGGCGCAAGGCGGCTGGACCTTTGGTTTTCTCCCGCACTGGTTTGTCTTCACGCCTTGGGGCTTCCCAGGTTTTATTATCTTCCTCGTCGCCGCCTTAGCTGAATCCAATCGTTCACCCTTTGATTTACCCGAAGCGGAGAGCGAACTCATCGCGGGGCACCTGACGGAATATTCTGGATTTAAATACGCCCTGTTCTTCATGGCAGAATATTTTGGCCTCACGGCCCTCAGCGGCTTGGGTGTTACGCTCTTTCTCGGCGGCTGGCAGGCTCCAATCGCCGCGCTGCAATTTATTCCTTCGTACGCTTGGTTCATGCTGAAATTAATCGGCATGCTAGTCTTCTTTATCTGGATTCGCGGCACCTTGCTCCGCCTGCG
>CAIVJE010000093.1 GCA_903906135.1 uncultured Verrucomicrobiota bacterium | reverse complement strand
CTGTTTCGCCAAAGGCGAGAACTGAGGACGAACACCGGGTTGATAGTAATCAACAACGGTGCCGACCGCACCTCTAACCTCAGACCTCTAACCTCAAGCTGATAGCAGTCAACAACGGTGCTACCTCAGCAAGCACCGCGAAGGGCGCGAAGTGACGCGAAAATCCGAGCTTAAACCTTAAAACTATCCCGCCTCTCGCCTTACACCTCGGTCCCGCCTCTTTTTGCGCCTTCTGTGCCTTTTGTGGCTGGTTCGGACTTAATCTTAAACTTAAAATTTTCGCCTCTGTTTCGCCAAGGGCGAGAACTGAGGACGAACACCGGGCTGATAGCAGTCAACAACGGTGCCGCCTCTGTTTCGCCCCATGGCGAGGACTGAGGACGAACACCGGGTTGATTGTCATCAACAACGGTGCCGCCTCAGTCCTTTAGCCTCCCCCAAGGCCGCCGGAGATGAGGTTTTATTGCAATTTAGTTGCAAGCAAGGCTTGAGTTCATTTTTTCGTCCGCCAACGTCACCGAATTATGAAATTAGATTCCATTTCGGTCGGTCGGATTATGCTCACGCTCGTGCTCAGCACTCTCAGTGTGAATTTGTTAACAGCGGATAGCGTCGAAACAAAGAATGGCGCACGGATCCCGGGTAAAATTTTAAAAATTGAGGGCGGCCTAGTGGTGGTTGAGACGAGTTTCGCGGGCACAATTTCCATCAAGCAAGCCGAAGTCATCGCCCTCAACACCGAGGCAGCGATCGCGATGCGGTTGGCGAGTGGCACCCGGCTAGCTGGTTTAGTTACCACGACTGATGGAGCTTTAAAAATCACCAACTCCGATGGCGTTGTGACCACCACAGTAGAGAAAATCGCCGCCTGCTGGACGGCGGGGGCGCAGGATCCGCAAATTACGGCGCTGGAGCGCAAGTGGTCCTACGAGGCGAGTTTCGACCTCACCGGCAAATCCGGCAACAAAAGCCAACTCGGCACGTCGACGGCCGTGCGGGCCACGCTCGCCGGAGCCAAGGACACGTTGGTTTTCTATAGCGCCTATGACCGCCAGAAAAGCGAAGGCCTAAAATCTGCTGACCAATTTAAGGCGGGAGGAGATTATCAAAATAATTTCTCCGGCCAAAAATCATGGTACATCCGCGACGAAGGCGGCTTCGATCATATTAAGGATATCGAGTTCTATAATGTGGCCGCCGCGGGTCTCGGCTTTGATCTCATCAAGAAACCCAACCAGACGGTGACGGGGCGCGTCGGGTTATCGTTCCGTAGTGAAAATTATCTTAGCCCGCTAACGCTGGACGTGAATGCCGCCGGTCTCGACTTCGGGTTTAGCCATGCGCTCAAAATGACTAAGCTGAGCCTCGTGAACCGCCTGACTATCGTGCCCTCGTTTAAGGATTTCGCCGACTATCGTGCCGGTTTCGAAAACTTCCTAGAACTCCCCCTCGCGAATGCGAACTGGAAAATCCGCTTGGGCATCAGCAACGATTACAACAGCAAGCCCGGCCGCGGCGTCACAAAAATGGACACCAGCTATTTCTCTCGTCTGGTCCTAAACTGGAAGTAAGCGCCCTGAAAATAAATCCAACCCAATAGAAAATGAGCCTCATTAAAGAATTCAAAACCTTCGCCCTGAAAGGTCAGGTCCTTGATCTGGCCGTCGGTGTCATCATCGGTGGCGCTTTCGGAAAAATTGTCAGCTCACTCGTGGGCGATATCATCATGCCCCTGATCAATCCGCTCATTCCTGGAGGTAATTGGAAGACCATTGAAGTGGGGCCCGCGATCAAGCTCGGCTCCTTCCTCGGGAGCACCGTGGATTTCCTGATCATCGCATTCGTTATCTTTTTAATGTTAAAAGCCCTGAAGTCCGGCCAGAAAGCCGCCGAACCCGTGGTCGCGGGCCCGACCAATGAAGAGAAGCTCCTGACAGAAATTCGCGACGCGTTGAGAAGATAGCGCGCGCCGCAGCGGCGGAGCCGCTAGTTTAAGTTTTAAGTTTAAGCTTAAGATCGAACCAGCCACAAAAGGCACAGTGCTTAGGTTTAAGGTTTAAGTTTTAAGGTTTAAGCTCGGATTTTCTTTCGCGTGGTTTCGCGTATTTCGCGGGCCAAAATACTTGGATCGATTTTGCGCCTTTTGTGCCTTTTGTGGCAGCCTTAAGGCTTGAGGCGGCACCGTTGTTGACCGCTATCAGCTTGAGGTCAGAGGGCAGAGGGTCGATCTGAGTTTCCGTTTCCAGATTTTCTACTTTCCCAATTTTCCTCTTTTCCTCCCCTGCCCTGTTAGATTTTCGCGTCATTTCGCGTATTTCGCGGGCCAAAATGCATTGGTCGGTTTCTGCGCCTTTTGTGCCTTTTGTGGCGGCCTTAAGGCTTGAGGCTAGAGGCGAAAGGCTAGAGGCGGAATAGTTTTAAGGTTTAAGTTCTAGGTTTTAATCTCGGAACCTTCGCGTCATTTCGCGCCCTTCGCGGTTATGAATGCCTTGGTCGATTAGCTCGAATTTTAAACTTAAACTCTAAACTTAAACGAGCGGCCCGGCCGCTCCTAGCATCCGGTTGACTTGGGCGCGGGCGGCGATCGCGGCGCGCTGGGCTTCGAGTAAGCACGCCCGGGCGGGATGATCGGGCGCTAAATCTTCAGCGGCGAGTTCCTGATAACAAATAATTCCTGTCAGCTGATTATTAAAATCGTGCACCATTTTCTGCATCACCGGATCTAAGCTAAGCGCCGCACGCACGTGCTCACCGGATAAATTGGGGAGCGCGCTCGGCGTAGTTTTCGCCGTGGTCCCCTGCCCGATCGATGACGTGGGTTCGAGCGCGTGGTTGGAGTCAGCTGACATGGAGAGTAAATACGACGGGACGAAGACCGCTTCGTAATCCTGATAATGAGTTACGACAGTAATTTGAAAACACTCTCGGGCGTGGGTTGGCCTTGGGCGGCCCGCGCGACGAGTGGCGCGCTGAGGAATGCGGCCTGGGCGGAATGCGTCGCGGCCTGGGCGCTGGCGAAATCACGGAGCGGGACCACGCGGGCGGATAAATTTGCCGACTCCACTTGCAGACCCTGCCCCACGAAATGGAGCTGCGTCAGGGCTGCGGCGAGCGCGGCACGGCGGGCCCCCAATTCCACCTGCGCCGCGACCAGCGTGCCGGGCGTGCGGTCGTCCGCCAACGAGAGGGCGTAATTCCCCGCGGCATCCTGTTGCAAAAGATCCTGCATGGCGCCCGTGCGCAACGGCGACGCGGGCACGACGATGTCCGCTGCCGTGGACTCACGGCGAACCACGGCAGAGCCGGCATCGGGACCAAATAACGCGGTGCCCTTAAAAGTTCCCGTGGGCGGGGCACTCGCGGCGAGTCCACCGATCTCCTCGCGGCCGCCACCAATGATGGCGCGGAGCTGGTCCTGGATCGCGTTAAAATCCGCCGCGGCAGTCGGCGTGGAGGCCTCCGCAGCCCGAAGGTTGGTCAGGGAGGAGACGAGATTTTCCAGCTGGCCTAAAAAATGGTCGGCGCTCTGACCGTACGAAACGGCGTCCTGCACATTGGTGCGAGCTGCTTGGAGGCGGAGCTTTTGCGCGTCGAACTTACTCTCAGTCGCGGGGGCGGCGACGTCGGGGGGAATCGCGGCGGCCGCTTGCGCAGCGAGTCGACCTAAAGAACGAGTGAGCAGGCCCAGATTTTGCTCGAGCTGACGAGCGGCGGACGAAGTAGCAGGCGTAAGCGTAAATGGACTCATGGCGAAAAATTAATATCAAGCGAGCGGGTGGCGGCTCAGACGGACGTGATTGGTTTCTGCGCGGAGACAGGGGCCGTGGCGCGAGCAATTTTGGGTAACTGCAGGGTCGGCAGAACGGCGGGATTTAGCGCTGCCGCCTGATTGGATGCCCCAATGGCGGTCAGGATTTCCTTGCGGAAGATCGGAATCTCCCGCGGGGCTTCGATCCCGATCTTCACGGTATCGCCATCGATGCGTGTGATGCGGATTTCGATATTACCACCGATCACGATGGATTCATTAATTTTACGAGTGAGGACTAACATGGGCGACTTCCTTGTCTTGATGGTTAATAAGTACTGACGGGGCCCGCGTTCTGCGGCTTTTCGATCAGGGAATGATGCGCACTGTAGCGCGAGTAATTGGCAATGACCACTTGGCGACCCGTGCGGGTGCGGCGGTTAATGACAATTGGTCCGATCAAATTAACGGTGGCCTCGAGCGGCGTGGTGCGCCGCAGCGTGACGATGTTGAGAATCATGGCCTCGCTGGGATCACGGAGATCCAACTCGAGCGCGTGTTCATCAAACAACTCCGGTTCATAATTTGCGACGATGCCGCCGGGCTCGATGACAACAAAGTGGAGCGAATCGCGCGGTCCGGTCAGTTTGAGCCAGAGGAACGGCAGGTTATCCGACTCATAGAGCAGTTCGGCTTGGCGGTAAGTTTCAAAACCGATGAGGCCCGCCGGCAGCGCAAAAGTATTCGCGGACGGCAGATCTAAATCGGTTGGGTAAATTTCAGGCAGGACTTTCATGGTCACGGCAGGCGTTGGGTTATTTGATATAGTCGAGCAAAGAGAGATGCATGATATTGGCCGCGGACTGCAGGGCCGCTTGGTAAGCGGTCTGCGCCTGATTCAATTTCACCATGGTCGCGGGGAGATCGGCGCTGGTTTCCAAGGAGATGAGTTGCTCCACGCTCAGGAGGCGGTCGGTGTGCTGCGCTTGACTGGCCTCGATGCGCGTCTGGACGCCACCGTTGTCGGCCAGTGCATTGACGAGCAAATCCTCACTCGAAGTCAGCCCGGGGCGGGCCGCGGTGACGGCAGCGGACGAGCCGCTCAGGAGCGCGGTGCGGAGGCTGATTAAATTATTAACTAAGGCCGCGAGTCCGGTGTTGGTGGCTCCGCTGGTCGTCGGCGTGACGCTCGCCGCTTCCGACAAGGGAATGGCGGCTTGGTCAGCGTTGCCCGCGTAGCTTGCCGCGGTGATCTTGCCTTGAGCATCGCGCACGATGCTCACGGCGGGGGCGTCGACGGCGGTGCCGGCGTAAAGGTAATTACCCAAAAAGCGGGTATTGGCGGCCGCGACCGCCTGCTCGATGAGCTGATCGGTTTCCGCGGCGTAAGCTTGCAAGGCGGCGGGGCCGAGGACGCCGGTGCCGAGCACGGCGAGTTCGCCGGCGCGGTCAGAAATTTTCTTAATCCCCTGCAAGCCCGAGTACGAAGCTTGGGCAAGCGCGAGAGCATGACCGGCGTTGCGGCCGTATTGCGTGATCTGACGCCTTTCGCTCTCGAGGTTGAGCACGCGGCCGACGGCAGCCGGGTCATCGGAGGCTTGGCTGATGCGTTGGCCACTCGCGACCTGGTTTTGCAACTTGGTCTGCTGAGTACTCAGGTGTTGAATCTGGCGGATGATGCCGTCGGAGACGGTGTTGGTAGCGACGCGCATAAGACGGAGAGATTAGACGCCCAGGTGGTTGACGACCGTATCGAGCAGACTGTCGATCGTGTTAAAAAAACGCGAAGAAGCTTGGAAGGCCCGCTGATACTTCAGGAGATCGGCGGTTTCCTCATCGAGGGAGACGCCGCTGACGGCATCGCGTTGGGCGCGCACGAGCTGTTCGATATTGCTTTGATCGGTGACCCGCGCGGTGGCGCCGGCGATGGCTTGACCGAGATTGCTGACGGCGGTGGAGAAGAAGCCTCCCAGGGTGCCGGTGAGAACATCGCCGGCGGCCACGCTGAATTTTTTAGTGGCGAGCTGCCCGATCGCCAGCGCCACGGCATTGTCCCCCGCGGCGCCGCCATCGCTAGCCTTGAGCGTAGCCGCGGTTACCCCACTGGCCAAAGCGAGCGTGGCGGCCGTGGTGCCGGTCGGTTGAAAGAAATTTCCGGTGAGGCCGGTGGGATTGTAAGCGCTATTAACGGCGGCGACGAGTTGCGCGGATAATTGATCGAGACTGGAGCGGATGGCCTGCACGCCACTATCGCGAGCGGTCAAGGAGCCCTGCAAGGTGCCCGCGCTCAGAGCCAAAGTCGCGGCAGTGGCCCCGCCGGTGAGGGTGGCGCCGGTAAAATTTATTGCGCCCGCGACGTGCAGACCGTCGACCAGCAGCACATCGGCACCGGTGGTGTCGCGAGAAAATAGCTGCGTCTGACCCGAAGCGGAAATGCGCAAGTCGACCGGCATTTTTGCGGCCAGCAATTCGAGGTTAGCTTGGCGTTGATCGCGGAGATCCGCGGCGGAGCCGGGACGGTTAATCTCTAGGCGGGCAATCTGGCCATTCAGTTCTGCGATCGAAGACAGCAGCCGATTCGTGGTGCTGACATCATCGGTGATCTGCGCGTCAAGATCGCTGCCAACTTGGGCGAGGCGTTGATCGGCGAGACGAATGCGATCGGTAAGGATGCTGGTGGTTTGCAGCAAAGTTTGCCGTTGGCCTGCGTCGGTCGGATTAGCGGCGAGACTTTGGAACGCGCTGAAAAAATCATCGAGGGCCGCCGCCACGCCATTCGCGGTGGTGCTGCTCGTGCCGCTGGCATTCTGCGTGCCGTCGATACTTTGACCGAGGCTGGCTTCCGCGCGGTGGTAAGCCTGTTCTTCGGCGAAATACGCGGCGGTCTGTGAAATTTCGCGCGACACCTGTTTATCGAGCAAGGCATCGCGCATTTGCTCCACGGCGAGCGCGGTGATGCCCATGCTTTCCGGACCCTGCGCGGTTTGAATAGTACCGAGAGAGCCTAAGAGCACGCGTTGGCGGGCATAACTCGGATTGTTGACGTTCGCTAAATTTTTACCGGCGGTTTCGACCGCGCGGCTTTGCGCGCTGAGGGCACCGACCGAAGCATTAAGACTGGCGTAGAGACCGGACATGAGAGGGACCGCGGATTAACCGGCGGCTTGGAGTGAACCAGCCGCGACATGTGACTCGGTCGCGAGGCGGCCGGCCGGCGAATACGTGCGCGTGAAATTAGCCGGCTGCAGTACTTGCAATACTTCCGCATGCACCTCGACGGCGCGGGTGAGGAGCGTGTGATTGTGTCGGTTGGTGCGGCGCACCCGGTGGAGGAGATGGTTGATCTCGGTCAGCAAGGCTTCGAACAAAGGTTGTGCGGGGACCTCAATGAACGGCAGCAAGGAGCGCAGTGTCGCCGAGGCGGGTTGCGCGTGGGCGACCGCAAAAACAGCGACCAAGGCTTCGCGTTGGCGACGACTATCCTCGAGGAGAATTACCTGTTGCTCGATGAGACCAGAGAGGCGCAAGACATGGGCCGCATTGCGCTCAAAGAGAAATTTTTGCTGTTCGGCGAACAAGGCGAGCAAGCCGCCGTAAGCCATAAGTTCAGCGCGGAGGCCGTCCGCGATTTTTTGCCAGACCATTAAAGGAGGAAGGGAGGAGTGCATCAGTGGGCAGGAGTCAGGGGCGGCGGGGTGACAGGAAGGCCGCGCGGGGTGAGTTGTTTTGCGATCAGGGGAGCGAGGCCCAGGCCACCGCCCTCGGTTAATTTTTGCGCGAGGGAGTCAGTAAGCATGAAGCCGTAGACGCTGCCGCCCCCGCCGCCGGCGTCACTGCCCGCGGCCTTGTTCCCGCCGCCCAGCATGGAGCCAACGCTCTCTTGAAGAAATTGGCGGATTAAAATGGCTTCAAACTGACTCGCGACGGCGGCGCGCTGTTCGGCCGGGGCGAGTCCGCCGCGTTTCAAGGCAGCGAGATCGGCGGCGACGTGACGCGACGGAGGGGCGGCGTGAAGAGGAGGCACCGTCATGTTAGTTGATCACGAGTTCCGCTTGCAGAGCGCCGGACCGTTTGAGGGTTTGGAAAATTGCCATCATCTCGCGCGTCGATACGCCGAGCGCATTAAGCGCGGCGGCGAGCCGCTCGACGGTCGGCGCATCTTGGAGCACGACAAAGCCACCCTTGGTTTCGTTGACGGTGGTCTGGGTGCTCGGCACGGCGACGGTGGAGCCAGTTTTAGAAAAAGGATTCGGCTGGGAGACGCCGATCGTTGAACTCACGGTAATGGTGAGCGCACCGTGCGCGATGGCGACGGGTGAAAGATGGACGGTGGAAGTAGCGACGATGGTCCCGGTGCGCTCGTTGATCACGATCCGCGCCAAAGTATCGGGCGACACCTCGATCAGACCCAAGTCGGCGATGAAGGGAACTTCGCGACCAGCGAATGCCGCGGGGAGATTAACGGTGACCGTGGCGGCGTCGCCCGCGCTCGCGGCGAGTGGATACACCGCGTTGATCGCCGTGGCCATGCGGGCGGCGGAGGTAAAGTCAGGATTGTGCAGCAACAGGCGCAGGGAATTATCGTGCACGACCTGCGTCGCAATTTCGCGTTCCACGATAGCGCCATTGCTGATGGAACCCACGGTGGGATGATTTTTCTGGACGGTAGCGCCGCCCGCGCCGCCCGCGCCGCCGAGGAAACCCCCGATGACGATAGCGCCCTGCGCGACCGCATAAGCGCGACCATCCGCTCCTAGGAGAGGCGTTTGCAAGAGCACCCCACCCTGCAGGCTCTTGGCATCACCGAGCGAGGCCACGGTGACATCGATCCGCGCCCCCGGTTTGAGGAACGCGCTGAGATCAGCGGTCAGCATGACGGCCGCGACATTCTTCGCCTTAATATCTTGCGGCGAGATGGTGAGGCCGTAGCGCTGTAAAACATTCGCGACGCTCCGCAGCGTGGTGGCGGCATTGCTATCACCATCGCCCGCTAAGCCCACGACCAGGCCATAGCCGACGAGTTGATTATCGCGACCGCCCTCGATGACAGTGAGATCTTTGACGCGACTGGCGTGCGCGGCGACGCAGCCGCTCAGGAGGAAAATATAAAGGAAGCGGATCATGGCAGGAGAGAATCAAAAGGGCCGCAGTTTCTCGTAGAGTTTAATGAACCAGCCCCGTTTCTGGGCATCGGTGAGAGAACCCTCGCTGAGGAATTCCACGCGGGCATCGGCAATGTTGCTGGACTGAATGGTATTATCGCTCGCGATGTCATCAGGCCGGACGACACCATGCAGCACGACGTACTGAGTTTCGCCGGAGAAAGTCACGATGCGGGCGCCCTCGATCACCATGTTGCCATTCGGCAGGACGTCGGAGACGAGGACGGCGGCGCGCGCGTTGAGGCTTTGATTATTGCTGACATCGCCGCTGCCGGAACTGGCGGCGGTGCCCGCGAGCGCCATGCTCGGGAGGGTTCCCTTGTGCAGGCCGGTGGTCGGATAAATAAAATTAGTAATCGCATCAGCGATTGAAGAATCGCGCGCGGATTTCTTGCTTTGGCTATTGCTGGCGGCGACGGCCTCGCTAACGACAATCGTGAGAATATCACCCGCTTGCGCGGCTTTGTGATCGGCAAACATGCTCCGGTTGCTGCCCCCGGCGGTCCAGAGTGAGCCCGCCTCAGCGCTCAGGGCGAGCAGGCCGGCGCAGGTGGTCACAGAAAATAAACGAGCGAAAGACATGGAAAAATTAGAAGCGGATCTGGACGCGATTTTCGGCCACGACTTGCGCGGAGAAATTGCGTTTGGATTCCGGATTACGGACGGTGACGGTGTCGCCGGCGGCGCCATTCTCCATGGCCAAGCCACGCAGGATAATTTGCAGTTGGCCATCGATGGCGGCGACCTCGATGAGGTCACCCTTGCGCACGAGCGGGCGGCGAGAAATATCGCGCCAGGTCAGGAGGCGATTCGGCTGAATGGAGCGAGTGAAGAGGTAGCTATGATCGCCCACCGCGGCGGGCAAGGCCTCGCGGTCGCGGAGAAAATCCACGCGCCGCGTTTCGAGCAGGGCGGCATCAAAAGAGGTGTTGGCGGCCAAGGGTTGGCGAGCAGCCCAAGCATCACGCCACAGGCTGGCGCGAAGGGTGGCGGTGTATTCACCGACGACTTGGCCATCGGCTAAAATGCGGCAACGCGTGAGCATGGCCGCCGCGGGCAACGCTGGATATTCGCCGATTTCAACTGACCACTGGGCCGCCACGCGCGCCGGGGCGGACCATGCGCGGAGCAATTCCAGTTGGAGTTCCCCCTCGAGATTAAAATGATTAACGAGGTTTTCAGTCAGCAAGGCGACAAATTGATCACGAGAGAGCGGCGTCGCGCCGACGGCGGGGAGCTCAGCGTTCACGGCCGCCGCTGTGCGCATGGCCGTTACGGCGAGAAATAAAATAAGGAGAAAAGATGCGCGCATGAGATTAGCGTTTCATGTTGGCGACGTTCTGGAGCATTTCGTCCGAGGTCTGGATCGACTTGGAATTAATCTCATAGGCGCGCTGGGCTACAATGAGGTTAACCATTTCTTCGACGATATTGACGTTGGAAGCTTCGGTGTAGCCCTGGATGATGCTGCCGAAACCGGCTTCGCTCGGGGAACCCGACTCCGGGGTACCGCTGGCGGCAGTTTCCTCGTAAAGGTTACCGCCCAAACTGCGCAGACCAGATGGATTAGCGAAGCGCGTCATGGTGAGCCGGAAACTTTGGGTCCCGCTCGCCGACTGGACGGTGACCTCACCATTCTGGGCGATATTGACGGAAGAAGCACCGGCGGGAATCGGTTGGAAGCCGCCGATCAGCGGCAAGCCATCAACGTTCACCATTTGGCCCTGCGCATTGAGTTTAAAGGAGCCATCGCGCGTGTAGCCGATCGTGCCATCAGCGCGCTGCACCTCGAAGAAACCGTCACCTTGAATCGCGACGTCGAATTTTTCACCCGTCTGCGTCAGTTGACCCTGAGTAAAAACCTTAGAAGTGGCGGCGACACGCGAGCCGTTGCCGACCTCGATGCCGGTGGGGACGAGATTGCCGCCGCCAGAGTCGGAGCCGGAGGCGCGGGGCTTCTGGTAGAGTAAATCTTGAAACTCAATTTTGCTCCGCTTGAAACCGGGGGTGTTCACGTTCGCCAGATTATTGGCGATGGTGTTCAGGTTGAGCTGTTGGGCCTCCATGCCCGTGGCGGCGGAATATAGGGAGAGGTTCATAGGAAGGAGTGCGGGCGGGTGACGATGATCGGGAAAGAATTCCCAAAAAAATCAGCCCAAAGCTTCGAGGGTTTTCTGCATCGTCTGATCGACGGTGGTGATAATTTTTTGATTCGCTTCGTAAGCGCGGGAGATGAGGACCATGTCCACCATTTCGCGGAGGGAAGTAACGTTGCTGCCCTCAAGATAACCCTGGAGCACTTCGGGTTTAGCGACGGCGGTCGGTTCGACGGAGGCGTCCGCCACAAAATAGCCCCCGGCGATGGGCGTGAGTTGGCGATTATCGGCAAATTTCTGCACCGCGATCTTGCCCACCGAGGACGCGCCTTGGGAGACGGTGCCGTCGCGACTGATGGTGACTTCGCCGCCGCCCGGTAAAAAAGTAATGGGACTGCCCGACGTCGAGAGCACCGGTTGACCACCGGCTGTGATCAGCATGCGATCAGAGTTCATGCGAAATTCACCGCTCCGAGTGTAAGCCTTAGACTCATCCGGCATTTGCACTTCGAAAAATCCCTCGCCCTGAATCGCGAGATCCAATTCGCGGCGAGTCGGTTGCGTTTCCCCGGTGGTAAAGCTGATGCTCTTATTGCTCTGCGGAAACACGAGTGATTGCCCCTCGCCTTCGCGGCCTAAACGGCCGTGGGGATCTGTTTGTAATTCGCCGCGTAATTCCGCGCTAAAATTAACGGTCCGCTTGCGATACCCAGTCGTCTGACTCGAGGTGATATTCTGCGAAACGACATCTTGCCACCGCTCGAGAGCGGATAAGGCGGAGGCGCTTTGATAGAGACCGATGTTCATCGGCTTCCCCTTAGCAAACCCCGTGCCAACAACCCTTAACCTTAATTATCATATACTTACGAATTTATAAAAAAAGCAATATTTGCCGAGTCAGGGAGTCGGCAGATTCTGCCGACGAGAGGCGCGCGGCTTACTGTCCCGGCGGATAGAGGCACTCGATCTCAGTGTGTTCACCGCAGGAGCACGTGATGATGAGGCGGGTAATTTTGTCGCCCTGTTTGATGACTTCGACGCGGGGAGCGGAAGTGGACGCGACCACGGCGCTCAGCGAAGTCCCTGAGATAAGCCGAGAATTCGCGGGCGCGCAGAGCGGGGCGGCTTCGTGGTGACGTTTACCTTGGAGAAAAGATTTCATAAAATAGAATTCTAGCGGATGCCAGCAACCGGCTGACGGCGCCTTAAATTTTTGGCAGCGCCGACGCGGGCTGATCGCGGGCTGGATTCAATTCGGCGGGGAGCGTGGGCGTGTTGAGGCTAGCGGCGGACGGCAAGAACGCCGCGGTCGCGTCTTTCGGCTTGGGGGTGAGCGTGAGGCTGAGCGTGACCCGGTCGTTAGAGTCAGAATCGGCTTTTACTCCAGTGAGTGGTCGCGTGTTGGCGTAACCGGTTACGCGCTCGATGTAATGCGGATCGACGGCGTAATGAACCAAACTGCGACGCGAAGCATTAGCGCGATCGGCGGAGAGCTCCCACGCGGAGTAATTTTCGTTGCCCACGCTCGGCGCGAGGCTCGTGTGGCCGTCGATGGTTACCCGAAAATGATGACGGTCGATCGTCCAGGCCAAGCTCTGCAAAGCGTAGCGGCCCCAGTCGGTAAACTCGGTCGTGCCGGGAGTGAAGAGCGGGTGCTTGACTCGATCGAAGAGCGTGACGCGCAGACCATCGGAGGTCACCTGAACGTCGATCGGTTTATCCGCCAAAGAGGAATCCAAGTGCAGCAAACGATAAAAATCAGCGGCGACGGAATTCAGGAAGCTCAGCTGAATCTGTTTATTTTTCTCTAATTCTTTTTCATTGCCCTGTTCATTGCCGGTCGAGGTCGTCTGTTTGTTACTATTAAAAGGCATGACACCGGAGTGATTATCCAAGGGCGCTTTGAACGGGCTTTGAAAATATTTGGAAGTTGCGATCAGGATTTCCTGATCCTGCGCGGAGATCCACAACACCAGAAACAGCGCCATGAGCGCGGTCATGAAATCTGCAAACGCCACCTTCCAAGCTCCGCCATGTCCGGCCATAGTAGGTGGTTCCTTATTTAGTGTTGAGTTTCTTCAACTCAGCTTCGAGTTCCTCGCCGCCTGGCTGCACAGAGCTATCGAGGGCGCGGCGGGCAATTTCCACGGCGGTGAGTGGGGCGAGTCCCTTGGCGAAGCCGGCGACGGCTTGCATGATACAGCGAAAGCACTGCTGATCCGACGCGTTGTTGGCTTTGATGCGCGCCGCGAGCGGGTTGACGAAACCGTAGGCGACAAAGATCCCCAGTAAGGTGCCCGTGAGCGCGGCGGCGACTTTTTCACCAACGACGGCCGGCCCCTCAGCGATCGCCGACATCGTATTAATAATTCCCAGCACCGCGGCGACGATGCCAATGGCAGGTAGCGAATCGCCGATCATCTGGAGGGCGTGCACCGGATGATCAGATTCCAACTCTTTCGCCTGCAACTCGGCGCCCATGAGTGCTTCCAGTTGATCCGGTTTAATCTTCCCATCGATGACGGGCTTGAGGCCATTGCACAAAAATTCCAGGCGCTCGGGATGTTCGAGCAAGGAAGGATATTTTTGAAAGACACTGCTCGTCTGGGGATTCATGACATGTTCCTCGAGAGCGATGAGGCCATTGCGGCGTCCGATCATAAAAACCTCATAGAGCAACTTGAGGAGCTCGAAGAAATCTTTCCGGCCGGCATTTTTACCCGTCACCGCGAGTTTAGTCTTATGCATGATCTCCTTGATCACATGCGCCGGCGTCGCAATCACGAGCACGCCCAAGGCGATCCCCAAGATGACGACGAATTCCGAAGGATGCAGCAGCACCCCGGGATGACCACCGGCCAGCATAAAGCCGCCGAGGGTCGCCGCGAAGACAATGACCGCACCGACAATAATCAGCATGGGGCAGCCTTAGCGATCCTGGGCGCGCGCCAAATAAGCCCGGAGGCCCAAGATGGTTTGCGAATGAATTTGGGAAATGCGCGACTCGGTTAATTCAAAGACCGCGGCGATTTCGGCCAGGCGTAGATCTTCAAAATAGTACATGGCCAGAATCTTGCGCGGTATTTCCGGTAATTCTTTCATGCGCTCGGTCAGGAGTTGAACTAACTCCTCCTGCTCGAGCCGAGCGCGGCCCGTCACATCGTTGGGATCCTGCAAAAGATCGTGCAAGGAAGGCCCGATGGACTCCGACGAATCAGCGCGTTGATCGATCGCGATGAAAGTAACGGGCTTGGAATCCTCGACCCATTTGGCGAATTCCTTCTCGTTCAGCTTGAGATGAGCGCGAATTTCTTCGGGCTCGGCGGTGCGGCCAAGGCGTTGTTCGATCACATTGATAGCCTCTTTCATTTTTCGAGAGCGGGCCCGGGCGCGTCGCGGACACCAATCCATGCGACGGAGATCATCCAGAATCGCTCCGCGGATGCGCATGGAAGCGTAAGCCGGAAAGGTGCTCCCCTGCTCCGGATTATATTTGCGCACGGCAGCAATGAGGCCGGTGACGCCGACGCTGTACAAATCATCTGCGTCAATATGCGACGGCAGATTGAGCTTAATCCGACCGACGACATTGCGGATTAGCGGGAGGTAGCGTTCGATCAATTCCTTTTGATCAAGGTCGCCAGAGTTAACACCTTGGTAGGTGCGCCACGCGGTGGCAGAGACGGCATCCGTGCCCGGAGCTGAAACGGTAAGGTTCATCGCTGAGGGAGTTTAGGGTTGAGAGCCAGACGCAGCGGCCGCGGTAGCGGCCTTTTGTCGGGCTAAAAGAGTGTCGCGGACGCCGTCCACCAAGACGGACCAAAGCCAGCGAAAGAGGAGCGCGCCGGTGAGGCAGCCGAGGGCGGCATCGAGCAAAATGCGATCGGCCGAGCGATCAGCGAGCCAGCCCGTGAGAGCGGCGGCGGCGAAACCGAGGGCGCCGCCGCATAAAAAGATAAAATGCATAAGGGGTGGTAGTTAAATTTTAGTCAGCGATGGGCAGCGTCCGCCGGGCGAGCGCTTGAGCGGCGGAGACTTCGCAGTCGCCCGTCAAAGATGGGCCCGTGGACAAAAACAGCGGCTCGAGGTCGGTCTCGAGGAGGTAGTCCCACAGCCGACTCCAGTGCGGAGTTTCATCGAGGTGGGTGAAGATGACATGCGTCGCGCCCAGTCCCCGCCCAACGGCAAACACCCGCCGCAGCGCGGTATTCTCATAAGCCGCATTCACCACAAGAACGCGCTCGGTGATGGCTTCTTTTTCTAAAAATGCGGCTAAGCTCGCGTTGTCCTCGGGCGCGCGCAGGGACAACGCGGGCAGATCAAAATAAACAAAGCCGCCGGAGATCGCGGGCTGCGTGCTCGCCGGGTAATGGGCGAGCGGCACACCTAAAGCTTCACAGAAAACGGGCAATGGGCCGGGAGTATTGGGCCGATCGAATTCCGCGATTACGACATGACCGAGGCGAGCGCGGCGAAAAACTTCAGCGGCGAGCCATTTGCAGAGGGCGGTGCTGCGACCAACGCCGGGAGCGCCAAGAAAAGCCGCGCGCGTCAGCGGGGCTCGGGCCGGCCGCGCTTCGACTTGGGCGCAGAGTTGCCGACCCACTTCGACAAAGCCGCGATGCAAGGGACCCGTCGTCAGCTCAGCCCAGGCGGGACTAGCTTCCAGCCGACTCAGCACCTGTGCGGAATAACCGGAACGTTGGAGTAACGCCGGCAGCGAGCCGCCCCGCGTAGGCGCGAAGCGAGGGGCGAGAAGATCATTTGTACTCGGGGCAGCCAAAGGCGTGATCTCCACGAGTACGTCTGGGGTCGTCACGTCCGGAGCTACCATCTGGGCAATGACCTCGAGTTTCGGCGCAGCCAGTAAACGGTGCCAACCGGAGGCGGGGATGGAGCGCACTGAGAGTACCCGAGCGTGCTCGCCGAGGCGTTCCCGAATCAAGGCCGCCGCTTGGTCGGCGGAGTCGACGACAAAGCGGTAGCAAGTGCCGGCGGTGGGAGGAGTGTCAGTGCCGAGGAGATTCATAAAAAATTAAGCCGCGACTTTGATCGGCGCCGGCTCCGCGCGGACGAGGTGAAGCGGAATCGGCACGATCCCGGCATTTTCGATTTCGGTGCTGGCGGGGAGCTCTTGAAACGAGAGGACGATTAACCGCGGGAACGACGGCTCAAAAAAACGTTTGAGCGGCAGGCGCACATCCGCCGAGACGACGAGCACCAAGGGTAAACCGCTTTGCGCGAGCTCCGTGGTGCGGCGGCTAAACTCATCCATTAAATGCCGCCCCAAAGAGGGCTCGAGACTCAGCCCGACATCGGTCGCGGTGCGATGGATCTTCGTCGTCAGTAATTGCTCCAGTCGCGGATCGAGTGTCAGCGCCTTAACTTGGCCAGGCTTGTGCTCGTATTCGGGGACAAAGTAGAGCCCGAGGCGGCGCCGGACGAGTTCGGAGAGATCGTCCGGATTTTTTGAGAGGGAGGCAAAATCCGCAATACCCTCAAGAATCAGTGGGAGATTCGCGATGGCGACGCCCTCGCGCAGTAAATTCTGCAGCACGCGCTGAATGATCCCCACGTTCACCAAGTCAGGGAGCAACTCCGCGACCAAGGCCGGGTGCAGGGCTTTGACGTGATCAATGAGCGATTGGACGTCCTGCCGGGAGACCAGATGATACGCGTTACGCTTCAACGTTTCGGATAAATGCGTGATGAGCACGGACGCCGGATCGACGACGGTGTAGCCGTTGAGTTCGGCCGATTTTTTCTCCGCGGCCTCAATCCAGGTAGCTTCGAGATTAAAAACGGGTTCGCGGGTGACGGTACCGCGCAGCTTAACGGTGCTGCCGGAAACATTCATCGCGAGCCAGCGTCCCGGCTGGAGTTGGCCGCGCACGAGGGCTTTGCCTCGAAGCAGAAAGCGATACTCGTTGGCTTCTAGCTCAAGATTATCACGGACCGAAACGGGCGGTACGATGATCCCTTTTTCCCGCGCCAGCGTTTTGCGCACGCCGGTGATGCGCGCCAGCAGATCGCCCCCCACTTTGACGTCGGCTAAATTCAGCAGGCCGTAGCCGATCTCAATCGCGAACACATCCACATCGATTAATTTGCGCACATCTTCCGCCGCACCCGCGGTCGTGGCGATGGCGGGAGTGTCACCGGCTTTACCGACGGCACCCTTGCCTGCTGACTTGCCCACCGGCGCGGGCGCGGAGGTGGTCAGGGGCTGGCTGTCCGCTTGATCCTTGAGCGTCTTAGCCGCAAACCCCGCGAGGCCCGCGAGACCGAGGAAAGGCAGCAACGGCATGCCGGGCATGAGGCCGAAAATTGTCAGACCACCGGCGGCCAAACCGAGCGCGCGCGGATAGCGAAAGAGTTGGCCGGCGACTTGATCGCCGAGGTTGCTGTTGTCGGTGGCGCGCGTGACCAAGATACCGGCGCCGACGGAAATGATCAGCGCCGGAATTTGCGAGACGAGCCCATCGCCAATTGAGAGAAGTGTGAATTTCTGGAGGGCCTCGGAAAGTGACAGGCCCATTTGCAAGACGCCGACGGCGAAACCACCGATGATGTTGACGATGGTAATAATGATGCCCGCGATGGCATCGCCGCGCACAAACTTGGACGCTCCGTCCATGGCGCCGTAAAAATCCGCTTCCTTCTGCACCTTGAGCCGGCGCGATGTGGCCGTGACCTCATCGATGATGCCCGCATTCAATTCGGCATCGATGGCCATTTGTTTACCCGGCAAGGCATCGAGCGTGAAACGGGCACTCACCTCGGCGATGCGTCCCGCACCCTTGGTGATAACGACAAAATTGATGATCACCAGAATCAGGAAAACCACGGCCCCGACGATGTAGTTGCCCTGAATCACGAAGTGACCGAAGGACTCGATGATCTGGCCGGCGTAGCCATTGCTCAAAATCTGGCGCGTGGAGCTGACATTCAGCGCGAGCCGGAATAACGTCAGGGTTAGGAGGAGCACCGGAAAACCCGAGAACTCCGGCGGATCCTTAACGTAAAGAACCGTGAGTAAAACCAGCAGCGAGAACCCGATGCTCAACGCGAGGAGCGCATCGATAATGAACGTCGGCACCGGCACCACCAACATCAGCACGACGCCAAACAAGCCGATCGCCAGCAGCAAGTCGGCGCGCTTCAGCAGCAGATAAACAGAATTTTGCGGAGCGGTCGGCATGGCTTAGGCAGCGACCTCGAAGCGGCGCGATTTCAACCGGTGGAAATAGTAACGGTGTGTGCGGTAAACCACGGCGAGGATTGCCGCCACCGCTTGGTAGAGTTCGGCGGGAATCGTCTCACCCACTTGACCCAGTGAATAGAGCAAGCGCGCGACCGGTTTGTTTTCGACCGTCGGCACGCCATGCTCGGCGGCGAGCGCCTTGATGCGTTGCGCAAAGCGATTTTCACCCTTGGCCAGCACCACGGGAGCGTGGTCTCTCCCCCGCTCATAGCGAAGGGCCACGGCGTAGTGGGTCGGATTCGTGAGCACCACGTCAGCCGTGGCCACCGCCGCCAGCATCTGGCGCTGCATGAGCCGGCGACCGAGCCGGCGCTGCGCACTTTTGATCTGACCATCCGCTTCCGCATTGCGCCGCTCATCCTTCACCTGCTGGCGCGTCATCATTAAATCCTGTGACGTCTTATATTTTTCGTAACCGAAGCTGAGCGCGGCGATGACGCCGAGGGCCAGAAGCATCTGCCCAAAGAAATCGAGCGTCGCGCGGTGAATAAATTGCGCGAGATAGCTGACCTCGATGGGCGCCGTGAAGAGCGGATCGAGCATCAAGTGCTTCGTGCCCGCCCACAGCGCGAGGCCGATGGCGATTAATTTTAATAAATCAATGAGGCCGCGCACGAGCGCCGCCTTAGAAAATACGCGAAGGAAACCTTCGATCGGATTGAGGCTATCAAATTTTAACGTGAGCGCTTCGTCCGACAGACGAAACCCACTCTGCACCCCACCCCCCAACGCGGCCGCGCCCACACAGCCAGCCAGCACGGGCAAGAAAGCTTTACCAACGGTCAGCATGACTTCGCCCAACTGCGTCGGCACCGTATCGATTCCGACCGGCGTCACGGCAAACCGCGTGAACATGCTGATCGCGTATTCGGCGACGCCGCGCGAAGCCGATTGCGCCGTGAAGGCCAGCACACCCACCGCAGCCCCCAACAAAATCAAGACCTGTAATTCCGGCGACTTGGCAAACTGCCCACGCTCGAAAGCCTCCGTGAGATGCTTCTCCGTGGCCTGCTCGGTCTTTTGGTCCTGTTCAATATCTGACATGCGTGCTGCCCCTAATGCAGCACTGATGCCAACGGATATAGCCTACTCGCTAAGCCAACGATAGCAGTGAGTTAAGCTTTTTATAGTTAACAAAAACTAAAAAACATCCGCTTCCGCGTCGCCCGAAAACAGCCTAGGCAAATTTTGCCGACCAAAAAAACCGCGGAGGGCAGAGGGCTTAGGCGAAAGGTCAGAGGTGAGAGGCGGCACCGTTGTTGACTGCTATCAACCCGGTGTTCGTCCTCAGTTCTCGCCCTTGGCGAAACAGAGGCGAAAGGCTAGATAGTTTTAAGGTTTAGGTTTTAAGGTTTAAGTCCGGATTTTCTTTCGCGTCATTTCGCGTATTTCGCGGTGCTTGCTGAGGTGGCACCGTTGTTGACTGCTATCAACCCGGTGTTCGTCCTCAGTTCTCGCCCTTGGCGAAACAGAGGCGAAAGTTTTAAGGGGTAAGGTTTGAGATTCGATTCAGATCTCAGTTTCACGATTTCTACTTTCCCAAGTTTCATCTTTTCCACCCCCTTTCGCGTCGTTTCGCGTATTTCGCGGGCCAAAATGTATCGGTACTTCCCAAACTAATTTAACCACGGATTTCACGGATCCGATCTGGATTAAAACCAAAAGAACTATGGCTCAGATCCATCCCGATCCCATCCTGTCCCCATCCGTGGTAAAAAATGTCTTGGCCGATCCGGATCTTCGTTTCCCAATTTTCCACTTTCAAAAGTTTCATCTTTTCCTCCCACCTTCGCGTCACTTCGCGCTCTTCGCGGTTATAAATGCCTTGGTCGCTCCGAGCTTAAAACTTAAACCTTAAAACTATCTAGCCACTAACCTTTCGCCTCTGTTTCGCCTTTAGCCTACGAGCGGGCGCCGAGTCACGCGGTGTTTTCTGGTACATCAAGATGACCGACCTTGACGAGAATGGTAGCACCCTCGGGGCCGGTGAACGGGCGGTGGTTGCTCAGGTGCGGGCTACGAATCCATGTGCCCGGCGGGTAACTGCCATGTTCATCGCGGAAGACGCCTTCGAGGACCAAGATCTCTTCGCCGCCGACATGGGTATGCGGATTGAAATGCGTAGCGGGGGCCCAGCGGACCAAGGCGGTGTGTTTCGTGAGGCCTTGGTGCAACGAGGTAACCGTGAGACCGGGCACCATTCCTTGCCGCCAGGCTAATTCTTCGCCGCGGAGGGCGAAGGAATTTTTTTCCGGTTCCGTGGGCACTCGTTCGTTCATATAAAGCACGCACCCATCCGTGGTCAGGAACGAGGTCGGGGCACCCGGCTTTAGTCGTACATAAGACAGCGCGCCTAAGTCTTCCCCATTCACTCGCAGGTGGCCTCGGACGACGAGCAGTTCGAGAAGTTGCGCGCCGTCATGCGACCACGTAGCACCCGCCGCCTTGGCCGTGAGGGTGATGCGGGCTGGCGCCGGCGGACCGCGTTCTTCCAGCGACATTTCGGCGACGACACCGTTATAGGTTTCGGCGGCAGCGATGACGATGCGCAAAGCGTGGTCGGAGTGGAGAGTCATAGGGTGGTCAGAAACAGAAGAGGGTTGTTTGGTTTGAAGCCAGCTTGAAGGCAACATGCCGTGGCGCTTGACCGACCGGCGCCGCGAACTTCAAGCCGCCACAAAAGGCACAGAGCTTAGGTTTAAGTTTAAAGTTAAAATTTCGATCCGGATCTTAGTTTCTCCAGTTTCTGCATTCCAAAATTTCATCTTTTCCGCCCCTGCCTTGTTCGATTCAGATCTCCCTTTCCCGATTTTCTACTTTCCCAAGTTTTCTCTTTTCCTCCCCTGCCTCGTTCGTTTTTGCGCCTTCTGTGCCTTTTGTGGCGGCCTTAAGGCTTGAGGCTAGAAGCGAAAGGCAGCACCGTTGTTGTCTGCTATCAACTCGGTGTTCGTCCTCAGTTCTCGCCCTTGGCGAAACAGAGGCGAAAGTTTTAAGGTTTAAGTTCTAAGTTTTAAGCTGGGAACCTTCGCGTCACTTCGCGCCCTTCGCGGTTAAAAATGCCTTGGTCGATCCACTCCGAACTTAAACCTTACCCATTAAACCTTAACTGCCGGCGAGCAATCACGCTGGCCATTGACGCGGTGACATGTATTTCTCTCCCATGCCAATCCAGTTTCCTATCAGTAATCAATCGCCTGATAGATTCGCGCCGTTTCGCGTAATTCCCTACCGCGATCAAAGTCTGGGAGCGTTTGCGGCCTTGTCTGAGCCCGCGGCTTTTCCAACATCGGCCCCATGTCGGTAAACCCCTTGCCCGCCGTGGAATCGTCTTCGCCCGAAACGCGCAACGCCCGCGGTGAGTGGCGTCCGCCCTACCCCATCCGCTATGCTCCGGTCTTCAGGTGGCCGCTCCGGTTGGGCGCGATGCTGAAGTGGTTGGTCTCGAACCCGGGCTTCATGTGGCCGCGTAACCTCGTGCTGCTCTTAATCGCGGGAGGTTCCTGGTTCCTCACGCAGCCCGC
The DNA here is from genome assembly GCA_903906135.1 of uncultured Verrucomicrobiota bacterium. Lineage (GTDB taxonomy): Bacteria > Verrucomicrobiota > Verrucomicrobiia > Opitutales > Opitutaceae > Lacunisphaera. Next base: position 1,154 of record CAIVJE010000093.1, on the reverse strand, counting down.
CCTCCCTCGCTGCGTCCACTTCGAGGCCGGCTGGATCGGCCAGATCTACGTGCGCAATCTCGTCCTGATGTGGCTCTATTACGGCGCCTATCATCTCTATCTCTACACGCTCCGGCGCCAAGGCACGAAGGGCAAATACGACGCCCGCTGGCCCGCGCAGAAAAGCCGGCAGTTCCTCTTTGGCGACCAGGTTTACGACAACATCTTCTGGACCTCCGGCGTCGCGCTGCTCGTGTGGACGGGCTACGAGGTGCTGACGCTCTGGCTGTATGCGAACCACCACATCCCTTACCTCGACTGGGCGCAGCATCCCGTGTGGTTCGTGGCGTGGCTGTTCGTCATCCCGTTCTGGAGGGATTTTCATTTCTACTGGGTGCACCGGTTCATCCACTGGAAGCCGATCTACCACCGCGTCCACTACCTGCACCACAAGAACGTCAACCCGATCCCCTGGTCGGGCATGGCGATGCACCCCGTCGAGACGATTCTCTACCTTAGCGTGGTTTTGATCTACTGGGTGGTGCCGTCGCACCCGTTCCACTTCATCTTCACGATGCAGCACGCGGCGCTCGGGCCGGCGGGCTCGCACCACGGCTTCGAGGGACCGATCGCCAACGGCAAATGGCCCACGGGCTCGTATTTTCACTATCTCCACCACCGCTATTTTGAGTGCAACTACGGCGACAGCGTCATTCCCTTCGACCGGTGGTTCGGCACCTTCCGCGACGGCCTCCCCGACGGCGAGGGCGCCAAGCTGGCGGGTGAGCACCGGGACTGAATCCGAACCAATCCGTTCTTACAGAGCGGGCGAAGGGGAGTTGAGGTTTGAGGGTTGAGGTTTGAGGTTTGAGGTGAGAGGTGGCACCGTTGTTGATTACTATCAGCTTGAGGTCAGAGGTTAGAGGTTAGAGGGGCACCGTTGTTGATTACTATCAACCCGGTGTTCGTCCTCAGTTCTCGCCCTTGGCGAAACAGAGGCGAAAAGTCAGAGGGTCGATCTGAGTTTCCGTTTCACGATTTCTCCTTTCCCAATTTTCCTCTTTTCCGCCCCCTTTCGCGTCACTTCGCGCCCTTCGCGGTTAAAAATGTATGGGTCGATCCGGATCTCAGTTTCTAGATTTCTACTTTCCCCAGTTTCATCTTTTCCTCCGCCG
>CAIVJE010000092.1 GCA_903906135.1 uncultured Verrucomicrobiota bacterium | reverse complement strand
GTTAACCAGTGAGCTTTTACCGGAACCTGATACGCCGGTGACACAAGTAAGGAGACCAACGGGGAAACTCGCCTCGATGTTTTTTAGATTATGCTCGGTGGCTCCTTGCACGATTAACCAGCGGTTGTCGGGTTTTTTGGTTGGAGCATTTTTAATAATACCCAGCTTCCCCGCCAAATACGCTCCCGTGCGTGAGTCTGCCGCGGGTAATTCAGCGCAGGCTTGCGGCGAGCCCTGAAAGAGAATCTGACCGCCTTCGGTCCCCGCGCCCGGTCCAAGTTCGATTAATTCATCGGCGATCCGGAGAGTGTCCGCATCGTGTTCGACGACCAAGACGGTGTTACCCCGATCGCGCAGCTCACGGAGCGTGGCGAGCAAACGTTGATTATCGTGCGGATGCAGCCCGATGCTCGGCTCATCCAGCACGTAAATGACTCCGACGAGCCCCATCCCCAATTGAGTGGCCAGCCGAACGCGCTGGGCTTCACCGCCCGATAGGGTCGCATATTCTCGCTCGAGGGTTAAATAACCTAGCCCCGTTTCATTCAAAAAGCGCAAACGCTGTTCCACGGCGGCCACGACTTCGGCAACCGCTTCTCGGCTGGGCAATACGGCGGTGAGATTCTGAATAAATTCAAAAGCCCTCTGAATATCCATCGCCATGAATTCAACAAAGCTTTGGCCGGCCAATTGCACAGCCGCGCTGCGCGCATTGAGTCTCCAGCCGTGACAGGAAGGACAATCCGCACTGCCCATAAAGGTGGCCAAGCGCGCGCGGTAACCGTCGCTGCGCGATTCCCGTCGTCCTGCTTCGAGCAGCGCGATTACCCCCAGAAATGGTTTCAACTCAGCCTTCTGCGTACGCCGTAAGCGAAAACTAAACAAGCGCTCGCCTGCTCCGTGTAAAATCGTTGTTTTAATTGGCCGCGGCAAATCCTGCCAAGGCAACTCAGGATCAAACGGCAATTGCTCGGCTAATTGTTTCAGGATCGAGCTATGTCGAATGATGAGATTGCGCCCGCCAATCCGCCAAGGCTTGATGGCGCCCGCCCGCACTGATTTCTGCGGTTGGGGGACAATTAATTCATCGCTAAAGGAAAGTTTTCGCCCGAGACCGCCACAATCGGGACACGCGCCTTCACGATGATTAAATGAAAAATGCCGCGGCGAAAGTAGTTCAAAAATGTCGCCACAAATCGAGCAGCTCAAATTTTGGCTCAGGGGGATTTCCCGCCAAGTATCCTCGGTTGTTTTTTGCACCAGCACTTTGACCCGATTCTGCCCTTCGCGAAAAGCCAGCTCCAGAGAATCAGCTAACCGGCTGCGCTGATCGGCGGTGATGACAACCCGATCGACCACCAACTCCACGGTGAGCTCAGCCGAACCGTTTACTCCGAGCGGCCAGTCCTCCAGAGAATAAATCACTCCCGCAATGCGCACCCGCTGAAAGCCGCGTTGGCTAAGCCGGGGTAATTCCTCTCGCAGGACAGACGGCTTGGCCGTCATCCAAGCCGCGAGCAGGATGGCGCGCTCGCCCGGGGCCGACTGAAATAATTGGGTCACACAATCGTCCAGTGAGCGTTTCTGGACCTGCCCCCCGTCCTTAGGACAGCGTGGTTCACCGCAGAATGCCCAAAGTAAGCGCGCGTAATCGGCCACTTCTGTGACAGTGGCAACCGTACTGCGCGGAGAGCCGCCGCCCGTGCGCTGTTCGATCGCGAGGACCGGCGAAAGTCCGTGAATAAAATCTACATCGGGCCGTTTAAGCTGTTCCAGTAATTGGCGCGCCGAAGCAGAAAGGCTTTCCATGTATTTCCGGTAGCCCTCAGCGTAAATTGTGTCGAAGGCTAGCGATGACTTCCCTGAGCCACTCGGCCCCGTCAAAACGACCAGTCGTCCGCGGGGAATGCGTAGTTCTAAGTTCCGCAGATTGTGTTCGCGGGCTCCTTTAATATGAATGTGCGTCGCAGCGTTCATGGCGCCAATGTTGCGGTTTTAACCCACGCGTCAAAGTGGGATTACAATATTCCAGTCTGGGGACTCAGAGTTTATCGCTTGTTATTTTATTATTCAGCGAGTTTTATGACACCGTAAATTCTAACGTAGAACCTGGACCCCACGCAGTACCAGACTACATCCTCAGAAATTAGTGAGCAATATATCTATGAACCTAAGCAAAGCTGTCTCCTCATGCCTACGCCGGTCGGCTATCGTCGGTTTGGCTATAACTCTGACGCTACACGTCCACGCCTTTATTTTTGAATTCGGTGACGTTAAAGGCAACTTTGACACGACCCTCTCACTTGGTGGACTCTACCGCGTTAACGAGGCCGACCCTCAGTTTTACGGCCTTGGTTCTGGCGGGTTACAGCGCTCAAACAATAACGATGATGGTAATTTGAATTATCGCAGCGCGGGGATGGCTTCGTTTCTCGTAAAAGCAAACCATGACCTCCTGGTTAAATATCAGCATGCCGGCCTTTTTGTGCGTGGATATTATTTTAATGACTTTGTGAATTCTAATGGCGTCCGTGATCGGACGCCGCTGAGCGATGAAGCGAATAAAATTGTGAGCACGGGTGCAGAGTTGCTCGATGCTTATGTTTATTTTAAAGAAACGATTAACGGTATGCCGGCTACGCTACGGGTAGGCCGTCAAGTTCTGAGCTGGGGCGAAAGCACTTTTATCCCCAACGGCATTAACTCAATTAACCCGATCGATGTCGCTAAACTGCGCACCCCTGGCTCTGAGCTGAAAGAAGCTCTCCGGCCCGTCAATATGGTCTCAGCTGCATTGGGCCTAAATGACGATTTATCATTAGAAGCTTTTTACCTCCTCGACTGGGATCGCACCCGCATTGATCCGCCGGGCACTTATTTCAGTTCGAATGATTTTGCGCCCAAGGGCGGCACCAAGGTTCTGCTCGGATTTGGCGCTATTGCCGACACGGCCTCGCTGGGCGCAGTGCCGCGTGGCACCGATAATGAACCTGGTTTTTCCGGCCAATACGGGGTTAATCTTCGTTGGCTAGCGCGCGGGTTGAAGGATACGGAATTCGGTTTGTTTGCCATGAATTATCACAGTCGCCTGCCTGTCATTTCAGCGCGCACCCCAACGGAAGCCATCAGTTCAGCTTTGGTGCAAGCTACTGCGAGCAGCTTGGCCAGCGCTAATTTGGCCCCAGCCATGATTGCAGCGGGCATTCCTGCCGCCACCGTCTCTGCCATTTTACCCGGATTGGTAGGTTCAGCTCTGACCAGTGTGCCGGTTGGTTCCTTGGCTCCATCATTAGCGCCTTACGCGGCATTTTATCCTTCCACGATCACGATTGCGAATGGAGCTAAGACCATCGGCTTTTTGACCGCCTCAGGTACTGGTCGCTACTTGATCGAATTCCCCGAAGACATCGGCTTAGTTGGAGCAAGTTTCAACACGAGCTTACACGGGATCGCTTTGCAGGGCGAGATCAGCTACCGGAAAAGTCAGCCGCTACAGGTTGATGACGTCGAATTACTGTTCGCTGCGTTTTCATCAATTAATCCTGCTTTCGGTACCAATAACCAAATCGGTAATTTTCTCGGCCAGCTCAACACGTACGTCCCTGGTTATCGCCGCCTCAAAGTAACAACTGGTCAGATGACCGCCACGTGGGTCGGCAAAGGTATCTTGGGATCAGCGCAGACCACGCTTTTGGCCGAGTCTGGCTTCGTTAATGCTGACCTCCCGAGCAAGAGCGTCTTGCGCTTTGATGGCCCCGGCACAGTCGTCGGTGGTGATGTCAATTACATGACCAATTCGGGCAACAATACAGCTAATCTTCTCCCCCTCTCTGAACCCGCCTCGGCTTTCGCGGACAACTTCTCCTGGGGCTATCAATTAGTTGGTCGCCTTGACTACAATAACGTCTTCCGGGGCATTAACATTTCTCCCACGGTGATTTATGCTCACGACGTAGGTGGTAACACTCCTTTGCCTTTGGGCAATTTCCTTCACGGCCGTAAATCGTTTACCATCGGCGCGGAATTCACCTTCCAGAACGCCTGGGCGCTGGATCTCCGGTACGTTAATTTCTTTGGTGCCGATCGCTATAATTTGATCAGCGATCGCGATTTCATCTCCTGCAATATGAAATACTCGTTCTAATTTTACCTACCCCATATCATGAAATCAGGATTTCGTTACTTCATCGCAAGCAGCACCCTCCTCTCCCTTACCCTCGGAGGCTTTGCGGCTATTTCCGCGAGCGACGCGAACCGGCTTGGCAACGACCTTACCCCACTTGGAGGTGAAAAGGCCAGCAATGCCGATGGTTCAATTCCAGCATGGACAGGCGGCCTCACCGCCTCACCGGCTGGCTATACCGCAGGAATGCATCATCCCGATCCGTATAAGGATGAAGCTCCCCTCTTTAGTATCACCGCGGCCAACGCTGATAAATACACGGCAGAATTGACCGCTGGGCATTTAGCTTTGCTGAAGGCCTACCCAGATTATTCGATGCCCGTTTATCCAACGCATCGCAGTGCTTCCAATCCCCAGCGCATTTACGATGCGACGAAACGAAATGCGACGACCGCCTCCCTTAATGAAGGCGGGAATGGCATTTCTGGTTCAACGATTGGCACCCCCTTCCCCCTACCACAAAATGGTCTCGAGGTAATTTGGAATCATCTCACGCGCTATCGCGGAGTAGCCGCCAGTCGCACGATCAGCCAAGCCGCTCCGCAGCGAAATGGCAGTTATACCTTGGTCGATTTTGAAGATGAGTTTCTTTTCAATTATGCTCGCGAAGGGATGGAGGAAAAAGACCTCGATAATGTTTTGATCTACTTCAAGCAGGCCGTAACCGCGCCAGCGCGGTTAGCTGGTTCCATCCTCGTTGTCCACGAAACCATGGATCAGGTGAAAGAATCACGCCGGGCTTGGCTTTATAATTCAGGCCAACGTCGCGTGCGTCGCGCCCCTAATGTTGCCTATGATAATCCTGGAACCGCCGCGGACGGAATGCGCACCGCCGATCAATTTGATATGTTCAACGGGGCTCCCGATCGCTACGATTGGAAACTCGTCGGAAAGAAAGAAATGATTGTGCCGTACAATTCTTATAAACTGCATAGCGATTCGATCACATACAGCGAGATCCTCAAGCCGCTGCATATCAATCAAGGACACACCCGTTACGAAAAGCACCGAGTTTGGGTGGTGAATGCCACGCTCAAGGCGGGTACGAGTCACGTATACTCTCAGCGCACGTTCTACATCGACGAAGACAGCTGGCAAGTACTGGCCGCTGATCAATATGATGGCCGTGGTCAGCTTTGGCGCGTCTCGGAGGCCCATTGCATCAATTATTATGAAGCCCAAGTCTTCTGGAGTACGCTGGAGGTGCATACTGATTTGATCGCCGGACGTTATGTGGCCATCGGTTTAGATAACGAAAATAAAATGTATAATTTCGGTCTTAGCCGCGGTCCACAGGACTATACCCCGGCAACTTTGCGCCAAGATGGCGTGCGCTAACAAATCATGATTCTTTGGGCGGCCCTATCCGGGCCGCCCTTTTTCTTGCCTGGACCGTAGGGATTGTGAGATATTTATCTTAGTGATCATGCCAATTTTAGCGCAGCTAAAGGTTTTAGGCCTGAAGGGCATAAAAATATCTCCAGGCCTCAGCCTGATGTTGGCCGCGCTATTTTCCCTCCCCCTGGTCCACGGTACGGACTCGGCGGAATTAGCTCCGCTAGCTGATCGAAGCCTATTGCTCGGCATCGTTAATACCGGCCAACAATTGGTAGCCGTTGGTGAACACGGGCATGTTTTGCTGTCATCCGACCAGGGCCAGCATTGGGTCCAGCGCATTACGCCTACCCGCGCCCTCCTGACGAGTGTCGCCTTTCCCGATGCCCAGCACGGCTGGGCAGTCGGCCACGATGGCGTCATTATTGCCACTCGCGATAGTGGGCAAACGTGGCAGCGCCAGGACGATGGCCAGCAACTTGACACGATTTTTCTCAGTGTGTTATTTTTAGATACTAAGCGTGGTTTTGCCGTCGGGGCGTACGGAAAATATTTCTACACCCACGACGGCGGCACTCATTGGCTGGATGGTCACCCGAGTGAAGACGAAACCCACTTCAATCGAATTAGTGCTGGAAGTGATGGTACACTTTATCTTGCGGGTGAAAGCGGTACCTGCCTGCGCTCTGCCGATGCTGGTAAAACCTGGCACAAAGCAGAAGTACCCTACGATGGCTCCCTCTTTGGGGTGCTGCCACTGACAGCTCAGCGAATTATCACTTATGGTTTACGCGGTCATATCCTCCGCTCAGATGATCAAGGTCAGCACTGGGTGCCGTTGCCCACTGACGTTAAAGTCCTCATCATGGGTGGCATTCGCCTCCGCCGAGGTCCGTTGGTCCTCAGTGGTCAAGGAGGGAATTTTTTTATCAGCCGTGATGCTGGGCGCAGCTTTCAACATTGGAAGCCCACTGACTTCAGCACGAGCATAGCCGACCTCGTCGAAACTAACGATGGGGCCATTATTACCGTCGGCGAGGCGGGGGTAACCCGCCTTAATCTTCCTTAAGATGCTGCGCCAGATTGAAAAAATAATCTTTGGGCACCGCCATCTTACCGTGGCCGTATTTGCCGTCGTCACATTATTGCTCGGTTTTTTTGCGAGTAAGACCCACGTCGATGCCAGTTTCAATAAACAGCTGCCCAGTGATCATGAATACATTCGGAATTTCATAAAATACCAGGAACAGTTTGGCGGTGCTAATCGAGTCGTGATTGCGCTCAACGCGCGGCACGGCGACATTTTTAATCCTGATTTCTTCCGAACCCTCAAAGCGGTTACCGATGAAGCGTTTTACTTGCCCGGGGTAGACCGAGCCCAAGTCACCTCGATTTTTACGCCTAACGTTCGTTACCTCGAAGTCGTCGAAGATGGTCTGCAAGGCGGTAATATTATTCCGGCTGATTTCGTGCCCAATGCCGCCGGACTCGAGCGCGTTCATCAAAATATTATTAAATCAGGCCGCGTTGGCCAACTCGTTGCCAATGATTTCACCGGCGCGGCGGTGATTATCTCTTTGCTGGAGGTGGATCCGCAAACTGGCCGGAAGTTAGCGTACGCGGAAGTCGCGGATGCATTGGAAACGAAAATTCGCAAAAAATATCAGTCCTCGGAAATAAATATACACATCATTGGTTTCGCTAAGGTGATTGGCGATATTACCGATGGCGCTCGCGGGGTGCTCTTATTTTTCGGCATCGCTATAGTTATTTCAGCGGGACTGCTCTATTATTTTTCTCAGTCACTTATCTTAACCATTCTGCCCTTGGTTACTTCGGCTTGCGCCGTCGTCTGGCAATTGGGCCTACTCTATCTTTTCGGCTTCGGCATTGATCCCCTTTCGATTCTCGTGCCCTTCCTGGTCTTCGCAATCGCCTTGAGCCACGCGACGCAAATGCTGCGCTCCTTTCGGTATGAATTCTATGTGGGCCGCAATGAACTACGGGCCGCGCGGGCTTCCTTCGGTAATTTATTTATTCCGGGCACCGTGGCCATCCTCACGGATACCGTTGGATTTCTGACTATCTACTTAGTAAAAGTTCCCATCATTCAAGAACTCGCAATCGCGGCTAGTCTCGGCGTTACACTCATCATTCTCACGGATCGGTTTTTACTGCCGGTCTTGCTGACTTACACGACCATGGCGCCAGATTTTCGTAAGCGCGTTAACATTCGTCGTTTTGCGCTTCAGCCAATTTGGCGCAAACTGGTTAAAATAACGACCGGACGTAATTCTCTAATCATCATTGCGGTGACCGCGTGCTGCTGGGCCTTCGGCTTCAGCAAAGCTCAACAGGTCAAAATTGGCGACATGCACGCTGGGGTTCCCGAGCTACGCCAAAATTCGCGCTATAATCAAGACACAGCAGCGATCACCGCAAAATTCAGCATTGGGGTTGATGTAATTACCGTCATTGCAGAAACGATTCCTAATGGCGTTATCGACCATGAGGTCATGGCCTTGATCGATCGTTTTAGTTGGCAGATGCGCAATATCCCCGGCGTCAAATCCACCCTTGCGCTCACCGATGTCGCCAAAACTATTTCCGCCGGCTGGAATGAAGGGAGTCTTAAGTGGAGGATTATTCCGCGAAATAAAGCTTCGCTCGCCCAGGCGGTCTCGCCAGTAGAGACGGCCACGGGACTTTTGAACAATGACGGCAGCGTCATTCCAGTTATGATTTATCTTACGGACCACAAAGCGGAGACAATCACGCGCGTGATTTTGGCGGTTAAAGAATTCCGAACGACGTACGCGACGGCTAAAGTAAAGTTTCAGCTCGCCACCGGCAATGTTGGGGTGATGGCTGCCACCAATGAAGTGGTCGAATCGGCCCAATTTCCCATGGTGATGTGGCTCTACATCGCGATCATTCTGCTCTGCCTGATTTCATTTCGCTCTTGGCGCGCCACGGTTTGTGTCGTCTTGCCGCTCGTAATCGTCTCGGACCTAGCCTACGCGCTCATGGTCTATCTTCAAATTGGTTTAAAAACTTCCACTTTACCCGTCGTGGCGCTCGGGGTCGGCATCGGCGTCGACTACGGTATTTATCTTTGCTCGGCGCTGATGGAAAAAATCCGTGAAGGAAAATCACTAGAAAATGCTTTATGTGCATCATTCGCTACCATGGGTACATCCGTTGTATTTACCGGGTTTGCGCTTTCCATTGGCGTAGGCACATGGGCTTTTTCCGCCATCAAGTTTCAGGCGGATATGGGAGTGTTACTCGCCTTTATGTTTCTCTGTAATATGCTGGGGGCGATGTTGCTGATGCCCGCCTTGGCGCGTTGGTTATTTGCCAAACATCGTGTGGTCGAAGGCGTCGCTGGGCGTTAAGGCTCTGCGCTGCTAAGTTAGTCTGATTTTTTTAAAATTTTATGTTCTGGGAAGTGCGCTTTAAAGACGGGGTTCACTTACCCCAAATCGGTTGGTGGCTCGATGCTCGTCATTCGCAATTGCGCTCCTTCGTCTCGCATGCGCATGGCGATCATATTGCGGCGCATCGGGAGATCGTCGCGACGCGCACCACGGCGAGTTTGATGCGTTTGCGGCTTTCCGGACGACGCCGCGAAAATATTCTCAATTTCAATGAACCCTGGACCGCAGAATTCGGCGCTGAATTTCAGTTATTTCCAGCCGGCCATATTTTGGGTTCGGCGATGCTGCACGCGACCACCGACCAAGGTACGCTCCTCTACACGGGAGATTTTAAGCTTCGGCCCAGCCACGCTGCGGAAATCTGTGTGGCTCCCCGCGCTGATGTCCTAATTATGGAAACAACTTTCGGCCTGCCACGTTATGTCTTACCGCCAGCAGCTGAAATTGAAAATCAGATCGTCGCTTTCTGTCGCGAGTCACTTGCGAGCAACATCACTCCGGTGCTTTATGCTTATAGTTTAGGCAAGACGCAGGAATTATTGCAAATCGTGGGCCGAGCGGGACTGGCCATCATGCTGCATGCGCATGGCTACCGCATGACCAAGCGGTACGAAGAACTTGGGATGACCTTGCCAGCGTATAGTTTGCTGAATGAAAAAAACTACGTTGGTCACGTAATCATCGCGCCACCCACCGCAGCACAGACCGCGCCCCTTACCTGGATTCACCCCAAACGCACGGCCATCGCTACCGGTTGGGCGCTCGATCCGAGCGCTAAATATCGGTACGGTTGTGATGCCGCCTTCCCGCTATCCGACCACGCTGATTTCCCTGATTTGCTGGCTTTGGTTGAGCGCGTTCAGCCGAAGGTTGTTTATACCCTGCATGGCTTCGCAAAGGAATTTGCCGCAACGCTCCGCGCGCGTGGCGTCGAGGCTTGGGCCATCGGACAACAAAATCAAATGGAGCTTTCCATCTCGACAAACGTTGGCTCAACCTCAGCACAGCTTTTACCATGATGCGCTGGTCCATTAAAAAAACATTAATTCTTCTCGGGTTTACTGGGGTCTGCTCCGCCGCGCCCTTTACGGCTTTTCGCGATGGTGAGTCATTTACCTATCGGGTGAGTTTCGCTATTTTCCCCCATGCCGGTGACCTCACGATTACGGCCTACGCGGAGCAACGGGCAGGCGCCGAGGTGATTCGTGTGACGACGAACACCAAGTCGCACGGCATTGTTCGTCAGCTCTATGCTTTCGATAATCAGGCGGCTGTGGTCATCGATCAGGCTTCGGGGCGCATGCTACGTGTGCAGGAAAGTGGGGCGGATCCGAAGCGGGCGACCGACACTGAAATCGTTTTTGATTATGCGGCCCGCACGGCACAGTACACCGATCGAGTACGACCCCAGCGTTCGGTGAAAATCCTGATACCCGAGGGCAATCCGGTGGACCTCATCAGTGCCTTAGTCCAGACGCGCGACTGGCATCTGCAGCCTGGCATGAAACGTGATCTGTTAGTCCAATTCGGTCGAGAGTTCTACCTCCTGTCTATTTACGCCGATCATTATGAAGAAGTGCGCACACCGCTCGGCGTTTACCAAACGCTGGTTTTGATTCCGCGCATGGAAAACAACCCCAAGGGCCTCTTTAAAAAAGGCGGTGAAATCAAAGTCTGGATCGCCCAAGATGCCAGTAATTTGCCGGTCAAGATGCAGCTTAAATTAAATTTCGGCGCCGCTACTTTGCTGCTAAGTGACTATCGGGCCCCCGCCGCCGCCAAATAACCGAAGTATCCTCAGGCCCATGCTTGGGGGCCGCTGATCGATCGCTGGGCGTTCAGCTTAGCGCCACGTAAAATAAATAATTTCAGGTTTACGTCCTCCCCCCGCCACACAGCATGCGCGCGATGTCACGAGAAAACTCAGTCCCGCCCCACCTGCATCGGACTCAACTCCGACTGGGACTGCGCGCCAGTACGCTGGAGGGCATCTTGTCGGTGCCGATCGTTACGATGTCACTGCCAGTTAATATTTTTATCACGGCACTGATCACCAAAGGCTTCGCGCTCTCGAAGCCAACGATCGGTAACCTCACTTCCCTGCCCTTTGTTTGTAATTTTCTACAAATTTTTTATTCTCCCTTCGTGGCGCGTTGGTTTCGCGTCAAACCTACGGCCATCGCCCTGGCTAGTCTGCATTTAGTCTGCTGGATTTGGTTGGGCTGGAAATTACCTGCATTGCCGCTAGCTGATCCTGTCGCCGTCGCTAAATTTCTCCTGCCTTGGTTTTTCTTGGCCAGTCTATTTAATGCCTCATTGAGTTTGGCCTGGAATAGCTGGATGCATGAATTAGTGCCGCCGCGGCTACGCGGTCGCTATTTTGCCCAGCGCAATCGCTATTCTCAAGTGGCTACCTTGGTCTTTGTTCTTCTGCTTGGCGTTGCCCTTTCGCGCGGCAATTACGCTATTACTGCTTTTCAAGGGGTCATCGGAGTCGCCTGTCTTGCTCGTTTCATCTCGTTATTTTATTTCTTCCGGATGCCGGGAGTTCGCCCGGCTAGCCCAAAATCAATCAAATTGGAGCGCCCTTTACTCGAGCAAGTGCGGATCGTGGCGCAGTCTCGCTCCCTGCTTCTTTACATTGTTTTCGGTTCGATTTGGTCTTTTGCGGCAAACTGTTTTGGGCCTTTTTATCACGTTTTCATTTTCGAAGAACTCGACTTCTCTGGCACGCAGGTTGGCCTCCTCGCTACACTGGCGGCGCTCGGTGGAGTATTTTCGCTCTCCGTCTGGGGACAATTACTGGACCGCTATGGCAATAAGGCGGTTATGACCGTGGGTCTCGTGCTCGGTCAGCTGCAGAATTTTTTATATTGTTTCATGACCCCAGCCAATAGCTGGATGCTTTACCCTATGTGGCTCATCGGCGGAGGCTGGAGTGCAGGTTTTGCTCTCGGTATGTTTATCATTCTATTAAAACTGATTCCCGCTGAGGCCAAAAGCATGGCGATTGGGCTCAATCTGGCAGTTACGTCAATTGTCGCCGCTGTTTCCCCTATTATTGGCGGCCAAGTCCTTTCCTGGGGGATTTCACAAGGTCACTCTGCATTAAGTGTTTACCACGTCGCTTTCTTGGTTCAGCCTATTTTATCTATCCTGAGCTGCCTGTTTTTAATTAAGATCAAAGAACCAGCCGCTAGTGAGCTGAGAACAGTCGTGGGGGCGATGCGGAATATTCGCACATTAAGCGGGGTACTTGGGCTAAGTTTCTTAGTTAACTACCTCTTCGTTAAGCCCGAAAAGCGCGGACGTTAGAGAACTTTCGCTCTCGAATAAAATAATTCTTGCTTACCCGCTGACCACTCCCCTTATTTCGCCCTTTGAACTTATGAAAGCCACTATCAAAACACAGGGGAAGCAGTTCTCGGTTAGCGAGGGCGACATCCTCATCGTCGATCGCTATCCCAAGACGGAAACCGGTTCCACGATTGAAATCAATGAAGTCCTCGCCGCTGGCGAAGGCGAAAATTTTAAGGTCGGTACCCCCTTCCTCGTAGGCGCCTCGGTTAAGGCCAAGGTCCTCGAAAACAAGCGCGCCAAAAAGATCATCGTTTTCAAGAAAAAGAAGCGCAAGGGCATGGAGCGTAAACGCGGCCATCGCCAAGAACTCTCGGTCATTAAAATCGAGTCTATCACCCTTTAAGTACCCACTGTCATGGCACATAAAACAGGTCAAAAATCATCGAGTAACGGTCGCGATAGCACAGCGAAGCGTCTCGGCATCAAGCTGTTTGGCGGTCAGAAAGTTCTCGCCGGCGGCATCATCGTGCGTCAGCGCGGCTCCAAGCATCATCCCGGCAAGGGCGTGGGCGTAGGTCGTGATTGGACCCTGTTCGCCTTGCGCGACGGCACCGTTGAGTTCGATAAGGCTCATCGCAAAGTTAACGTCGTCTAATCGAATCAATCATCTCTCTTTTCGGCGCACCCTTTGCGGTGCGCCTTTTTTTTGACTTCAGCAGGGTCCGATCCCCTAGGTGCGCCTTGAGCTGATCCTGCGAATCTCCACTGAAGTTATTTTCTGTTTTCTGGGTCGAATCGTCTTACGGACTTACAGCGTCAACGCACCCTCGCTCAGCCCCAGCTTGATCTTATTGATCAGGCGATCGCCCGAGAGCTCAATCTGCCGCCCTTGTCGAGACGACTGCTCGTCCAGAACTCTTAGAGTCGACGGCCGAGGCCATTCTCGCTCAATACCAGCGCGAGCCTACTGTCTCCACAAGCCCAAGGCTAAATCAGGCTGTTATCTCTCCTTTGCGGCTGCAGTCGGACTATTGGCGCTCTAGGGTTAGGGGTGTTTTATCCCGTCCACCGCACGCTCCAAAACTCAAATTGATACCCAGCGACCTTGCGTATTCCAGGAGGTCCAAACGGCCTCGGTAAAACGCATATAGCTGACCCCCGTGGCGAAGTCGGTTAAGGTCACCGGCCGATCCTCGCGTATGCTGGCAATAAAATCAGCCTCCACCCGCCAAGCATCGCCCAGCGCGGGCTTGATCTCGACCAATCGCTCTGGTCCCGCTGCCTCCGTGAGCCACAGTTGATTTGTAATAAAATCTAATCGCAGTCCGGCGCGACTGCCATGGAGGCGAATTTCATTACGCGGTGCGGTGAGTTCAACGCTGCTAAAATGAGCGAGAAAACGGGCCGCATCGGCATAACGACCGAGCACCGTCACCCTTTCAGGAATCGTCATCGTCTGCTGTTCCCCTTGAGCGTTTTTTCTCTGCGGCGTGAAAATAGCCGCATCTGCGCTGAGGGTAGTCACGCCGCGTCCCAGCCAGCGCAGGGTCATTTCGTAATAGATACCAAGGGCGAGCGTATTCTTACCGCTGAGCTGGGGATCTTGGCGCCAGCCACTGGGCAAGGCGCTATCAGCTTGGGTGCTATTGGTGCACATCACCGACACTTCGCGCAAGGATCCGAGCACTCCCGAATTGATTAATTTAACAATGGTAGCATCGAAAGCTAAGGACATCGGCGCCGGCACGATTTGGGCGACAAGTTTAGGATGTCGCTGGGCCTCGGTGAACATGAGTAACGCTTCTCCTAAATCTCGAGCCATGCGGGCCTCAGTCAGTACGTGTTTGCCGGCGCGGAGTGCTGCGATCGTTAATTCAGCGTGCAAATTCGGCCACGTGCCGATGCAAATAGCGTCGATCGTCGGTGATTCGATGATGTCGCGCCAATCGGTGGTTACTTCAGATATTCCAAATTCTTGAGCTACTTTTTGCCCAGATTCCTTGGATCGGTTGCAGACTGCGGCTAAGGCGACCTCAGGGATCTCCCTAAAACCTGGCAGATGCTTAGCCCGAGTATTGGCACCCGCGCCAATAAAACCAATGCGCAGAGGCCGAATCATGGCGCCAGCGTCACCGGCGCGTCAGCCTTTTCTAAGGACAATTGGCTTTGCTCCGTTTCATCTAGCCCCATCTCGGCATCACTCGCGCCCTGGGGGGCATTAGAAGTTTGCAGCCAAGCATCAATTTGGCGGGGAGAAAGCACATCGGATGATGGTAATTCATCCAGTGATTTGATCCCAACAAACTCGAGGAAGGACTCAGTCGTCCCATATTGGAGCGGACGTCCGGGCTGGTCAGCCCGCCCGACCACGTAAACTAAATCTCTCTCGAGCAGTTTACTTAAACCAGCCTCTGCTGATACGCCGCGAATATGTTCAATCTCGGCTCGAGTCACGGGCTGACGGTACGCAATGACGGCCATGGTCTCAAGTGAGGTGGCACTCAGTCGAACGGGTGGTGGTTCGTTGCGTAACAAACGAACCCAGCGAGCAAAGCGCGGATGGGTCACTAAGCGCCAGCCATGGTGACCTTCGACCAAGACAATTTCACTTTCGGTAGATTGTAGCTCCAGTGAGATGACCTCAACGGCTTCGCGAATTTGTGCGGTCGTAATCAAGCTCGGCACATCGCGATAATATTCATCATCCTCGACCGGCGCGGGCAAAGTTTCTAGCGGGTCAATCGTTTCGATGGGCTCGGCGACTGATCCATCGGTGGGGCCTTCCACGATCGCGGCTTCCTCGCCTTGTAGGGGCAAGCCCATAGCTTGCTCATGGAAACGGCTGATGGCCGTTTGGATATCTTTAACTGAAAGCGGCCCGTTCGAGGCGAAGAGCATCACTTTCAACACGCGCTTGAGATCAAATGACATACTTTAATCCCCAGTGAATGCGGCCTCACGCCGACCTAGCAATCCCGAAAACAGGTCCGTTTTGGAGCTAGCCGCCATCACGGAGCTCAGTTAATCATTTCAGCATATGACGTGGGCTCGTTTCCAATCGCTCTACTACACCCATCCGAAGCTCGGCTTGTCACTCGACATTAGCCGAATGCCCTTTCCCGATGATTACCTCGAGAAAATGCAGCCACAATTGCAGCAAGCTTGGGCTGATATGGCGGCCTTGGAAGCCGGAGGTATTGCCAATCCGGATGAAAATCGCATGGTTGGACATTATTGGTTGCGGGCGGCGCATTTGGCTCCGACGGACGAGCTGCGCTCAGTGATCAGCACCACCATTGAGGCGATTAAAACATTCGCAGCTAAAGTACATCGAGGAGAAATCACCTGCGCCGCGGGTAAATTTAAAGATATTCTTGTCATCGGCATCGGCGGTTCGGCCCTTGGCCCGCAGTTCATTAGCCATGCGCTCGGTCGGCTCAAAGCTGGGCCCGACAAAATGGCTCTTTCCTTTTTCGACAACACCGATCCGGACGGCATGGATTATGTGCTCAAACAATTAGGCCGTCGTTTAAAGCAAACACTCGTTATTGTTATCTCTAAATCAGGCGGTACAGCCGAAACGCGTAACGGTATGCTGGAAGCGCAAGCCGCTTTTCGTGCGGCGGGGCTCGATTATCGCGGACATTTCATTGCGGTCACTGGCCAAAATTCAAAACTTGATCTGTTGGCAATTCAAGAGGGTTGGTTGGCTCGTTTCCCGATGTGGGATTGGGTTGGTGGACGGACTTCAGCCCTGTGCGCTGTGGGGCTCCTACCCGCCGCACTCCAGGGGATTAAAATCGATCAATTACTAGCTGGGGCCGCTGCGATGGATACTGCCACTAGGCAGCCCACCCTTCGCGAAAATCCAGCCGCTTTGATGGCGGTGATGTGGTATTGGGCGACAGCTGGTCGTGGCACCAAGGATATGGTCGTACTCCCCTACAAGGATCGCCTGTTGCTTTTAGCCCGTTACCTACAGCAGTTGGTGATGGAATCCTTGGGGAAGGAACGCGATCTCGCCGGCAACCTCGTGCAACAAGGCATCGCGGTCTATGGCAATAAAGGTTCAACGGATCAACATGCTTACGTGCAGCAACTGCGCGATGGCGTGGATAATTTTTTTGTAACATTTATCGAAGTACTAAAAGATCGTTCGTCGGACACTTCGCTCGAGGTTGAACCCGGCGTAACGAGTGGTGATTTCCTTCAGGGCTTTTTTCTCGGCACCCGCGAAGCCCTCAGTGATAAAAACCGTTCTTCGCTGACGATTACCATCAATGAAATTTCGCCTAAGAGCATCGGGATGTTAATTGCACTTTATGAGCGAGCCGTTGGTTTTTATGCATCTTTAATTAAGATCAATGCTTACCACCAACCCGGAGTTGAGGCGGGCAAGCAAGCCGCGAGCAAAATCATCAGCCTGAAATCGGCTATCAGAGCGGCCTTAGCGGCTTCCCCCGAAGTTTCTTTTACTGCGGAGAGCCTGGCCAAACAACTCGGCCAGCCCGCCCAAACCGAACTCGTTTTCAAGATCTTGGATCATTTAGCGGCTAATCCCAGTCGCCAAGTAATCAAAACTCAGCGCCAGCCTTGGTTTGCCTCAACCTACCGGCAGTTACTTTAATGACGGCAACTTGAGCTGAGCTAGATCCCCCGCTTCCTCGTAACGATCCCTTGGGCGAGTGCATGAAAGGACAGTTGCAGAGTGGAGATAATTTCGTATCTAAACCTAGTATGTCTAATTTGAGAAAACCCCTTTTGGTTTCATTGCTCGCGATCCTCGCCTTCGCCGCCCTTTCCGGTTGTGTGCCCCCCAAGCAGGATTCCTCAATCCCGTGGAGCCGCCCCGCTGACTGGGAAGGCCGTATTCCTGGGATGGGCAAGTAAGGCGCCGGCCGACCTCGCGCCATTTATCGGCGACGTCATGACCACGCCTGCCACCAACGCTTCGCTAACCCCCTTGCCGGGTCACCTGTATGTAGTGGCTACCCCCATCGGCAATCTTGGCGATCTCACCGATCGCGCCCGTGCAATTTTGGGAGCGGTTGATATCGTGGCCTGCGAAGATACCCGCACTACCGGCGCCATGCTAACGCGGCTCGGGCTGCATCGGGAATTGATGCCCTATCACGACCACAACGAGACTGAGGCTGCCGCCAAGTTAGTTGAACTCATTATCCAGGGGAAATCAGTCGCTGTCGTGAGTGATGCGGGCACGCCTGGCTTAAGTGATCCAGGTTTTAGAATCGTTCGCGCTTGTCGTCGCCGCCAGCTGCCCGTCGTCCCAGTTCCCGGCCCGAGTGCCGTAATCGCAGTTCTCAGTGCCGCTGGATTGCCTACTAACGGCTTCTTGTTCGCTGGCTTTCTGCCACCCAAGACAGCCGCCCGCACGGCCTTCCTCGAAAGGCATCGTGATTTCGATTACACCATCGCGCTCTACGAAAGCTGCCATCGCATCGATAAATTCGCCACGGAGATCGTCCATACCCTCGGGGCTGAACGGGTGATCTGCATCGCGAAAGAGGTC
>CAIVJE010000091.1 GCA_903906135.1 uncultured Verrucomicrobiota bacterium | reverse complement strand
CGTACGCCCCGGCATCGCGACCGTGTCTGGCGCCGGCGGTGTTTCGCTGCGGTAGAGATGGTGCCGGGAAGCAGGAATCAGGCGATTGATGAGCCGCCCCGTGCTCGAAGGCCGCCAATATTCGCGCTGATGAATGAGCACGTCGATCTGCAGCGGACAGGTAACCCCGTGATCCACTTCGCAAATGCACCAACGCGGCGCGAGGCGACACCGTTCACAGCGCCGCGTGCCTGCTAAAACAACGCTTCTAGCCATAGCCCTCATCAGGCCGCGCGTTGGGCGCGAGGTCAACTCTCGGAGCAAGTCGCGCCGTAATCCAAGCTATGACGAACAGAGTTGGCGGCCTGAGAATCGCTATGCTTCAATTACCGGTGCAGGAAAAATCCTGCGCCGCTTCGGCCCCAGCGGAATGGAGCTGGCCGGACTCTCTGCCTGGACACGCAGACCGCGGCGCCGATCACCTCCGCGGAGCACATTCTCAGCCGTGCGCCGCAATTGAAATTCCTGCATCCGCTGAAATAAATCGAGCAATTGCTCCGGCTGAGCATAAACGTCGAGCCCCGTTCGATCCAGCGCGACCAGCAATTCGTGCGTCGCCTCGAGCGTTGAGAGACAACCGGGTTCCGGCTGGCGCTTAATGACGTAGCGACTCGGCGCGGCGTTGGAAAACATGATCCGCGGAAGTTTTTGCAAACTGAGGCTCGTGCGCAGCATCGGCCGGACGAGTCGCCACGTGGCATCGAGTAAAAACACCACCAGCCGCCGGCCAGCCAAATCGGCGACGGGTAATTCATTTTTGGAAAGATCGCGGGAGTCGCGCCCCGGATAGAGCAGCACGGGGAAATTTTGCGGATCGTTGATCAAAGCCTGCACCGCCGCATGCTCATCAAAGCTTAGACCCACATGGAGTTCACTATCGCGCAAACAGAGGTGGGTCAGCCGACCCGTGTTAGCCTTCACCCGCTTCTGTTCATAAGGGTGCATCAAAAACACAAACTTCGTGCGCGTCGGCATGGGCGTGATTGACCCGCACCAACAATGGGGGGCCGGCCAATAACAACGATAACACATCACACGACTCATGAGAGCTGACAATGCCACCACGGGACCGCGTGACCAGAGGTAAAAAACCAGCCAAATTAAAGAAAGGCTTAGGGCCCGCAGGGAATACTTGAGCTATTATTTGCGCATGAAAATTCAGTGAGCTAGCAATTGCACCCCCACTGGATACGGCAGCGCGAGGCTGCTCTTGCGTTATTGGTTAACATCATTTCTTTCGGAAATCGTTATACCTCTCCCTTCATAGCTTTCGATAAGACCATGGAAAATCATACAGGCAGCACCGGCGGCAAATGCCCCTTCCCTCACATGCACGGCACAACACCTAAGCCGACCGCCGCGCCCACGAATGCCGGCGTTAGGTCTAACCGCGACTGGTGGCCCAATCAGCTTAACCTGAAAATGCTGCATCAGAATTCCGCGCTTTCCGATCCGATGGGCGCAGATTTCGATTACGCGAAAGAATTTAAATCGCTCGATTTATCGGCGCTGAAAAAAGACCTGTATGCGCTGATGACGGATTCGCAGGACTGGTGGCCGGCCGACTTCGGCCACTACGGCCCGTTCTTTATCCGCATGGCTTGGCACAGCGCCGGCACGTACCGCACGGCGGATGGTCGGGGTGGCGCCGGGGCCGGGCAGCAACGTTTCGCGCCGCTCAACAGTTGGCCCGACAACACTAATTTGGACAAAGCCCGCCGGCTCCTCTGGCCGCTCAAGCAAAAATACGGCAAAAAGATTTCCTGGGCTGACCTCATGATTCTCACCGGCAACTGCGCGCTCGAATCCATGGGCTTCAAAACCTTTGGCTTCGGCGGCGGTCGGGCCGACGTGTGGGAGCCAGAAGAAGACGTTTATTGGGGCGCTGAAAGCACCTGGCTAGGCGATAAGCGCTATAGCGGTGATCGCGACCTTGAGCACCCCCTGGCCGCGGTGCAGATGGGGCTGATCTATGTTAATCCCCAAGGCCCGAACGGTCACCCCGATGCCCTTGGCTCAGCCCGTGACATCCGCGAAACGTTTGCGCGGATGGCGATGAACGACGAAGAGACCGTCGCGCTGATCGCTGGCGGTCATACCTTCGGCAAGACCCATGGCGCCGCCTCCGCTGATCATGTCGGCCGCGAGCCCGAAGCCGCGGGCCTCGCCGAGCAAGGCTTGGGTTGGGCCAATAGCTACGGCAGTGGGAAAGGCGCCCACACCATCACCAGCGGACTCGAGGTCACCTGGACCACCACGCCGACTAAGTGGAGCAATAATTATTTTGAAAATCTGTTCCGCTACGAATGGGAATTGGTCAAGAGCCCAGCAGGCGCCAATCAGTGGGTCGCCAAGGATGCCGCGGCCACGGTGCCCGATGCGTTTGATGCGGCAAAAAAGCACCGGCCGACGATGCTCACCAGCGACATCGCCCTGCGCGCTGACCCAGCCTACGAGAAAATTTCTCGGCGCTTCCTGGCTAACCCCGATCAATTCGCCGAGGCCTTCGCCCGCGCTTGGTTTAAACTCACTCACCGCGACATGGGGCCAAAAATCCGTTACCTCGGCGCGGAGGTTCCGGCCCAAGATCTCATCTGGCAGGATCCGATCCCCGCGTTGAATCATCCCCTCGTTGACGCTAAAGATCTCGCTGCGCTCAAGGGCAAGATTCTGTCCTCGGGTCTTTCGATTTCTGAACTCGTCTCGACCGCGTGGGCTTCCGCCTCGACTTTCCGCGGCTCCGACAAACGCGGCGGGGCCAACGGTGCGCGCATCCGGCTCGCCCCGCAAAAAGATTGGGAAGCGAACCAACCCGCCCGCTTGGCCAAGGTGCTCAAAGCCCTCGAAGGCATTCAGCAAGCATTCAACTCCGCCCAAACCGGTGGCAGAAAAGTATCGCTCGCCGACCTCATCATTCTCGGCGGGGCGGCGGCGATTGAACAGGCGGCCAAAAAAGCTGGCCATGAGATCGCCGTGCCCTTCACGCCGGGCCGCAGTGACGCGTCGCAAGAGCAAACCGAGGTGACCTCCGTTGCCGTGCTCGAGCCGCAGGCCGATGGGTTCCGCAACTACCTCAAGACCCGCTACACCCTACCGGCTGAACAGCTCTTAGTGGACAAAGCTCAGCTCCTCGGGCTCACCGCTCCTGAAATGACTGTGCTCATTGGCGGTCTGCGTGTGCTCAACGCTAATCACGGCAAATCGCAACACGGCGTATTTACGAGCCGCCCAGAAACACTCACCAACGACTTCTTCGTCAACTTGCTCGATATGGGCAATGTGGTGAAACCAACGACGCCCACCGAAGAGCTGTTTGAGCTCTGCGACCGCGCTACCGGTGATGTGAAATGGACGGCCACCCGCGTCGACCTCGTGTTTGGTTCGAACTCACAACTGCGTGCCTTGGCCGAGGTCTATGCTGAGAACGATGCATCGGCGAAATTTGTCCGCGATTTCGTGGCCGCCTGGAACAAGGTGATGAACGCCGATCGCTTTGATCTCATCTGATTGGTACGACGGCCACCGATAATCTAGCCTGAACTCGGGCGCGATGCAGCGATCAAACGCGGCGTCGCGCCTTATTTTTTAATCGACTGCGATGATGGCGCCGGCATCCGCCCCGCGTCATACGACTGACCACGCAAACTTCCCGATTGCGGTCTAACCCGTCGTGAACGAGCGTAATTGTGCTTTCATGTCTACCCCACGTCTCTCCCTTTCACGGGTGATGTGCGCCTTGGCCGCCAGCTTCATGCTGGCGATCGGCGCCGTTGCTCAATCTGAAATTCCGCCGACGGACCTGCCGCTTGATTCATTGGTGAATTTTCGAGCGCCAACCGCCAACTGGCAACCGGCGCGCGGGCTCGGTGGCGATCCGCGCACCGAAAAATTGCTCACAACTCTGCCGGGTACAGGAATTTTGGTCAATAATCCCACGCCGGCCGCGCGCGGTCATTTATTCACTGCGTGGGAGCATGGTGACCTTGAGCTCGATCTTGATTTCTTAATGACCGCCGGATCGAACTCCGGCGTCTACCTGATGGGCCGCTATGAGGTGCAGTTGTTTGATAGCTGGGGAGTAAAAGTACCGACGGTCGCTGACTGCGGTAGTATTTATGAGCGCTGGGATGGCGCGCGCGGCAAAGGCCGCGAGGGGTATGAAGGGGTCGCCCCCCGCGCCAACGCCAGTCGCGCCCCCGGTCTTTGGCAACATCTGCATATTGAATTTCAAGCGCCCCGCTTTGACGCCGCCGGTCGAAAAATTGCCAACGCTCGTTTCATCAAAGTGGCTCTCAATGATTTTGTGATTCATGAAAACGTTGAAGTCACGGGCCCGACGCGCTCGGCGGCTTTCACCAACGAAGGCCCGCTCGGGCCGCTGATGATTCAGGGTGATCACGGCTCAGTCGCCCTGCGCGCGATCACCTACAAACGCTTCGATCAGGCCGCGCACCTGTCGGTCGATGACCTGACCTACAAGTTATACACCACCATGCCCAAGGAGAAAATGGGGGACTATGAGGCCACGGTCCCAACCGGTAGCGGTTCGGTTCGGCAATTTTCCGGCGAGGAGGTCCCTCAATCTGGAAAGTTTGTCATCGTCTATACCGGTACGCTCGTCGTGCCCATCACGGGAACCTACGCTTTTCAAGCAGCCGCAGATCGCGGGCCTGATCCTGTTACCGTGTTTGTCGATGGGCACCCCGTGGTGGAGCCGATTCAATCAGGGGGCTATACCAGACCCATCGTGCTCACGGCTGGGCGCCACTTGATGCGACTCGATTATATGCACGGCAGCAATCGCAAGTCGGGCTTCAAATTGACCGCTGAAGGCCCGAGCGTAGCTCGCCGAGAACTCTCCGCCCCGAAATCCACCAAGTTGGCTGGCGCGAAATCGGCCCCCGAGCCAGTGAGTGAAATCTTGATTGAACCCTCCATCGATCGCGTGCGACTGCAGCGAGGTTTTGTACCCTTCACTCCCAAAAAACATCTCTATGCGATCAATGTAGGAACGCCGGACGGTTTACATTACGCCTATGATTTTGAAACCGCCGCCATCCTTCGGGTGTGGCGGGGTCAGTTCCTCGACACCTTTGAACTGTGGGATGGCCGCGGAGAGAATCAGCTAGCAAAACCCGCGGGACCAGCCCTGACCTTATCGGACAAACCTGTCCTCGCTCTCATTGAAAGCTCAGCCCACGACTGGCCGGATCAACCGGATCCGCTCTGGTCCTCGCAAGGCTACCAACTCGAACCTAACGGTCAGCCGGTCTTCCACTTCACCTTGGCTACACTCACGGCCACCGATCGCATTGCTCCCGCCACCGCTAGCCACGGCCTGACCCGCACGCTGCTTATCACCGGCAAAAAAACTGATTGGGAATCGTGGGTGCTCCTCGCTGAGGCAGAGCAAATCACCCCGCAGCCGAATGGCCGCGGTTACATTATCGGTGATCGCGCCTACTACCTTGATCTCCCCGCCCACTCCCCCGTGCAGCCTTTTTTGCGGACCCGCTACGGCCGGCAGCAATTGGTCGCACCCATCACTAAAGCCACTCTCGATCAGCCCATCGTCTACACGCTCGTCTGGTAACCTCTCACCATGAAGCGCCTCATTCTTTCTTCCTTACTGCTCATTGCACTCACGCCGACGGCCCACGCGCAAGCGAACGACCCCTCAGCGGCCGAACGCTTTGTGGAGCCATCAAACAATCTCGTCGCCCGCGAGAACAGCTACTGGCAGCGAATCCCTCTCCCGGTTCCTGCTAACATCGTCCTCGAAGTCAGCGGCATTTTGCCGCTACCCGGCAAACGCTTGATGGTCACCACTCGCCGCGGGGAAATTTGGCTGATCGAGGGTGCCTATGACGAAAACCCCCAGCCACGTTATACCTTATTTGCCTCCGGCCTGCATGAGCCCCTCGGCATTATCGCGGCTCCGCCCGGTGGCTACTACGTCGCGCAACGTCAGGAACTGACGCGCATTGCCGACACCGATGGTGACGGACGAGCGGATCTTTTTCAAACGGTGTGCAAGCTGCCGATCTCTGGCAGCTACCACGAATACGCTTACGGACCCGTGTTGGCGCCAAATGGTAATTTACGCATCACGCTGAATGTCGCCTTCGGCGGCGCTACTCAATCGCCCGTTCCTTGGCGCGGGTGGATGGTGGAAATTACGCCCGATGGACAACTCATCCCCATCGCCGCGGGCCTGCGTTCGCCTTGCGGATTTACCGTGTCGTCTCAAGGCGATTGGTTTTTTACCGAAAATCAAGGTGAGTGGGTGGGTTCCGGCCGCATCACGCACGTAGAACCCGGTGATTTTGCCGGTCATCCTGCCGGCCTCAGCTCGAGCAAGCTGGCCGGCTCCACCGTAAAACTTCGCCCCCAAGATATTCCTAGCACGGGCGAACCGATGCACGAAGTGGCCCAGCGCATCCCTGGCATCAAGCCCCCAGCCGTCTGGCTGCCTCATACCATTTTGGGCATCTCTAATGCAGGTATCATTGAAGATTTATCTGGCGGAAAATTCGGCCCTTTTGCAGGTCAATTTTTTGTCGGCGACCAAGGTCAAAGCAAAGTGGTGCGCGTCACGATGGAAAAAGTAAAAGGCGTCTGGCAGGGCGCGGCCTATGCCTTCCGTGAAGGATTTGAATGCGGGATTATTCGCCTCGCCCTCGGCGAGGATGGTTCCCTCTTTGCTGGAGAGACCGCCCGCGGCTGGGGCTCGGTCGGCGCCAAACAGCAAGGGCTCGAACGCCTCGTCTGGACCGGCCAAGTGCCTTTTGAAATTAAAGAGGTCAAGGCTCAGCCCGACGGCTTTCTCCTCACTTTTACCCAACCCGTCGATCCAGTGACCGCGGCCAATCCGGATAGCTACCGCATCGCGGGCTTCACCTACCGCTATCACGAAACCTATGGCAGTGCGCCGATCAACCGCCTTGACTGTCCTGTGCGCAAGGTCGTGGTCGCCCCCGATGGACTCAGCGTTCGCCTCGCGAGCATTTGTTTGCGCGAAGGCTACATTCACGAGATCAAGGCCGCCGGTGTGCGCGCCGCTCACGATGGCCAAACCCTCCTGCATTCCACCGCGTACTACACCCTCAATCGTCGGCCTTATGGCGAGCGCATCATTCCGATCGATCCAGCTGACACAGAATTGTGCATGGCTCCCGTTGCCGCTGAAGCCAATGTCTACACGCCCAAGCATGCCACGAAACTACCCAAGGATTGGAACCGCCCGTCTAACGATGGCGATCAGACCATCATTCTCAGCACGCTGCCCGGGCTGAAATTTGACCAAACGCTGCTCTCAGTAAAACCGGGGGCACGCGTGTGTTTAATTTTCCGCAACGCGGATGATATGCTGCACAACTTCGTTCTCTGCACGCCAGGTCAAGGCCAAGCGATCGGCGCTTTGGCCCTCAATCTGGGGATCGCGGGAGCCGCTAAAAATTACGTGCCGGATAGCCCAGAGGTTCTCTACCACTCGGCGGTGATTCAGCCGGGCGCTAGCGACACGATCTACTTCATCGCGCCAACGACCCCAGGAGATTACGATTTCATCTGCAGCTTCCCCGGCCACGCCCTTGTGATGAAAGGGATCATCCGCGTGCAGCCGTGATCGGCTAAAACAATTCAGTCGGCAATCGTGAGCCGCTCGGCTCAGGCAAATCGCCCGCCCTGCAGGTGAAGTTGCCGCTGAGTTTTTTTGGCGTGAGCGACATTATGCGTCACCAGCACGAGCGCCGCTTGCGCCTCAGCGCAAGCGCTCACGAGCAACTCAATGATGCCATCGCCCGTCGCTTCATCGAGATTACCGGTCGGTTCATCCGCCAAAATAACCGCCGGACGATTCAGCAACGCCCGCGCCACCGCCACGCGTTGGCGCTCACCGCCTGAAAGCTGGCTCGGCAAATGATGCCCCCGCTCCCCCAAGCCCACGCGCTCGAGTAACTGCGTGACCCGCGCTTTCTCCGCGGGGCCCACCCGCCCCACCAGGCGAGCTGCCATCAGGATATTGGCGTAAGCATCAAGCTCGGGAATGAGGTAATAAGATTGAAAAACCATACCGAGATACCGACCACGACGGGCCGTGAGTTCGGCGAGACTAAGCTGATGAGCGGCCTCGGCGCCCCACCACAATTCGCCGGCCTCTGATCGATCGAGTCCCGCGAGAATATTTAACAAAGTACTCTTACCAGAACCTGATTCACCCCGCACGCTGACTGTCTCACCGGCGCTCACGGAAAAATCGACCCCCTGGAGTACCGCCAAGGTGCGATCGCCGCTTGGATAATTTTTGCGCAGGCCCGCCGCTCGGAGAATTGTCACGGGGTTACTCACTGCGCAGCGCCTCCACTGGTTTAAGTTTAGCCGCCCGCCATGCGGGGATCAGCCCCGCCAAAGTTGCAGCGAGAATCGAGAATACGATAATGATAATTACGTCCTTCGATTCCGTATGGGCGGGGAGCGAATTAAATTGATAGAATTTCGCAAACACCTCGGGTCCCATCGTCAGGCTAGCAATGAACTGCACCAGTGCATTGCGGTAGTGCAGCAAGGTGAAACCCAACCCGAGGCCCCCGAGCGTGCCCCCCACCCCGATCAGCAACCCTTGCGCACAAAAACAGAGTGCGACCTGTCGCGCGGACCCACCCATCGCGCCCAGTAAACCAATCTCACGGGTTTTTCGCACGACGGTCACCAGCAGCGAGCTCGTGATGGAGAAAGCAGCGACGACGATAATAAATGTCAGGAGGAAAAAGATCATATTCCGCTCAAAGCTAATCACGGCTTGAAAATCCGCATTGGCTTCAAACCACGTAAGGGCCCGCGCCACCGGCGGCAGCACGGCATTAAGCGCGGCCACCGCGACATCGGGATCCGCCCCGGGCTGCAAACGCACGTTATAGCCGTGGATTAATTGATCCATGCCGTAGAGATCTTGCATCAACCGCAGTGAACAAAGCACGGTCGAGCTATCCAGTTGCTGATGGCCAATCTGGAAAATCCCCGCCACGCGCACCGCTCGCGGCAAGAGCACTTCTTGCGCTTTCATGCGCTCCAACATCAGGGGTGAATAAACACTGACCAGATCGCCCACGTTCACCCCCAGCGAATTCGCCAAGAGCGAACTGAGTATCACCGCATCATCGTCGAGCTCGCTCCAAGCACCGGCGATCAAGTAACGCTCCAGCGGAATCACTTGGCGCATCCGCTCCAGCGCGAAACCCTGAATAGTTGGAAACGCTGGTCGCCGATTAAATTCTAGCATCACCACACCCTGCGCGTACGGGGCCGCCGCCGCCACCGCCGGCACTCGGGCGATGGCTTGCTCCATGGCCGCCGTCGCCTCAATCGGCCCGCGCCCACGAATCTGCACCTCCCCCTGCGTATCGATGATCATCCGCTTAATCTGATACCCAAAGCCGCCCATCACACTCGTCGAGACTAACATCAGCGCCACCCCCAAGCCCACGCCCGCCACCGAGATCAAAGTAAAAAACGGCAACCGCCGTCCCGCGGGAAACAGCTGCTTCAGCGCTAAATAAAAGTACCAAGGCATATCTAAGAAATAAGTTATCAGGCGTCAGGAATCAGGTCGAGCCTCCGTGTGACGCTGACGCCTTTCACCCCATGCTTAAACCGGAGCCGCGGCCGCCAGGCCCGCCCCCGCCTGGCCCGGACGGAGCGAAGGGAACAGAATCACATCTCGAATGCTTTCCGCGCCGGTCAATAATATGCACAATCGATCGATCCCGATTCCCATACCGCCCGCCGGGGGCATGCCATGCTCGAGCGCGAGCAGGAAATCAGTATCCAGTTTCTGCTGATCCTCGCCGGCTTGCGCCGCAAACATCGCGCGCTGCACCAGGGGGTCATTTTGCTCCGAGTAAGCCGGGGCCACTTCCATGCCGCCAATACACAACTCAAAGACATCAATTAAGCCTGGATCTTGCAAATTAAGCTTGGCCAACGGACACAACTCCTTCGGCAAGTGAGTCACAAAGGTAGGCTGAATGAGGGTGGGCTCGATTTTTTTGGAAAAAATCTCGTTCACAATTTCAAAAGTTTCCCAACCCGGATGAATTTCGAGTCCGAGCTGTTGCGCGGCCGCCGTCGCGGCCGCCTTATACCCAGCGGTCCCCCGCAGCACGCTGAGCGACGAGCCCACGGCCGCGTCAATCAGATCAAAATACCGTGCCTCGCGCCACTCCCCGGCAAAATTAATAATCTGCCCACTGGCGGCATGCTTGATCTCGGAAGTCCCTAAGACTTTGCGGCAGACATCATCAAAGATCGCCCGCACCAACTGCATCATCCCGCGAAAATCGGTGTAAGCTTGATAGACCTCCAACATCGTGAATTCAGGATTATGCTTTCGCGAAACCCCTTCGTTGCGAAAAATTCGGCCCAACTCAAAAACCCGATCGTAGCCGCCAACGAGTAAACGCTTGAGACGCAATTCGAGGGCGATGCGGAGATAAAAATCTGCGCCCAGGGCGTTGTGATGTGTCACAAAGGGCCGGGCAGCGGCGCCGCCGGCGACCCCTTCAAGCACGGGCGTTTCTACTTCAATAAATTGCCGCTCAGCTAACGTCTGGCGAATGCTCGCGACAATCCGACTGCGAAGCATCAACCGAGCCCGTGACTCCAGATTGACGATCAGATCGAGATACCGCTGCCGATAGACCTGCTCCGCATCCGTCAGCCCGTGCCATTTTTCGGGCAGAGGGCGCAGGGCTTTACTCACGAGCATATATTGCCCCACCCGCACCGTGATTTCACCCGTCTTTGTTTTAAATAAAGTGCCTTCGGCCCCAATGATATCGCCTAAATCGAGTTTCTTAAAAGCGGCGTAAGCCTCTTCCCCGATG
>CAIVJE010000090.1 GCA_903906135.1 uncultured Verrucomicrobiota bacterium | reverse complement strand
CTGATCAAAGGTCGAGCGATCCCCTGCGCACATGAGATAGAGCGTGCCGTTGCGCGCTTGAGGAATACTGGAGGCCATGCAGCCTTCGAGGGTAATGCCGCCGACGCGTTGGGCGCGCCGTTCGACTTCCACATGAACTTTGGGAGTGAGCGTCGCGCAGTTGACAAAAATTTTGCCGGAGGCGCCGATCAGCAATGAGTCACCCGTTTCGGCAAATACTTTTAGTTGGGCCGCATCATCGGTTACGACCGTGAAGATCAGATCGGCCGCGGCCGTGACTTCAGCCAATGTGCGAGCGGCGCGCGCCCCGATTTCGGTGGCGAGGCTTTCGGCCAGGGGGGCATGGGCGTCATAGACCGCGGTGATCTGATAGCCGCAATCTTTGAGGCGACGAGCCATGTTGCCACCCATGCGACCGGTACCGACGATAGCGATTTTTTGTGACATATTAGTGAGCGTAAAAGGGATTGTGTTGTTTCTCTTGCTTCAAAGTCGTGAGCGGGCCGTGGCCGCAGGCGAGGACGGTGTCAGCCTGCAGCTTCATGATTTTTTGTTTATTATTGCGGAGCTGCATGTCGAAGTGAGTCGCGCTGCCACCCATGGAGCTGGCGAAGATTGAGTCGCCGACAATGGCGAGGGGCCAAGATAATCCCGTGATAAAAAATGTCGTCATGCCGGGTGAGTGGCCCCACGTGAACAGCGTCTTGATCGCGAGCTCACCCATGTGAAAGTGGGCATTTTCTTGGAAGATTTTTGCCCCGGGCCGATCGCAGGGCTCGAGTTCGCTGGCCCAAACTTCCGCGCCGGTGGCGGCTAAACGATCGAGGTCGGCGATGTGGTCGATGTGGGTGTGAGTTAAGAAAATATAGCGCAGCGTTAAATTTTCACCCGCGATCGTATCGAGCATGGCTTGGCAGTTGGCGCCGGTGTCAAAGGCAGCGGCAAGGCGGGTCTTGCTATCCCAGACCAAGTAGCTGTTGACCGTCATATCTTCGAATTGGGTATTAAACATGGCGAACCCCCGCTTGAAGATCGGCTGTTCGGGGTACCACTCGCGGCGAGCGTGGGCGAACAGAGCGTGGCGACCCAAATCGAGCGCTCCCGCTACCGCGAGGAGGGCGGGCTCAATTATTTCCCCAGCCTTGAGGGCGGCGAGATCGCTGGCGGTGATTTGCGCTTTTTCGACGAGCGCAGCATCGGTGAGTTTGTAGCCACGCTGCGTCTTGCTAATAACGTCGGCGAAACTGTCTTCGAGAGGAATGCGAGGCATGGGAGAATGCATTGAGTTGTTTAGCGCTTTGGCAAGTCGACTTTGGCGGGGAGGGGGTAAAATGATTTTTCACCAAAAATAATTACGCAGGCTGGACTCCCGGTGGGCGAGAGGTCAAATAAACGAACTCATTTAATCCCACGCCCATGTCCCAAATCGCTCATATCGCTAATCTCTGGTCGCTCACTGGTCATCCTGTCTTGGCGCGCGAGTGGTCGCTCGAAAGAAAAATCAAGGCTGTCGCCGCCGCGGGCTTTGACGGCTTGACTACGGCCGTGACCCCCGAGCATCGCCGCCTCGCGGAAAAACACGGCTTAAAATATATTCTCGGGTTTATCTCCACTGATCAGCCGGCTGATTTTAGCCGCTTGATCCGGGCGCAAAAAGAAAGCGGTGCGGTGCATATTAATGTGCAGTTGGATAATCACGATACTCCGCCCGCCTTGGCGATGCGCCACTGGCTGCAGTTGGTGCGGGCGGCCGAGAAAATCGGCGGCGTCGTCCTTTCGTTGGAAATTCACCGTGATTGCTGCACCGAGACGCCCGAGAAGACGTACGAGATTGCCGATCGCTATCACCGTGCGACGGGCGAATTGATTAAAATGAATTTTGATTTCTCGCACTTGGCGGCGGTCAAACATTTGCATCCCGGCAATTATATTGAGCGCCTGCTCGATCATCCCGCTTTGCTGCAGAATAGTGAACAGGTCCATTTCCGCCCTTTTAACGGCCACCATGCTCAGGTACCAGTTACCCATCGCGGGGTCCTCACACCTGAGGTCAAAAGCTATCTCGTATTTGTGGAAGCGCTGATGAAATTATGGAAACGGGCTCGCTCTAATAAAAACAAAACGATGTACGCGTGTCCTGAAATGGGGCCGTACTCTGCGGGCGGGGGCGGCTACAATATCACCGGCTTACCGCCAGCTTGGCCGGATGCCGTGGTGCTGCGGCAAGCCTTGGCCCGCGCTTGGCAGCGGACTTGAGTGTGCGGAGCCTACTCTGATGAAATGGACGCTAGCCGTTACGACCATCGCTTGAATTTAGCTGTTCCACTTTATTATTAACCTGCCGCTGATGCCCGCCTCGAATTCTATTCAACGTGTCGCGGTGGTCGGCACTGGCCTCATTGGCTCTAGTTGGACTGCGTTTTTTCTGGCGCATGGTTTGGACGTGGTCGCGACTGATCCCGCGCCCAATGCGGAACGCGATTTGCGCGGTTATGTGGATCGAGTCTGGCCGCTGCTGGTCACGTTGGGTCTGGCGCCCGGCGCTGATCGCGGCCGGTTGCACTTTCACGCCGATCTGCCGACGGCGCTGACGGGCGTCGATTTTGTACAGGAGAATGGTCCCGAAAGAGCCGAGTTTAAAATCAAACTATTTGCGGAAATGGATGCGATTTTGCCGAGTACCGTAATCCTAGCGTCCAGCTCATCGAGCTTGGCGATGAGCGTGATGCAGAGCGAGTGCCGCCATCCGGAACGGTGCGTCTTAGGGCATCCCTTTAATCCGCCGCATTTGATTCCGTTGGTGGAAATTGTCGGCGGACAGAAAACATCGCGCGCAACGATCATTGCGGCTGAGCAATTTTATACACGGCTCGGCAAACGTACGATTCGGTTGAACAAAGAAATTCCCGGTCATGTGGCCAATCGACTCCAAGCGGCCCTCTGGCGGGAAGCGGTGCATTTAGTCGCGGAGGGAGTCGTGAGTGTCGCGGATGTGGATGCCGCCGTCAGTGAAGGACCGGGTTTAAGATGGAGCGCGCTCGGACCTAATTTAATTTTCCATCTGGGGGGTGGTCAGGGTGGGATGACTCATTTTATGAATCATCTTGCGGGGCCCTTCGCCAAAATGTGGGCTGATCTTGGTCAGCCCGAACTAACGCCCGAGCTCAAAGCTGCCATCATTCAGGGAGTGCACGAGGCGGCCGCGGGCAGGTCACTGGAGGATTTGGAAAAAGAGCGCGACCAAGCCATTCTGAGCGTGCTCGCGCAGCGAGCCAAACCCGCCGTCCGATAATCGGTTGACCTGATCAGTTGATAAAGACTGGCGGCAGGATCATTTCTGAATCGACGCTGAGAGGAGAATTAACAAATTGAGTCAGTCGCTCTCGTTTTTACCCCATGAAAATAAATCGTCTGCTTGTTGCTATGTTATTGGCCCTCGTTTCCCAGCATCAGCTGCAGGCTGATTTCCATGATCATATTGGTCTGCAGCTCTGGAGTTTGCGGGCTACCGCGCTGACGAAGGGATTGCCGGCCTCCCTGGATTTAGCGAAGAAGTGGGGAGTGGTTGAACTGGAGGGCGCCCTGGTGACGCCGAACATGACGGCGGAGCAAGTTCGTGCCGCGCTCGATGCGCGGGGCTTAAAGATGCCCAGTGCGCATGTGCAGTATGCTGAATTGACCAAAGATTTAGCTCCGATGGTGCGCGCCGCCAAAGTCTTGGGCGTGAGTTATGTTATTTGTCCGTGGATTCCTCATCAGGGCGCCTTTACCCCGGAGCAAATTCAGCAAGCGGCTAAAGACTTTAATCACGCGGGAGAAGTCTTTCGCGCGGCGGGTCTTAAATTTGGTTACCATCCCCATGGTTATGAGTTGGTCCCCACGGCGACGGCGGGGGAAACTTTGCTCGATGATTTGATTCGCGCGACTAATCCGGAGACCGTCTGCTATCAAATGGATGTTTTTTGGATTTATCACGGCGGCGGTGATCCGGTAAAGTTGCTGAATAAATATGCTAACCGCTGGGTGTCGTTACATGTGAAAGATATTCGCCGCGCCGCGCCCTATGGTCAGCCCACGGGGCACGCACCTGACACGGATAACGTAGCGGTCGGTGCTGGGCAAATTAACTGGCCGGAAGTTATTGGGACGGCGCAAAAAATTGGCGTCGGCTATTATTTTATTGAAGATGAGACGCCGGCTCCGTTGGAGAATGTTCCCGCGAGCTTGGCCTATCTGCGCCAGCTGAAGCTTTGAATTACGCTGTCCGCAATCATTGTTTGCCTTCAATTTTCTTAAATCCTCAACGAGCAACCTCACCTAACTATGGCACGTCCAATTACTCTTTTCACCGGCCAATGGGCCGATCTTCCTCTCGAGCAACTGGCCCCGTTGGCTAAAAAGCTCGGCTATGATGGGGTCGAGCTTGCTTGCTGGGGCGACCATTTCGAAGTCGATCAAGCCGGTTCGCCGGATTATCTCCGGAAAAAATGGGAACTCCTCTCGGATCATGGTCTGACTTGCTACGCTATTTCTAGTCATTTGGTTGGTCAGGCGGTTTGCGATTTGATCGATGAGCGTCATCAGGCGATTCTGCCGCCGGATGTCTGGGGTAATGGTGAGCCCGAAGGTGTTCGCCAGCGGGCGGCGAAGAAGCTGGCCCAGACAGCCAAGGCGGCGCGGGCCTTCATGAATGCCCAGCCAGGGCGCTCGGCGGCCAATCAAGCACCGGCCATCGTTAATGGGTTCACGGGATCGTCTATCTGGCATTCGATTTACGGTTTCCCGCCCACATCGCAGGCCTATTGGGAAAAAGGGTTCCAGGATTTTGCGCAACGCTTTGGCCCGATCCTCGAGGAATTCGAAAAACAAAATACGAATTTTGCCTTGGAGGTTCACCCTACTGAGATTGCGTTTGATCTCGCGAGTGCGGAACGGGCGCTGGCGGCAGTGAAGGGGCATAAGCGTTTTGGCTTTAATTATGATCCGTCGCATTTGGGCTACCAAGGCGTTGATT
>CAIVJE010000089.1 GCA_903906135.1 uncultured Verrucomicrobiota bacterium | reverse complement strand
GATTCCATGCCTGAAGAAACCCCAACGCCTTTTCCATTGGAGCCGCGGCTGCAAAATCGCAACGCATTGATCTATGCGGCGCAAGTCTCCATGACGTACTTAGGGGCGCCCGCTTTGTACATTGGCTTTGTTCAAGCCGGATTGTGCAAACACTTGGATACCTCCAATACGATCGCGAATCTTCCCTCCACCATCTATCTTGCCACCGTCGGTGTCTCGGTAGTGGTGGCTTGGTTGTTTCCTCAAGCGCGTTTGCTAAAACCAATTCTCGCTTCGGCGTATACCATGATGGCAGTAGCCAGCGCAGGGGTGGCTTTTGTTCTGTGCGCCAACTTATCCAGTGGGTATATTATTGGGTCATTACTTCTTCATGCGACGCTCGTCGGGTCAGCCAACGGCGTGGTGGCCGTTATGGGCTGGGAAGTGCTCAGCCGAGCAGTATCCGATCGTTACCGTGGCAAAGCGTTGAGTCTCGCCTTCGGCGTTGGTCCGGCTTTTGCCGTCATTGGCTCACTTGGTGCCCAAGTTTTATTAAATGGCTCGCTCTTTAATTGGACCCCACCGACTTGGCTCGCGGTGGTCTACCCCTACAATTATGCGCTGCTCTTCGCCATCGGCGGCACCTGCACGGCCCTCGCCGCATTTTCAGTGCGTTACTATGAAGTTCCGCTCCCCACCGTCGAGATGGAGCGAGAGAGCTTCAGCATAGGTTTAATGGGAGGCTTAAAGTCTTTCCTGAGTAATCGCGTCCTGCTCATTGCCAGCGTCGCCTACCTGCTCGTTTACTGCGGCAACATGGTGCAAAATAATATGAGCCTCTTTACGCAAGAAGCCGTGGGCAGAATGCCGGAGGAATTGGCCGGCTATCAGCTCGTCCTACGCTTTTCTTTTAAGATACTTTGTGGATTTTTCCTGGGCTGGTTGCTGGTGCGGACCAATCCTAAAGCTCCGTTACTCGTCACCATTGGTCTGCAAATTGCCGGTGTCCTTTGGGTGCTCTTTGTTCCGGGCTACTGGTTCTTGCTCGCATTTGGTATCAATGGGGCCGGGGAACTTTTCGGGGTATATTATATGAACTATCCCATGCTCTGTTCGCCTAAAGCGCACGTGCGGCGCGATCTTTCGTTTCTCGTTCTCATCTCATCTTTAGTCGGTCTTGCACCCGTACTTTACGGCTGGATCTCCGACACGTGGAGCTTGCGGGCTAGTTTTTGGGCGGCGCTCGCTCTGTTAATTGCAACCACGGTAGTGGTTATTTTTAAACTTCCGACAAATCCGCGTCCGCCATCAGATAAACTGGAAGATCAAGCCCCCGTCTAACTTCTTGTCGCACCGGCCCGCTTCCAACGATCAACGACCCGCCAAAGGCTCTCTACTATTGTGACAATTTAATCAACTGCCGCCCCTTTCTCATGCCTCCCCTAAAAGCACCAAGCATACTCGATCGTGGCGTCATTTACGACGCGACCCAGCAACCCCTTAGCCGCCGGGCCGCGTTCTTCACGAGCATCTACCGAGTGCCCTCTTCCGGCATTTGGCTGAGCGCGTTTCAGGTCGGCACGGTCAAGCACGCCCCCGATTCAACGATCCAATTAGCTCGCTCCAGCGACCAAGGCAAAAATTGGACGCTCATAAATTTTAATTTTGAAACTCAGCTGAATGGCATCCCCGGCTCTCTGAGTGGGCCCGCCCTCCACGAGCCTGCTCCCGGAAAATTACTGCTCTTCGCCACGTGGTTCAATCGCAGCGAACCGGCCCGCCCGCTGTTTGACCCGGTCACCCAAGGAATTTTACCTTCTCGGCAACTCGTCGCGGAATCCTGCGATGACGGCTCCACCTGGAGTAACTGGCGCATTCTGCCCACACCGGGGTTGGCCGGTTGCGGCGCCACGGGCCCGATTGTGAGCTGGCCCAATGGTGACCTCGCCTTCGCTTTTGAAAGCTTCAAGCAATTTGATGACCCCCTGCCCGGTCATCACGCCGCGTGGCTAACCCTGTCTCATGATGGGGGGCGATCTTTTGAACCGGCCGCCCTCGTTGCGCGCGACCCACAACATCAAATCTATTACTGGGACCAGCGCCTTTGTCCTACCAAAAATCAGGGTGAATTTATCGGCCTCTTCTGGACGCATGATCTGGTTAAAAAATGCGATCTCTCGGTTCACGTCGGCCGCGCCCGGATCACC
The DNA here is from genome assembly GCA_903906135.1 of uncultured Verrucomicrobiota bacterium. Lineage (GTDB taxonomy): Bacteria > Verrucomicrobiota > Verrucomicrobiia > Opitutales > Opitutaceae > Lacunisphaera. Next base: position 774 of record CAIVJE010000089.1, on the reverse strand, counting down.
GCCACGGGACTGCAAGCGGAGCCGATCCACGCCACTACTATCCCCGGACAAATTGCCGCGCCGTTGTGTCTCGCTGACGGTCGTTGGCTCGCCTTCGTGGTTGATCGCGGCAATCCTTGCACCATGACGCTTTGGCAATCGTCGGACGAGGGTCAGACCTGGCCCGTTGAGCAGCGCCTGATTGTTTATACCCACAACGAACAAGCTGCCGTCGCCGCTGGCGGCGAGCCCATTGATTTCAATCAATACTGGGAAGATATGGGCAAATGGAGTTTCGGCCATCCCGCCCTCGCTTCCTACAGTGCAAATGAAGTGCTCTGTGTTTTTTACGCCGGCACTCCGCAATGCTTGAGTATCCACTGGGCGCGCATTCGCGTTTAAATTTATTAAACATAGAAAAGCTATTTAAAATATGAAAACTGCAATCGTCATTGGCGCGGGCGTCACGGGTCTCTCCACTGCCTATCATTTAGCCAAGCGGGGCTATGGCCGTGTGGTGGTGTTGGAAAAAAATGAAATCGGCGCCGGCTCCAGCAGTCGCGCCGCCGGCATCAGTACTGGTCTGCTCTGGTCAGAAACCGGTGTCCGCGCTCGCCGCCATGCTCTGCGCATTTTTCGGGAATTTTCGAATGAATTACCCGGCTACACTTTTCATAACGAACAGGGCTGCTTGAATCTTTTTAGTCCAGAACTCTGGCCCGCCCGCGCCGCGCTCCTGCCGCTCTACGATCGGCTGGAAGCTCCTTACCAAATCCTCCGGCCCGCAGAAATTCG
>CAIVJE010000088.1 GCA_903906135.1 uncultured Verrucomicrobiota bacterium | reverse complement strand
TGATAATGACGAAGTGCTTCGAGGACTTCGTCGCGATTTTGTTCGAGGATCGTTCGCCAAAGTTTTGGGTCACTACTCGCAATGCGAGTCGTATCGCGGAGCCCTCCGCCAGCATAAGTATGCCACTGCGGATTTTGGCGCTGCAGGGCCGCGCAAAGCGTGGACGCGAGGACTTGAGGAAGATGGCTGATATGCGCGACGATCTCGTCGTGTGCGTCAGGTGCTACCGTAGCAACCTTGCCCGCAAGCGCAGTCCAGAAAGCAGCGACGTGGGCGGTGGCGACAGGCGCCGTGTCAGGGCGCGGCGTGACAAATACAGTGCGGCCGACAAAAAGATCAGGCCGCGCATGCGCCCAGCCCGTTTTTTCTGATCCGGCCATCGGGTGAGAGCCGACAAAATGGGCGTGGGGGAAAATCGCTGAGTGGCCTTTTTGACAAATTTCAGTTTTCACGCTGCCCACATCCGTGACGAACGAACCAGCCGCTAGATGGGGAGCGATGGTGGTAAGCAGTGGGATAATTTGATCTACCGGACTGCAGATGATCGTTAACTGGGCGCCCTTGACCGCGTCGGCCGCGGAATCAGCGACGTGGTCGCACCACGTTTGCCCCTTCAATTCTTGGCGGGTTTCGGGTCGGCGGGCCCAGAGGGTGATGCGCTGGGCGGCGCCGAAATGACGAGCAGCCTGTGCGACAGAGGCGCCTAGGAGACCTGGGGCGAGAATGGCGATATGGTTGGTCACGTGATCGGAGTAACGAAAAACTTCTCTAGCGAAATTGTCGAGCTTGTGGCTGCGCGGAAGTGATGCCGCGAGGGTGGGCTCAGATGCCGCCGAGCTGTTTGATCAGCGCGAATTCCGCCGGTCGGAGGGGCATGACTGAAAGTCGGCTTTGGCGAACGAGAGCAATGTTTTGTAGCTTTGCGTCAGCTTTGACTTGGGCGAGGGTGACCGGTTGAGCCAAGGCCACGACGGCGGTGAGCTCGACCGCGGCCCAATCCTCGCCGGGGGCGGTCGGGTCAGGGAAAAATGTTTTGGTCACCCGGGCCAGGCCCACGATGCTCTTGGTTTCAACGCTATGGTAAAAAAAGACTTCATCCCCTTTCTGCATGGTTTTGAGGTGTAGCCGGGCCGCGTAGTTGCGTACGCCGGTCCACGCGGTGCGCCGATCGCGCACCAGATCGGCCCACGCGTAGGCGGAGGGTTCTGATTTAACGAGCCAGTATTGCGTTGTCATCGGATGAGGTGATTGGTCGGATGGGGTAGATGAGTGAGCCTGATCCAGAGCTAGAGAAGAAAGCCCAGCGGGCACAAATGATTCTTTATGGCGTCATGATTATTTTTCTGATTCTGCCATTTCTTCTACTGTGGTTGAAGAATCGGGGGTTTTTTAATTAAGGAGGTCATATTCCCATGAATAAAACTCTGCTCATTATTCGAATTCTATTTATCGCATTTTGTGCGATCGCGAGTTGGTTGATCTGCTATACCGTAGAAGAATGGGACCATCGGCGGGGGCTCGCTATCAGCATTGGCCTGATGATTGGGTCGTTAGTGATCCTCGTCGATCTCATGCTGAAGGGGTTCTCGCTACGAGGTCTGACGGCGGTCACTTTTGGTTTAGGCATCGGGGCCCTCGTGGCATGGTTGGTTACTAATTCGCCGCTGCTTAACCGCGGCGATCCCCAGATCATTTATTTGGTGCAAATGGCCTTGTTCATCATTTGCACCTACCTTGGCACCGTCATCGCATTGCGCGGTAAGGATGATTTTAATTTAGTCATTCCGTATGTGCGTTTTGTGCCGCAGGAAGCGGAGGCGCCGTTAGTCATCGTTGATACGACCGCTTTGGTCGACGGCCGGATTGCGAAAATTTGCCAAACCCAATTTATGGGTGCGGCGCTGATTATTCCAACTTTTGTGCTGAATGAATTGCAGCTGATTGCCGACTCCGATGATGCGGTGAAGCAGGCGCGCGGGCGGCGCGGTCTCCAGGTCTTGAATGATCTGCGCGCCATCAAGCACATTGATATTCGTATTCAGCAGAGTGAGGTCACTCGTTTGCAGGATAGTGAAGCCAAGTTGATCTTCCTTGCCCAATCGATGCGGGCTAGATTGCTCACGACCGATGTTAATCTCGCGAAGATGGCTCAATTTCATGGAGTCGCTTGGTTAGATCTACAGGCGCTCGAAAGCGCGTTGCGACCTGAATTAGTCATTGGGGAAAGCATCGCCATTGAACTGCTTAAAATTGGCAAAGAGGATGGGCAGGCGATCGGCTATTTGCCCGATGGCTCTCTGGTGGTGGTTAATCACGCGCGGGCTTATGTCGGCACACGCGTCACGGCAGAAATTATCGGGGTTTTGCCCAATGGGAGCGGTAAGTTAATTTTTGCTAACTTGCTCGGCGAGTCTCCCTTGGTCTAATCGGCCCCACGCTAAACTTTAGTTTGGTGGAGCCAATTTAGCAGCTCAGCCTCAGCGGCAATTTCCGTGAACATTTGGTAGTCGGTCGCGAGGAGTCCCGCGTAGCTCGGCTCCGCAAAACGGCAGCAATGCAGCAAAAC
>CAIVJE010000087.1 GCA_903906135.1 uncultured Verrucomicrobiota bacterium | reverse complement strand
GAACCTCAAGTAAGCGATGCTACCGCCATGCTCGCGGCTGGACTCAAGCGCGTATTTAAATCCGATCATGCCCGCCCCTTAGCGCGTTCCCTCTTAGCCGCTGATGAATATGCGTTCACGGGTTATGCCCGTTGGCAGATTAATGATCGCTGGGATCTCTTTGCTGGTAACGAAAGCCTCAAGCCCTACCAAGTCGAAGAACGATTCTTTCGCCGCCTCTGCCAGCCATCGATTGGCTGGCCCAAGGCCTTAGCCGCGAGTCTCGCTTTTAGATTATATCTCGCGCAGCGCGACGCGTTTGTGCGGGCCGCGGCGCGCACCGTATTTAAATTACGGCGAATTATCGCCCAAGATCGCTCAATTCAAGGCGGCGCCCCGCGCCGAGGAGAAACCGCGACGACTTATCTGGTACAGCTTAAGGCTACCGCCGCCGAGTTTGCCCAAGCCCTCCAAGCTGGTCGCACCGCCGCCCGCGCCATGTGGGTACGGACGCGCTCACCCCAAATATGCGGGCCCAATGAAAAAATGCTCCAAGCGGATGCGCACCGCCTCAGGGCATGGCGGGAGTGGTTAAAAGCTGCCGGCCGAAACCCCGCCATCATCATAGAGGGCACCCCCGTTTGTGGAGCCTGGCAGTTACAATTTATGGTGCATAATTTTGCGCCCGCGGGGCAAAAAATTATGGTCGAACAACTGGGCCCCGACGGCCTCTGGCGCGAATTAGCCAGCCGATTCACGATGGAATTTCGTGCCCAAACCGCGCGGCCCCGCTCAAAGTGCAAACGTGAATTCACCGTGCCAGTTGATGCGCCCACGGCCAAACTCCGACTCGCCGTCCGCGGCATCGGTCAGGTGGCCATCAGCCATGTCACGCTGACGAACGGAGTCGAAATCCGCCGCGCGGCTAATTTCCGCGAAAAGAAAATCCTCGGCCAACATGCAGCGAAGCGGGGCTTCCCTTCTTTCGACAGGCTGGCCTCTAAGGCGTCCGTCGCAGTCGTGGTCGGCTAGTGTCTTCCGGACTATGACCGCGCACTCACCCGCGGACATTCGCAGCGAGCGCCCACCACATTTGAGTTGTCCGAGAGGGGCTGACCCAGCTAGATCGCGGCATCAAGCACGTCGGCATACTCATCGCCACCCTGCTATTCGCCCTGACCGGTGCGATCGCCGGTGATTTCGCCAAGGGATTAACCCCGGAGAAGATTCGCGCCTCCGGTCTGGCCAAGCTGACCCCAGAAGAACTCGCGGAACTCGAAACCCTGGTGGAGGAATACAAGGCGGGTGCGATCGTGGTCGCAGCCGCTGCGGCCAGAACCACGTCCGCACTTCAACCCGGAGCGCCGGCGGCGAAACCGGTCAGCAAAACACCCTCTTGGGTCGAGGCCTTGTTGACCTTGGAGCGAACCAATAGCCAACCCGACAAGGCGGAGGTGATGGAGAGCCGCCTCGCCGGCGATTTCAAGGGCTGGAGCGGGCGGACGACTTTTCGGCTCGAGAACGGCCAGATCTGGGGACAAGCAAACAGCGACCAATATAGCTATACGCCCGCCCTGAAATCGCCAAAGGTAAAGCTTTCCCCCGCAGCAATGGGTACATTCTGGATCAATATTGAAGGCGTCAACCAGCGCTGCCGCGTGAAGCCGGTAAAGTTGGAGTGATCCGAGCGTCCCTTGATTTTTAGATTTTGGCGCCTGCAGGGACGGACAGCTAGGCCGTCGACGATGGTCCTAAAAGCGCGCCGAGCAACCGAGGCTCATGAGCACGCTCCCAGCAACGGAAGGCGAGTTCGGAAGAATTCCCAAAGAAACTCGGTCGCGATCAGTCGGACTTGGCGGGCAGCTCAAGGACCTTGAACGGTTCCATTTTGACGGATCCCTTATTGATTCCCGGCACATGGACATCGAGAAAGGCCTCGATCTCTTGGTACCAACCGATGCTTTTGCCTTCGTCTCGGAAGCCGTGCCCCTCGTTCTCCTTGATGATCATCTTGTGGGGAATGCCGGCGCGTTTCAGGGCCGCTTCCATCGCATAGCCTTGCTCGATATTTACCCGCGGATCATTCCGCCCGTAGGCCATGAGCACCGGCACTCGAATCCGGTCGGCAAACCGGGAAGGCGACGTCTTTTCGAGACGTTCCATCACCGTGTGGTCCCCCAAGTCGCCAATGCGCGTATCTACCCAGCGCTTTCCCTCCCGCGGCGCATCAATAAATTTTCTCCACTGACTCACCAAATCCGTAACCCCGACATAGTTGACTGCGACGCAATAGAGCTCCGGCGTGAACGCCACTCCCGCCATGGCCGCGTAGCCACCGTAACTGGCCCCTTCGATGACAACACGCTTGGGATCAGCCACGCCCTCGCTAATTGCCCAGCGGACTCCATCCGTGATATCATCCTGCATTTCCAATCCCCACTTCTTGTAGCCGGCCTGTTCAAAAACCCGGCCGTAACCGCCCGACCCGCGGAAATTCATCTGTAAGACGGCGAATCCCCGGCTCGCCAGAAACTGAACCTCAGATCGGAATCCCCAGGTGTCCCGAGGGCCGTAAGGTCCACCGTGTGGATTGACGACCAGGGGAAGATTTTTCGGCTCGAGGCCGTTCGGTAACGTCAGGTAGCCGTGGATCTGCAAGCCGTCTCGCGCCGTATAAGTGATGGGCTTCATTTTTGCCATCAGGTCGGGGTCGACCTTGGGTTTGACGACCGCCAGCTGCTCAAGACGCTTTTGCTTTTCGTCGTAGACAAAATAGACCCCCGGTTCCTGGTCACTGCGCGAATAGACGAGAATGCGCGTGCCGTCGTCGCTCGCCTCAATTTGGACATTGCTGTAGCCGGGAAGGGACCGATCGATGATCGCCTGCCGCTTGCTGAATTCGTTGTTCCAATAGATTGTTTTCTCTCGCTCCGCTTCATACCTGACGCCGACGTTGGCTTGGAGCGCCTCGCTCCAGACCAAACCCGCGTCGATGTCGTAGGTGCTGTCTTCGGCCACCACCCCGCCGATGGTTCGGGTGACGGTGTCGTATTTATAGATCGCCCGGGTCGCCCGGCCCACATCGGAGGAAACAAACAGCGTCCGGTTGTCGCCATCAAATGCGAGCGGCATCCAATTCGGTTCGCCTTCGGTAAACGTGGCGATGGTTTCCCATGCGGCCCCCTCCCTATCCCGATAGAGAATCGTAATCTTCGCATCGTCTTGAGCAATGCCGACGCGAACCACGTTTTCCCGGTCCAGCACCCAGCTCGTCACCATGCCCGGATTGGGAGTAACCACACTGATTGCGCCGGACCGCACATCCATGATGCCGACATCCGGGCGATCTCGGAATTTTTCATAGACGGCGACGAAATACTTGTTCGGGTCCGTCTTGATGCGGCGAATCAAGCCTCCGAAATTTTGATTGATCCGGGCGGTCCCCGCCTGGTCTCCGTTGTAGGCCAGCCGGTCGACCACCCCGCCTTGGCGACTCACGGCATAGAGACCGCTCTGCTCTTTTCCGCCTTCGTCCCGCACAAACAGCAGCCGATCATTGTTCGCCCATTGGAAAGACTGGATTCCTTCGTCGGTGAGTTTGGTCACCAGTTGCTGCTTTTTATTTTCGAGGTCCATGACGACCAGATTCATCCGGTGCTCAACCGGCACGAGGGCGCCGAGATAACGCCCGTCCGGCGAAAAGCGAAGTTGGGAGATTTCAGGATTTCCAAAGAAAACATCGATCGGGATCCGGGTCAGCGGCGGGGCGGCGGAAACGGCGGCAAGCCAAGCGCCAAGGAATAGAGCTGAAAGGAGAGACCGATTTTGAGGAGACATAAAAAAGCGCGCCCCTTTTTGAGGTGGGGCGCGCCGAAGAGCAATTAGGATTGTCTAAAACTTCCTCAGAATTCCTTGCCGATCTTGAGATAGACCGAGCGGCCGGCAGACAAGTAACCTTGGATGCCCTGCATGAATCCGGACGTCTCCTTGCCGTTAAATGACGGCTGCTTGTTGAGCAGATTGACTGCGCCGACCGTCACCTTAAAGCCCTTGGCAAAGCGGTAGGTAACGCTGCTGTTTAGGTCCGTCGTTGAGCCTTCGCTCCAGCCCGCTGCCGTGTAGGCATCGTTGAACCAAGGACCGACATGGTTGGCCGAAAGGGTGGCCGACCAATCTTTCTGTCTCCAGCTGACTGCGGCGTTACCCTTCCACTCTGGGTTAAAATAGAGTCCGACGTTATCGAAGTCCGGTGCCGGTGTACCGTCGGCGCTCGGGATACCCGTATTAGAGATCGAGTTGAGGACCTGCGTGGCATTAACGCTGAAGCGGAAATTACCAAATCTGGTATTATCCAGACGGTAACTAATCCCGTAATCGACGCCCTTATATTTCAACGAGGCGACGTTGAACGGAACGCTTTGGAGGAAGAGGATTGGGCCGGGATTTCCTTGTGTGGTATCGCGCACGACCCCACCCGGAAAGAGGTCCTCACGGGCAAGCAGCGTCGTGGTGCTCGGCGTCGTGATGACATTTTGGATGTCAAATTCGAAGAAATCGACCGTGACTTCGAGGTTCTTGACTCGCGGGACATCGATGACGATACCGGCATATTTGATTTTTGCTTCCTCGGGCTCGAGGTTCGGGTTACCGCCCGTGATGATCTTCAATTGCACCGCCGGGTCTGAGGGGCGTTTCGGGTCGACCTGAACCGTGGAAGTAAAGGCCGTCTTTTGGGTGGTGTAGAGGCGACCGAGGTCGGGCGCCTTGAAGGACTCGGAGTAAGAACCGCGCAGCGCGACCCAGTTAAATTTGCCCGGGCCGCGGAGCTTGAAGCCGATTTTGGGTTTTGTCGTGTCGCCGAAATCGCTATATTTTTCATAACGCATGGCTCCTTGAAACTCGAGCTCCTTCAAAACCGGCGCCGTGATCTCGACGTAGCCCGATTCCACATGCCGCTTGCCACTGAATGGCGTGCCGCCGCCGGAGCCGACATAGGCGGAGGTGTCTGGGTCAGCGCGCAGCTTTTCATTGCGGACTTCACCACCCAGCGCGAGGCCGACTGGGCGACCCTGAATTTCCCACAACTTGCCGGAGACGACACCGTCGTAGCTTTCAACTTGGGCCTTAGAGGCGCTGTTGGAAACCGTGAAGAGTTTATTGACGAGATCCGCATTATCGGACGGGCCAAACGGATTGAGCGCGGTGGTGCGGGTGGTGCCGTTGAGCGCGGCCTGCAGATCGGACGCCCGCACCGCGTTGCGGGAAACTGAATTCACCGAGCTGTTGGCAAACGTGGCGCCAACTTCCCAGGTCCAGTCTTGATTGATCTTACCGCCCAAGCCCGCGAGGAGGGAATAGGTGTGATCTTCCGTCTCAAAAATACGCGGCGGGCCGAAGTTCGTGCGATAGGAGAAGTTGGTGATGTCCACCCCGAACGGATTGTAGGGGTTCGTCGCCGGAAGGTTCAACAACCCTGACGGGCCCGTGCCTGGGTTGCCGATACTCTGAATCACGGAAGGCGTGAAATAGTAGTTCGTCCAGTTGTTCGAATAGAGGACCGAGCCGAAAGCATAGAGATTCTCGCTGAACTCATGCCGGAAGTTGGCGAACATGCTCTGATAATTGTATTGCGGGTACAACTGATAGGTCTGGGCGAAGTCGTAACGGTTCGCATTCGCGATCGAGGTAACCCGGCCGAACGCGGCCTTGGTCGGTGTGCCGGTGGGCTGGCCGCCGGTGATCACATAGTTGCCCGAGAGGGAACCGGGTCCGTAAATCGCAACCGCCTGCGCCGTCGTGAGCGTGAGGTTGGCGGGAAAATTGAAGGAGCTGTTGAGATTGGAAGCCCGATTGGGATCGCTCGAGTAAGCCGTATAGTCTGTCGTCCGCGAACGGGCGTAATCTCTGACGAAGGTCGAGTTGCCCATCGACGTCGACAGGGTAACCATCGCTGAGGTCTTTGCGCTGCGGCCGCCGGCCGTCAGATTGAATTGCTGCTGCAGGTGGTCGTGCCCACCGGTCGACTGTTGCACTAGGTAATCCGTGGAAAAACCCGAGTAATTCTTCTTCAGCTTGATGTTCATCACGCCGGTGACGGCGTCCGAGCCGTAAATGGCTGACGCCCCATCCTTCAGGTACTCGATGCTGTCGATCGCCGATGTGGGGAGGGAGTTGAAATTGAACACCGAGTTGCTGTCGGAGTCCGTCAAGGGATAGGTCGCCGAGCGACGTCCGTCGATGAGCACGAGAAAGCGGTTGCTACCCAGTCCGCGAGGATTCGCGGTCGCCGCGCCCCGCGTGAAGCTCGCGGTCTGGACGATCGAGTTTGTACCGCCGGAGTTGAACGAGAGAGTCTGAACGAAATCGCCCAGATTCTGGTACCCACGGGCCTCGATGTCGGCGGCCGTGATCAGCAATACCGGTTGCGGGCCCTCGGCGTCCACGCGTTTGATGCGGGAGCCGGTGACCTCAAACTTCTCGAGTTTAAGAGTTTCATCTTTATTTTCGTCGGTTTTCGGAGCAGCGGCCGGCTGGGCCACAAGGGCGGTCGCGAAGCTGGCACTGGCAAGCAGCGCGAGCAGGGTCCGCAAATTCCATAAGGAGCTTACATTCATAGTGTTTCTGGTTATACTACTGTTTCGGTGTTAGGCATCTGCCGCAGAGCTGCTGAGCAGAACATTAAGGCTACAAGGATGTTAATTTTTCTATTTATGACAAGCCCGTTGTTATAATTTAATGCAAAAAATTGGTGATAACTAATTAACGATATAGAATGCCGTAAAAAAAGCGGCCCGGATATCCGGGCCGCCTAGGAAGTTCATCAGCAATTAGCCGACTCTAATGCTTAGAAGCGGTACTTGCCTTCGACGTAGATCAAACGCCCAACCGCACCAAAGGTGGCGACGTCACCGTTCGAGTCGGTGTTGTAATACTTCTCCATGGGCAGGCCCTCGTTAAGTACATTTTGAGCGCCGACGCGGAGGGTTAGGCCCTTCAACCACTTGTATTCTGAGCCAAAGCTGTAGCGCGCAGAGATATCGAAGGAATTGTAGGCTTCGACGTAGTTGTCTTCGGCCAAAGGAATATCAGCCGCTGGCTCATCACCCCCGTCGATATAGGTCGAAGGGATCAACTGCCAGCCGAAGGTCGCACCCCACTTGCCGCGGCTCCAAGCCACGCTGGTGTAGGTCATCCAAGTTGGCGTCGTACCGTTACTACTGGTTTGACCGACGGTATCAAAAGGATCGCTGTCGGGCAAATTCTGGAACTGGTAGGTATTGTACCAGGCGCCAGAAGCGGAGGCATCAAAACGGCCGAGCGAGTCGGAATTCCACGTATAAGCTACCTTGAGATCGACGCCGGAGAGATTGACCGCAGCAATATTGGTCAAGGTATCCGTTACGTAGATTTGATCAATGGCGAGATTACCGATTTGACCGGCAGCCGTAATCGGCGAGCCGTTGGTGAAGTTTGAGTTAACTCCTGAGGTCGCGCCGCGGCGAACATAACTTGCGTAAGGCGAAGCGGTACCAAGCAACTCCACGCTTTGCAGGATGGTGTCGGTCCCGATCGACGAGATCAGGTCGGTCTGCTTGATATCAAAATAATCAGCGGTGACCGAGAAGCCCTTGATTGCCTTAGGCGAATAAACAAAGCCGAAGGTGTAGCTCTTCGCATTGCCCGGCAGAAGGTTGGGATTAGAGCCAGATTTGGCATTAGCCTGACCCGAAATATTTGGACCACCGCCAAAACGCTCCAAGTTAAGCGAGCCGGTATAACCGACGCCACCAGGCCCGAAGAGGTTGAACAACGAAGGAGCTGAGAAGGACTCGCCGTACGTCCCGCGGATGGCGAACTGGTCATCCACTGGCAACCAGCGAAGGGAGAATTTTGGCACCAGTGGATCGGAGGTGTTGCTGTAGACCTCTTTTCGGGCGGCCGCCGTGAACTCTAGCAAATGCGCGAGCGCTTGATGATTTTCTGCCGAGAAAACCGGGATGCGCACTTCAGCAAACGTCGACTTAACATCACGACCGGAATTGAAGGGATCGAGGGTCGTGGCCGAGTCCCACCCGAAAGTGGCGTCTTGGCTATTACGATCAGACGTCTGATTCAAAGTCTCAGTGCGGTATTCAGCGCCGACGGCAAAGCCGAGTTCGCCACCGGGGATATCCGCTAATTTACCGACCAAGCGCACGTCATAGGTGGTGAGGGTCGAGGTGGCGGTACCCAGCGCGGTGCCGAAGAGACCGGAAGCCGCGACGGCCCCAGCAGCTTGCTGGCGGGCGAAGTAATTGATCGAACCATCAGCGGTCACAACGCCACGGGTGGCGGTATCAACGACACCTTCGTTGCGATACTGCTGCGTGATGATGTTTTTATTAGCCGCCATTTCCCACTGCATGCCATCGCCAACTGAACCTTTCATGCCCATGACACCGCGAATGCTGTTGGTATCATAGTAATATTGACGAGGATTCTGCAGGAAACGATTGCGGGCCGTCACCCGAACGTTGAAAGGATTATACTCATAATCAGCCGCAGCGCTGTATGAAGTAGGCTGGGCATTCAGCTGAGAGAACGAACTCGTCTGCGTGTATAACATGTCACCAAAGAACGTCACGGTATCGTTGATTTTATGGTCAAAATTCAGCGTCACAGCCTTGCGCTCGCTGCCGATGACCAAGGTGGGGTATTGGGAGAGGTCGAAGGAGTACTTCCCATCCGCCCCAGTCCCTGTAACCAGATTGCTAGAGCTTTGGATCGGGATATAGACACCCGCAGCAACCAATTCAGCCGCCGAACGATGCTGGCCGGTCGGAGGAGCATTCAGGGAGGGATTTAATGCATAGAAGGCCGACCCGATGCTAACGATACCAGCAAAAGTGCCTGTGCCATAAATCGGGGAGCTGAAGCTGCGCTCATACTGCTTCATTGGGTCCTGCATGAACCACTCAGCGGCGATCGTGATGCCAGTTTTGTCGGTGCCCGTGCCGCCAACGAGGGAGAACTTACGCTCAGCCCACTTGCCCTTATTGTCAGAGAAGCCGTAGTGGCCAGAAACTTCAAAGCCCTTATAGTCAGACTTTAGGATGATGTTTACTACGCCGGAGATAGCATCCGTGCCGTAAAGAGCCGAAGCGCCATCTTGCAAAATTTCGATCCGCTCAATCGCGCCAACCGGGAAAAGGTTAACGTCGACATATTGATAGCCGCCCGAGGACAAAATCGGAGCATAAGCCACGCGCCGACCGTTCAGGAGGACCAGGGTCTGCGTGTTACGAAACATGACCATGGAGCCGCCACCGGTAGAACCGGAGGAGGTATTGGCGTTGGTCGCGCCCAAATTACCGCTGCCGGTGAATTGAGGAGCAGCTTTACGCAAAATTTCCATGACGTTGGAGGCAACGCCGGTGTTCTCGATGGCCTTGGCATCGAGGATCGTTACGGGAATAGCCGTGGCAATGCCCGCCATTGGAATGTAAGATCCGGTGACAACGAGCTTTTCGAGCTTAACGGTGTCATCGGTGCTCGCTGCCGTCTTGGTGGCAGTCTGCGCAAAAGCGGCATTAGCCGCGAACAAGGAAAGTCCGACGCAAAGTAGCGCCAAAGACTTCCGTACGTAATTTACGAAGCTATGGTTCATAGTTCTAGGTTTGTTGTATTAGGAAGAAAAATATCCGTAACGGATAATTTCTATCCTAGCTAATCTGTCATAATTTCTCAACTTAACAATAATTAATGTTATAATTAGGCTTACTTATCGCAATATTTTCTCATTAGTAACGGAACCGGCTGCTTAATAGATAGTTTAGATAGTCTAATTGACTCTCATGGTGAAATTTCTTTGCTCTCTTCATGCAAAATCGAAACCTTATTGCCCTCATTTCATGGCGCGCCTTGATCCTGCCATTGGCGGTTTGGGTCGCCCCCTGCCAGTCCGCACCCATCCCTCCCCAGGTGACCGTGGAGGAATTCTTTGCCGAACCGGACATTAGGGGTCTGCAAGTTTCACCTGATGGAAGCAAAGCGGCCTTCCTCACTACGTTAGCCACCGGCAAGGTTGGCATTGCGCTCATGCACCTGGAAACGGGCAAGGTTGAGCCACTGGTGGGCGGCAAAGATGAAAATTATAAGAGCTTTTTTTGGAAAGGTAATGATTGGATTGTTTTCAGTGGTGACCTTGGCGGCAATGAATCGAGCGCCCTGCGATCTATCAGCCTCTCTAAACGCAAAGTTATAGCATTAGCAGATTCTTATGATGAAAGGGTAGCCGAAGACGCTAACACCGCAGGCGTGCTCGATGAGCTTAAGTTTGATCCTTACCGCTTGCTGGTTTCTGGCCCCAAAACCCAAGGGAGCTCTAATTATGGTCTCTGGAAATTAGATATTCGCACCGGCGAGCGCCGCGCCGCGCCGGGTTACGACCCCAAGGATGACACCAACGACCTAGCGATTGATAATAACGGGGTCGTCCGCGCTCGGAGCTATCTGCTGGGCGATAAAACAATTTTTGAGGTGCGGCCGAAGGCCGAAAGCGGGTTCGTTAAAGTTGCGGAATTCCCCGCTAACGACCCCAAGTGGTCATTCCGCGGCTTCGCCGCGGACAATGAAACTTTGTACGTTATTACTAGTGACCAGACCGACACCGGCGCGCTCCACACCTTCAACGTCCGCACGCAACAACTTAGTCCGGTCCTATTTCATACCCCCGCTGGTGAAATCAGCAGCGTGCTGACTTCATGGGATCAGAGTAAATTTTACGGCGTTAGCTATGACACCGACAAACTCTATTACAGTTTTGCCGACCAAGGCCGCGCTGATCTCCAGCGCACGATCGATGCTTCGCTGCCTGGGACTCATAATACCATCCGCAGCATTTCGGCCGATGAAAAAATCATGGCGGTGTTGGCTTCCAGCGATCGCGACCCAGGCACTTATTATATCCTCAATCTGCGCCAGCCCTCGCTGAAGATGATCGGGAAAATCAATGCCCGCATCAACCCAGCGCAGATGCGGCCGATGGAGCCGATCACCTATCAGGCCCGCGATGGCCTGAAGCTCCACGGTTATCTCACCCGACCAGCCGGGGCCGAAGGCCAAGCCGGTCCGCTCATTATTCATCCCCACGGCGGACCCTATGGTCCGCGCGACGAATGGGGCTTCAATCCGGAAGTACAATTGCTGGCGAATCGTGGCTACAGTGTCTTGCAGGTTAATTTTCGCGGTTCGGGTGGCTACGGTTATTCATTTCAAAAAGCTGGCCAACGGGAATGGGGCGGCAAAATGCAAGATGACTTGAGTGATGGGGTCGCCTGGGCGATTGCGCAGGGCATTGCCGATCCCAATCGGGTCGCGATTTATGGCGCCAGTTATGGCGGCTATGCGGCGTTGGCGGGAGCCACATTTACGCCCGAGCTGTATTGTTGTGCCATCAACTATGTAGGCGTGTCCGATCTCAACCTGATCACCAGTTGGGCGCGCGGGCGACAGGGCCGAGGCAGTGATATGTTTTACCGCGAGTGGGTGGGTGATGATCCGACCTACAAGCACGACCGCTCACCGGTTAACTTTGTCGAAAAAATCCGCGTCCCCACCTTGCATGCTTACGGCTTTAACGACCCGCGGGTGGTCATTGAAAATTGGACTCGGCTAGAGGCCAAGCTGAAGCAATACGGCAAGACCTACGAAATTATCATCAAAGATAACGAGGGCCATGGCTTCCGCAATGAAGCCGGCCGCATTGGCTACTACGCTAAACTCGAAGCATTCCTCAGCAAATATATGGATGGGAAAAATCCGACCACCCGACTGGCCCCGATGAAAATTCTCGAGCTGCCGGCTCGCTGAGCCGCGCCCAAATTCACTCAATCAAGCCTGAGGCGAAAGCGCCGCGTAACACCCGCGGCGACCAGCTCAGGGCAATTGAGTCTCCGCGACTTTCTTGGTTTGGGCGGCGCGATAATCATCGACCGCTTTTTTGGTCTTAGCATCACTCAAGGCGAGAATCGCCCCGGCAAAGAGGGCGGCATTAATGGCGCCAGGTTTACCAATCGCTAACGTTGCCACCGGAATCCCGGCGGGCATTTGCACCATCGATAGCAAAGAATCCATGCCCTTAAGCGAAGCTGATTCCATCGGCACGCCGAGCACCGGGAGCGGCGTCAAAGCCGCCGCGACTCCGGCCAGGTGGGCGGCCCCACCCGCTGCTGCGATGATCACCTTTAAACCGCGGGCTTCCGCGCTGGTGCACCACTCGAAAGCCAAGTGAGGCGTGCGGTGAGCGCTGATCACGCGCTTCTCATAAGTCACGCCCAATTGATCGAGCGTCTCCGCGCAATGCTGCATCGCAGCCCAATCTGAAGCGCTGCCCATGATGATGCCAACTGCTGGTTTTGTCATAGCCGAAAAACAAATCAAAAAAACGAGCGGTGCAAGTCATAGTTGCTCAGGTTATTATTTTTAAATGTCTTTCTAAATCAGCGGCGTGCCCTTCGGCACTTTGACGATCGTCGTGCCGGCAATCTTATCGTGCCACGACTGTTTGTCGTCATCAAAGGCGACCCAGATGAATCCGAGCCCGGCGATCGCTAGAGAAAGAAAAGCGCTCAGTCCGCGCACCCCAGCCACGCTCCAACTGACCGGTCGATCATCCAACCGCACGACTTTAAGCCCGCAAATAATGCCGCCGATCGTGGCACCTTTCGTGGCCCACAAGCTAATACAATAAACCGCAAACCAGAACGGGAAAACCCCACCGAAACTCGGCCACACGCGATGCAGCAAACCAAGCGTCAGACCGACGACGACGGCATCGAGGAAAGTCGCGAGGAGGCGCCGCCAAAAACCAGCGCGCGGCAGAGTAGTGGCAGAAATAATCAAAGGCAAAGAGGCAACCAAGGGCACGGCCCCAGCGGCGGCGTCATCCACGAGGGGCAACCCCTGAGCCGCCGTTTTTCTATTCTGCTGGTATGCGACCAAGATTGTGTAGACCACCACGCCGAAACCCACGAGGCCGATCAGTTGATAGAGGATAAATCCAATCACTGGCACCGTATAGAGCCCGAGGACAACCACCCCGCCTATCAAGACAGCGATAACGGGGCGATCCAGTGAACTCCGTTGAAAAAGTTTTTTCAGCTGACGACCCAGCCAGGCCAACATGACCACTCGACCGAAAAGGCTGACGATAAATACGCCCAGCGCAAAGAGCGGCAGCAGGGCAAACCCGATGACGATCAGCACCGTCAGCGCAATTAACACAAACGCCACCGGCGTGAGCAACCACGTCAGCACACCTGCTAACAAAGATTTGCCCGGCCGATCCTCGAGCGTCCGCACGCACTGTTCGACCGCGCTTGGCGCGGCCAAGGCCACCATTGCGTAGAAACCTAAAGCGCCGAGCGCGAGCCACCACGCCCACAGCAAATTTGGCCCAAAGGCTAAGGGGCGCGCGTAGAGCAAGCATTGCTTCAACCAGGCATGCAGACCCGCAAAGCCAGCCGCGTGACTCCCGATCGTGAGATTATCAACCTTACCATTCACGACCGCGTGCGCATCGCGCGTTACGACACCCCCGATACAGGTGATATCCCCATCCACGATCGCCGCCGGCCCGAGGTCGACATCACCGAGGATTGCGACCACCTCACCTTTCACGTGACCGTTAATAAAATTATTACCGAGAATCGCCACGGCATCCCCGCCCACGGTTCCACTGGTCACTCGCGTGTGGCCGAAAATTGAAACGACCGCATCCCCCACTTCCCCCGATGAAGTAGAAGAGCCAAACACCGAAACCACCGCATCGCTCACCTGCCCCGCGGAGGTGGAAGATCCAAATATAGAAACTACGGCTTCAGCAGTCTCCCCAGCGGCCAAGGTGCTCGAGGAGCCGAATACAGAAACAACCGCATCGTTGGCCGGCCCCGCGGCAGATATTTTATGTTTCCCCTTCGCCCCATGTTTTTTAGGTTTAGCCGGTTGCTCGGTGGCCTCGTTCTTCGGGGCGGTATCTGGCGCCACCGGCACGGCAGCGACTGGCGGTTCTGCGGACGGGGCTGGCGGGGTTGGTTCCGAGACAGCTTCGGTTGCACGAAGTACGGGCCACCCAGTTAGCGTAATGACTAAGCTGAGCGCAAAAATTTTACGGATTAATTTAGATTTCATGAAATAGGGGATTAATGATTATGATAAAGCAGACGGTAAGTCGCCGCACTGAGACCGAAAAAGGTGGCATAAAGTCCCGCGATTAACGTTAAGCCGCTATAAAGCCAAAGGCTCGGAATTGAGCTGCCTTGGTGGACGCCAAACTGGGCACACCAAGCGGCGACGTGATACAATCGGGTAAAAATACTAAAGTACGCGCCGAGCTGAGGCGCGGCGGCGCTCAGCTCGATTGAGGCGAACCAGAAATGGAATCCTACGAGCGTCGCGGCGGTCATACTGACCACTAAAATCAAAAGGCTAAGCCGTGCGGCCAGCGGCCAGTAGGTCCACGCTTGCTGATACCACGCCAAGGGAGCCTGACGCTGGAGCTGCGCTCGGACGCGCGCCTCCAATGAAAGCGGCGCGCGCGGCACTGGCAACGTGCGTAAGTTTCGATCAATAAAATCTTCCAGTTCAGCGGGCGTCATTTTTTTCATAGCGCTCCTTAAGGTTGAAAATGTTCATGGGGGCGACCGCTCCGGAGCAGAATTTTAGCGAGCGCCTCGCGCGCGCGCAGGATGTCAGTTTTTACTTTGCTGAGTGAAATGCGGAGCTGCTGCGCGATCGACTCGTACGGGAGATCATCGAAGTGATAGAGCACCAACGGCACTCGCTGGTGATCAGGCAACTGAGCCAAAGCGCGCTCCACCCAGGCGCGCCGTTCCGCCGTATCTAGGCCCACAAAAAATGTTTCAGGAGCGGCAAATTCGATGGCCTCCTCGCCGCCCTCACGGGTTGGTCGCACCAGCTCGGAGAAAAAACGCCACCGCTGCCGATAACGCTGGAGATGATTAAGCGATAGATTAGTCGCCACTGTTTTTAACCAACCACCCGCGGTGGGACTGGTCCGCAAATTTTCAAAATGCGCGTAGGCTTTTAGAAAAACCTCTTGGGCGATATCTTCGGCTGTGGTCGGATTACCCGTGAGCCGCACCGCGGTGGCGTATACCATGTCTTGGTAATTATGCATGAACACGGTGAAGTCAGCGGGCGGCATCATCCCCGGAGGGCTAGCTGATATGGGGAGAGATTCATTCACGCTAAAAACCCCGCAGGGCAGTGCTAAGTTACAAGATTTGTCAGCTTCGCCAAGCTTCCGTCGCCAATCGCCGGCGACGGCAGGGAGTTTACTCCTTTTGGCCTACCGGACCGCCCTTGCCAATTTATGACCCCAAGCAGAGATTTACTGAAATTTCGTCGCCATGTCTGCCTTCCTTACGCCTGACCTAGCTCTTGAAACGGCGATCCGTGCCAAAGGGGAACAGCTCTTCGCTCGCATGGACCAACAGTCCCCGCCCGCGCTGTTTTCTAAAAAAGGTGCTTACGCCCGTCTCATGGAGTGGTCGATGCAGGATCCGGCTTTTAAAACGCAGCTCTTTCGTTTTGTCGATGTCCTGCCTTCCCTGACTAGCTCCGCCGAAATAGTTCGTCATCTTCAAGAATATCTCGGCGACCAGGCGGTCGCGCTCAATCCAGCGATGAAGGTCGGCCTCGCCGCCTCCTCCTTCGCTCCCGCCCTCGTCGCCGCGCCCGTCAAGGCGCAGATCGTTGATATGGCTGGCCAGTTCGTCGCCGGCGCCACGGGTGAAGATCTGCTCAAGCAGATCAAAAAAAATATAAAAGCGGGCCTCGCCACCACCATCGATTTGCTCGGCGAGGCGGTGGTCAACGAAGCCGAGGCTGACGCTTTCCTCCAGCGCAACCTTGAGATCCTCGATTCCGTCTCGAAATATTTTGCGAAGGAACCCGCGCCCAGCTTCAGCGATGTCGGGCCGAAGGGTTCACTCCCGCGCCTCAATCTCTCCGTCAAAATCTCTGCGCTCACGCCGGATGTGCATCCAGCTGACCCCGAAAATTCCACCGCGGCGCTGAAGCAGCGCCTGCGCCCAATTTTGCGCCGGGCGACGGCCGTCGGCGCGCTCATCAACTTTGACATGGAGAGCTACAAGCTGAAAGACCTCACGCTTCAGCTCTTCAAATCCATTTTTGAGGAACCCGAGTTCGCCCAGCAGCCCGCCATCGGCATTGCCCTGCAGGCCTACCTCCGCGATAGCGAAACTGATCTCCGCGATCTGATCGCTTGGGCGCGCAAAAATAATCGACCACTCTCGGTCCGCCTCGTCAAAGGAGCTTACTGGGATTACGAAACAATTATGGCCCAGCAGCGCAACTGGCCGATCCCCGTTTGGCAAAAAAAACCTGAGTCCGATGCAAATTACGAAAAGCTCACGCTCCTCCTGCTCGAGAACATCGACCTGATCACGCCTAATTTCGCCTCTCACAATGTCCGCTCCGTCGCCCACGCAATCGCGCAGGCTGAGCGCCTAGGCATCGACCCGCGAGCCTACGAATTTCAAGCGCTCTACGGCATGGCGGATGAATTAAAATTAGCCCTGCTCCAAATGGGCCACCGCGTGCGCGAATATTGTGCCATCGGCGAATTACTTCCTGGAATGGCTTATCTGGTCCGCCGCTTACTCGAGAACACTTCCAATGAAGGTTTCCTGCGTCTGAAAAATAGAGGGGAAGCCACCCAAGGCCAGCTCCTCGACAATCCAGTCAACGCCATCGCCGCCGCGGCCGAACCTCTCGCCCGTCCACCCCAGGCGCCCGGCATTTTTGTGAATGCGGCCAACACTGACTTCACTATCGCCGCTCACCGCGACCAGCAGCGCGCTGCTCTGCAAAATTATACCGCGACCAAAATGGGTAAAAAGTGGCCGGTTATTATTAATGGGAAAAAAATAACCGACCGACCCTACGTTCCGTCAGTCAATCCGGCGCACCCCACGCAAATCGTCGGCTACTGGGCCAAGGGCACGGTGCAGGACGCCGATGCCGCTGTCGCGGCGGCCGTCGCCTTTTTTCCGCAATGGCGCGCCACTCCGGTTGAAGATCGGGCCGCGATTCTTCACCGCGCCGCTGATCTCATGGAGTCGCGCCGCTTCGAGATTAACGCCCTGCTGATTCTTGAGGCCGGCAAACCGTGGGTCGAGGCCGACGGTGATCTTTCGGAGGCCATTGATTTTCTCCGCTTCTACGCGATTGAGATGGTTAAACTCGCCCAGCCTGTCGTCACGCAAGCTGTGCCCGGCGAACGCTGCGTGCAAACCTGGACCCCGCGCGGCGTCGGCGTCGCAGTGGCTCCGTGGAATTTTCCCCTCGCGATTCTCACCGGACTAACAGTTGCGCCGCTCGTGGCCGGAAATTGCGTTATCATCAAGCCGGCGCGCCAGACCTCGATCATCGGCGCCCTGCTGATGGAAGTTATGATGGAAGCCGGCGTGCCCGCCGGGGCGCTGCACTTTCTCCCCTGCTCCGGGGCCGACGCCGGCGCGCATCTGGTCGCGCACCCGCAGGTTGATTTCATCGCGTTCACCGGTTCGCGCTCCGTCGGCTGCGATATCTATGAGACCGCCGGCAAAGTCCTCCCCGGCCAGCTGAATCTCAAAAAAGTAGTCTGCGAAATGGGCGGCAAGAATGCCCTGATCATCGACAACGACGCCGACCTCGATGAGGCCATTCCCGCCGCGCTCTACAGCGCGTTCGGCTACGCGGGGCAGAAATGCTCCGCCCTTTCTCGCCTCATCGTGCTTGAGGGCGTCTACGACAAATTCGTCGAACGCTTTCTCTCGGCCTGTCCGAGCTTGCCGATCGGCGACCCCGCCCTGCCCGGCACCATCGTCAATCCCGTCATCGATGAAGCCGCGCAAAAATCTATTCTCGGTTACATCGAGGCCGGCAAGCAGGAGTGCCAGCTCGCGTGGCAGGCCAAGCTTTCACCCGAGGTTCTCGCCAGCGGCGGCTACTTCGTGCCCCCGACCGTGTTCACCGGCTGCACGGTCGAACACACGATCGTGCGAGAAGAAATCTTCGGCCCGGTCCTCGCCATCATGAAGGCGAAGGATCTCGATGCGGCCTTCGCCATGGTGAATGCCAGCGACTACGCGCTGACGGCGGGGATTTTCTCGCGCAGCCCGCGCGCCCTCGAACGCGCCCAGCAAGAAATTTTCACGGGAAATCTTTATCTTAACCGCGGCTGCACCGGCGCAATTGTCGAACGCCATCCCTTCGGCGGCTTTAAGATGTCAGGCGGCGGCACCAAGGCCGGCGGCAAAGCCTATCTCGAAAATTTTCTCTTCCCCCGACTCATCGCCGAGAATGTTATGCGACGGGGCTTTACCCCGCCGGCTAAATGAGCCGACCAGTCCGGCCAAACTTTTTTAATTAAAGCGGCGCGACCGGCTTAAGCAGAATGGCCCCCGCCTTGGTTCGATCAAAGGCCCCCTCCCACATGGCGATGACCACCATCGCCACGGCATTGCCGCAAAGATTAGTGAGGGCGCGGGCCTCAGACATAAAACGATCGACGCCGATCAAGAGGGCGAGACCAGCAATCGGGATGTGACTCACCGCGCCCAAAGTTGCGGCGAGCGTAATAAAGCCACTGCCCGTGACGCCGGCCGCTCCTTTGGAGGTTAAAAGTAGCACGCCAAGGATCGTGAGTTGCTGGGTGAGCGTCAGCGGGGTGTTGGTCGCTTGGGCCACGAAAATCGCGGCCATCGTCAAATAGATAGAAGTCCCATCGAGATTAAAGGAATAGCCCGCCGGCAAGACGATCCCGACCACCGAGCGCGCGCAGCCGACATCTTCCATGCGTTGAATCATGCGCGGCAAAACGCTCTCCGAAGAAGAAGTACCCAAGACAATCAAGAGTTCCTCTTTAATGTAAGCGAGCAGTCGGAAAATACTAAAGCCATGCCAGCGGGCAATGGCCCCGAGGACGACAAAAACAAAAAGTGCGCAGGTAATATAAACACAGAGCATTAATTGGCCCAAAGATATCAGTGAACCGAGACCATACTTGCCGATCGTGAAAGCCATCGCGCCAAACGCTGCCACTGGGGCGATTTTAGTAACCATGCTTACAATACCGAAAAAAGCGCGCGCCACATCATGGAGCAAATTAACGACTGGACGCGCGTGATCGCCCAAACCCGCGAGGGCAAAGCCAAACAACAGCGAGATCAGCAGCACTTGGAGAATTTCTCCCTGCGCAAAGGCACCGACGAAGGTATCAGGAATCACATGGAGGAGAAAATCGACCGTGGAACTATGCTGCGCGGCGGTGGTGTACTGGGCGACCGCCTTACTATCGAGGGAGGCCACGTCCGCATTAATGCCGACCCCCGGCTGGATCCAATTCACGACCAGCAAGCCGATGACGAGCGCGAGGGTGGAGACGACTTCGAAATAAAACAGCGCCTTCAATCCAACGCGGCCAATTTTCTTGAGATCGCCCATGCCCGCGATGCCCGAGACGACGGTCGTGAAAATAATCGGGGCGATCAGCATTTTGATCAGCTTGATGAAAGCATCGCCCAGCGGCTTCATCGCCGCGCCCCAAGTCGGCTCCGTATAACCGAGAATTACGCCCAGCACGATAGCGATGAGCACCTGGACATAAAGGTGGCGGAGTATTTTCATAAACGAGCAGAGGCAGGTGAGGAAAATTTATCGAAGGTGCTCAACGGATAAAGATAGCTCGCCTCACCGCAGCCACGGCCGTTGACCTGAGGCAAAGGTGACTAAGATAAGCTTAATGTCCGGCCCCAGCGGAATGCTCCTGAATATATTCCTGCTTAAGGCCCAGTTTCTCCGGAGCATGCAGGACCAGCATTTTCATGCGAATATCTGAGGGAATGGTCGCCGCAGTGAGTTTGGACACTCCGATCATCAGTCCGATGGCGAGGGGAACAGTCCAAATCGCCGGTTGCTCACACAAGATGCGGAGCAGTGGGTTGACCTTCCAAAAAGCAGCCAAGTCCACGATCTTAAGATCGCTCAGATTGATAATGGTGGTGCAGGCCAAAGCCGCGAGCCCGCCGCCGAGCATCCCGGTAGCCGCCCCCTGCATGGTCATACCCCGCCACCACACGCTCATAAAGAGCAGCGGAAAATAACTCGCCGCGGCGATGGCGAATGCTTGGCCCACCATAAAATTAATCTGCAGCTGCTCAACCTGAGCACCCAGCCCGATGGCGATCGCCCCAATCACCACCGCAGAAACCTTGAAAGCGAACATCCGTTCAGCGGCGGAAGATTTCGGCCGCAGCATGCGCCCATACACATCATGCGCGAGCGCTCCTGTCATGGAAACGAGCAGTCCGCTAAACGTACTCATGAATGCGGCAAAGGCCCCCGCGCAGGTGATGCCACTCAATACGCTGCCCCAAACCCCGCCGTGCTCGTTTAACACCCGCGGTAATTCCAAGACGATCTTATCCGTACCTTTCGCGCCGGTCGCCGCGTAAAGCTCCGGCAATAAATCGCGCCCGAGCACGCCAAAAATTGGCGGGAACACATAAAAAACCCCAATGAGAATCATCACCCACATCGTCGTCTTCTTCGCCGCGACCCCATCCGGGTTAGTATAAAAGCGCACCAAGATATGCGGTAAACCCGCTGTCCCGCAGACGAGGGCGATAATGAGTGAATACGTGTAAAGCAGTGAATAGGGCCGCGCCTGCTCCGCGGTCAAACCAGCGGTCTTGGCCGCTTTCGTCGTGAGTGGGCCAAAGGGCGAAACCCACGCTAAGTCGCTCGGAGCTTTTTCGCCCAGCGGCTTGCGGAGAATCGTAACCGCCGCGTCGCGACCGCCAGCAGCAGATGTCGCATTAACCACAACAGAGGACGCGATTGACCGACCGTCATTAACCTCCACATGCCGACCATAAAAGCCATAGACCGACATCAGGACAAAGATGGGCACACAGATCGCGAATAGCTTAATCCAATACTGGACCGCTTGCACCAGCGTAATGCCCTTCATCCCGCCGAGCGCAACGTTCAGCGTGATCACCGCGCCGACCAACACCACCCCCACCCAGTAAGGGAGTCCGGGAAAAATATAAGCGAGCGTTGTCCCCGCGCCTTTCATCTGGGGCATCGTATAGAAAAATCCAATGAACAGCACGAAGCAGACCGCGATTTTCCGGAAGACCGGCGAATCATAACGGCCCTCAGCAAAATCGGGAATCGTATAGGCACCGAATCGGCGCAGCGGCCCGGCGATGAATAACAATAAGAACAAATAGCCGCAGGCATAGCAGACCGGATACCACAGCGCATCATAGCCGCTCGACATCACCATGCCGGCCACCCCCATGAAAGAAGCCGCCGAAAGATATTCGCCGGAGATGGCGGAGGCATTCCAGCCGACTGAGACCGAACGGCCCGCGACAAAAAAATCACTCGCGGTCTTAGAGGTTCGGGCTGAGCGAAAGCCCATCCAGATCGTGATGATCACGGTAACAAATGAGCAGGCAAAAATCCACGGATCGACGCCGGCAAATAAAGCGAGGGGTAAGGCGGGGGTGCTCATTGCTTGACCTCCGGCTGGACGGCTTGCACCTGAGCCACTTCATCATTTTCTAACCAAATTGAGCGGCGAATAAAATACCACGAGATCGCCCACACCGCAGGAAAAAAGAGCACGCCTAGAATAAGCCAACTCAGCGTGAAACCGGCGATGCGGGTGGCCATCAAAGCCGGCGCCCAATAGTTGGCGAGAGGTAGTCCGAGCAAAACCACGAGAAAAGTGGTGGCGCAGATTACGGACAGTTTTAATTGGCGGCGCATCAGCGTATGCAAAAACTCTTCGCTGTGGACGCGTTCCTGGGGCGAGGGAGACGGAGACATTGGCCTGCAAGATGGCGGTCGATCGGCCGCAGGCAACAGGGATTTTTGCCGACCGCGGCTAGTCATTGATCTGCCCACTAACCAGCTGCGGCGATCAGTAATCGATGAACTTCATCTCACCTAGCTTGACCTTAAAACGCTCCTGGTAAGGCGTCACCCGCTTAAAATCGGTGCGCGTTGCCGAGTAATTTCCGCCCACCTTTACAAACAAGACCGAACCCTCGCCCTCCGCTCTCAACGCCGTGATGGGCGGCACAAATGCCGGATCCACGGTCGCGAAATCCAGATCGGCTTCACCGGACTTTAATTTAAATACGACCATCATCCGCATCGCCGCACGCAACCGCACCCCGACATGCTCTAAGGCTTGCTGGGCTTTATTAACCTCAACCGTGACGCGAAATTTTTCGGGCGGCAGACGCTGATTGTCATCTTTGATCAGCGGCACCTCGTAAGTGATGGTGGTAGCCGTCTCGGCCGCGACGGTCGCCTGCGTGAGGTTGAGCAGCTCGCCGAGTGCCCGGCGAGTCTGGCGGCGCTTTTCATGTTCAGCCCGGCGCTGCTTAATTTGTCGAGCGGTGGGCTCCAGCCCATTGATTTTAAGCGGCGTCCACTGTTCCGCAAAAGGCAACGAGGGATCGAAGCGAACCACCAGCTCTTCCTTGGCTTGGCCCGCTCGATCCTTGTTCACGGTGGTTTGAGTGTAAGCCCATCGCTCACTATCGAGGGAAGATTTTCTTATGGCCTCAGCTAGCAGCGGCGGCGTCTGACTCAGAACTGAATCCTTCGCCTCGCTCAGCGCAGCGTCCTGCATGGGTTCTTCACCCCGCAAGATGGCCGTCACCAACAAAGTGCCCGCTAAAATAGCAAATCGCATAATCCTATGAACCATGCGCTGAGAATTTATTTCCGCAAGTTTGGTGGACGGAATAGAATCGTCCCCGACGACTTATTGCGCGACCGAGCACGCTTACATGCGACAGATTAAAAGCTCGCGCTCGAACATGAGCTCTTTCGGCAGATGCGAGTGAACATCAAGAAAAAGCTCCTCGTGTCCGAGCACTTCGGCGCGCCACGCGACGCGGTCAAAAGCTTGCAGCTCTTCAAATTTTTCGCGGGAAAAATCTAACCCCTCCCAGTCGATATCTTTATAACGGGGCATCCAACCGATGGGAGTTTCCTTGGCCCGCCCACCCCCGCGCACGCGATCGAAGATCCATTTCAGCACGCGCATATTTTCACTAAAGCCCGGCCACGCAAAATTACCGGCTTTATCCTTACGGAACCAGTTCACGTGGAAAATGCGCGGCGTCTCCGTGAGATTGCGCTGCATATTAATCCAGTGCCGGAAATAATCGCCCATGTTGTAACCGCAGAAGGGCAACATCGCCATCGGATCGCGGCGTACTTTGCCAATCGTACCCGCCGCCGCGGCCGTCATCTCGGAACCCATGGTCGCGCCAACATAAACGCCGCTACTCCAGTTGAACGCCTGATAAACGAGCGGCATCGTGGTCGCGCGCCGGCCGCCAAAAATAAAGGCACTGATCGGCACGCCGGCGGGACTCTCCCAGTCGGCGTCCATCGTCGGGCACTGCGACGCGGGCGCCGTGAACCGTGAATTGGGATGGGCCGCTTTCACGCCCTTGGCCTGCGCCAGCGCGGGAGTCCAATCATTGCCCTGCCAATCGAGGGCATGCGCCGGCGGCTTATCGGTCATCCCTTCCCACCAGACACCGCCATCATCCGTCAACGCGACGTTGGTAAAAATTGTATTCTTCGCCAGCGCCTTCATGGCGTTGGGATTGGTGCTATGGCCGGTGCCGGGCGCGACGCCAAAGAAACCGGCCTCAGGATTAATCGCCCGCAAGCGGCCGTTAGCATCCGGTTTGATCCACGCGATATCGTCGCCGACCGTCCAGACCTTCCAGCCCTTCTTGGCGAAAGCGGGCGGCGGTATGAGCATAGCGAAATTCGTCTTACCACACGCGCTCGGGAAAGCCGCCGCCACATAGGATTTTTTGCCTTGGGGATTTTCGACGCCCAAGATCAGCATGTGCTCGGCCATCCAGCCTTCATCGCGCGCCATGGCACTGGCGATCCGAAGCGCGAAACATTTCTTCCCCAACAAAGCATTACCGCCGTAGCCGGAACCGTAAGACCAGATTTCGCGCGTCTCGGGAAAGTGGACGATGTATTTCTCCTTGTTACACGGCCAAGCAACATCCTTTTGCCCTGGCTTAAGCGGAGCCCCGACCGAATGAATACACGGCACTACGCGCTTAAAATCTTGATCGATCAGCTTAAACACCCGCGAGCCGATGCGGGCCATGATACGCATATTGACGACAGCGTAAGGCGAGTCGGTCAGCTGGACGCCGATCTGCGACATCGGCGAACCGATCGGACCCATGCTGTAAGCCAACACATACATCGTGCGACCCCGCATGCAGCCATTGAAAACTCCGCGGAGAGTTTTCTTCATCGCATAAGGATTCACCCAATTATTAGTAGGACCCGCCGCGTCTTTCGACTGGCTGCAAATAAAAGTGCGGTCTTCGACCCGCGCGACATCGGACGCGTCAGAGCGCGCGTAGTAGCAGCCCGGCCATTTTTTCTGATTTAATTTAATGAAAGTCCCCGTCTTCACCATCTGAGCACAGAGCGCATCATACTCAGCCTTCGAACCGTTCACCCAATGAATGGCCTTGGGCTGACAAAGGACGGCCATTTTTTTCACCCACTGAATTAAGTGGGGATTACTGGTTAGCGGGGTGGCGGATATTTTCATAGAGGAGATTTATAAAAAATCTCCCAGCGAGTAAACGGGAAAGGACTGAGCCAAATCCATTTAAGTGTATTTAAATTCAGCATTAGCGCTAACGCTTACGCAAAAATCACCCGCGCAGCTTTTAACGTGACGATGGGTACTTCTACGCATTCGCCCAACAACCATGCGCCCGAGCTTTCCTTAATATTTAATGCCGACGGCTGCATTCGTAGATTTACCATCGCCTTAATAGCAGCTCAGCCCACGCTGAATCTACGATGGTTAAATTATGTATTTTCATCGGCACCACGGTGGGCAGTTGCGCCTTTGGTTACGCGGGCGATGCGCTCGGCCTCAGCTTTCTCTGGTCATTTATGCTGAGTGGGGTTGGCGGAGCGTTCGGCGTTTATGCCGGCTGGAAAGTTGGCCACTATTATCAATAGGCCGCCACCACTTTAGAAAATAATCTGCACGCGCGAGAGCAGGCGCCCGCCGTCCGTCGTCGAACCGGGCACATGACAATCGAGATAATCGAGCATGAATTTAATGTCCTGCCCCTTGAGATAATAATTTAAACCAAAAGTTGAGGCGCGGAGTACATTATTCTCCAGTGCAGTGTTGGGCTGAAACTCCTCCTGCCGCACCACCGCCTGCAAAACGGCCGGAACTAGGTAATAGGCCGCGGTCGCCTGCCAGCCCTCTGCCTGAAATTTCTTAAAAGGAATGGCTGAGGTCGGCTGAAAAGTTCCCTGCAGTAATTCAAAATCTAATTCACCGAGCCCATGAGTCCAAACCAAGTCAACGCCCTGCATCGTGCGCTGTCCTGAAAATAAGTTCCCGCTAAAGCCAAAATCACCCTTCGCCACGCCGGCGTCGGTGGACCAAAGTCCATCCAGCGCCAACGTTAACTTATCGCTGGCTGTCGCGATGGGCGTAAAAGCGATCCGCACTGATTTCTGGAAATGACTGTTATCGTTGGCGCTCACATTGGCGCCGTTGCCATTGGCCACGACTGCCAAGTAGCTCCATTTCTTGCCCGCTAAATCACCCATCAGGCCCACGGCGAGCTGGCGACCATCAGCCAAGCGATCGCTGGACAATGATCGTTCGATCGTCAAAATTTTGGTGTCACTCGCAAGCGCCTCGCCGCCAAATGCTGGCTTAAGCTGACCAAAGCGTACCTGCGCAAAATCATATTTGTGCCAGTTGATAAAAATTTCATTAGCCCGCGCTAACTGACCAGTCCCCGCGCCCAAGGTGTTGCCCTGCAAATCAAGCTCCGCCTTGAAATCAAAGTCTTCCGCAAAAGTGCCGGCCATATGCAGGCGGGCGCGGCGAAAAAAAAGAACCGATCGCGTACCCCAGCCCAACGAGGATCAGCGGCATGACCAAATTCAGCCTGACCCTGTAAAAAACCACCAATGCTTAATTTGCTCTCTTTTCCATCAACGGAAGGCAGCAAAGATGGCCCCGAACCTTTCCAGCCCAATTGTTTTTTCAAATCCCCGTTTTCTTTAACCAGCGACTCAACTCGTTGCTCCAAGCGAGCCAAACGTTCCTCCACACTCACCGCCGCTGAGACACTTAAGGTCAAAAGGGCCCCGATAATAAATAATTTCACTAAGGCATTTTGAGTAGAAGCGATACGCATAGAATATGTGTGCAGGTTAATCATAACCAACTCGTGTGAAGCGAGCATGAAGCTGCCTTGAAATAATATTAAACAGGCCCTCCCAACGTCGAATTCCACCGAGCCAAAAACTATCTTATATTAATACCCGCGAGCCGCATTGGTACGGCGGGGATCAGCGTAGCCGGTGTAACCACCGGCGGCGTTGACCTCGATGGCGTTGATGCCGCCAAAAATTTGGCCGGCGCCGGCGGGCTCAGCCAATTCAACTTTCCAGCCGAGTCGGCTCAGAGCTGTAATATCAGCGGCGGGTAAGGAAGCTTCCGCTTGGAGTGACTCCTGATTATCTTTTCGCCAATTCAGCTCGAAGTGGACGCGGGTGTCACCGATGGCCTCGCGCAATGGGCGGTCGAACGCCAACCGATCGAGCAAGGCTTGCAAGAGCGCCGTGGGGATACGCGCCGCCCCCGGAATACCAATCGCCAAAATCGGCCGCCCCGAGCGGAAGACGATCGTGGGCGCGATCGTGCTGCGCGGACGCTTACCAGGCGCGACATAATTAATACTCCGCGGATCGGTGTACGCAAAATTACTCATCGAATCATTCAGCACGACGCCCGTCCCAGGCGGCACGACCCCAGCGCCAAAGTGCAAACTTTGCGATTGCGTGGCGCACACGATATTACCAGCGCTATCAGCGACGAGAAAATGAGTGGTCGCCGCCATCGCGCTTTCTGAGGCACCAGTGTCATCCTGCCAGGCCACGGCAGGAACGGCCACAGTCGGAGCCCGCGCGCGCCGACGGATCGCGGCGATCGAATCGGGGGCGATCATTTTTTCGTAATTAAAATAAGCCACAGGCGCATCCCCGATACTCCGCTGCACGAGCGGCTGCACTTCGCGCCAGACCCGGCCGATCCGGTCGAGGTTTGCGGCGGAGCGCAGCGACCCGCCCCCAAACGTTTCGTCCTCGAGCGCTTTCATGATCGTTAAAAATAATGGCGCTCCATTTGTCGGCGGCGGGCTGGCCAACAAATGATAGCCCCGAAAATCTAAACCGATGGGCTCGACTAATCGTGCTTCATAGTGAGCGAGATCATCCAAGGTCAGGGCGCCCCCACCTTGCGCGGAGGCGGCTACGATTGCAGCCGCCACCGGCCCACGATAGAATCCATCGCGACCGTGCTGCGCTAATAATTCTAAAGTACGCGCCAAGTCCGCGTTGGCTAAATGCGTGCCGACGACCGGCAGCTTACCGTCGGGTAAATAAAGCCGCGCGATTTCAGCATCACCGCGCCGAAGTTTTTTTTCCTGCTCGGCAAAGAAAATGTGCGTCTTAGGTAAGACCTCAAACCCAGCGCGGGCCAACTTGAGTGCAGGAGCAATATTATCTGCCCACGGCTGGCGGCCCCATTTTTGGTGCGCCGTCCAAAGACCAGCCGCTAATCCCGGCACGCAAACCGAACCATAACCGTAGCTATGATCTTCTTCGGGGCGGCGCAAATAAGCGGTCACGTCGAGCGAGCCCGCCGCATCCATCGCATCCAAGGCGTAAGTCCGCCTCGAGGAGGCCTCATAATAAAGCAGCATGAGCTTACCCCCCAGACCAGAGCTGTAAGGTTCCGCCACGCCGAGAGCGAGCGACACCGCTACGGCGGCATCGATGGCGTTGCCGCCGGCCTGCAAAACATCAACCCCCGCTTGCGCGGCCTGAGGATGTCCGGCCACCACCATCCCATGCGCTGCCTTCACGACCTCGACCGATACCGGTACGTTAGCCCAAGCAATAACCCCTAAGAGGGTAAAAGCCACCGCGACCGTGAAGGACCGCCGCCAGCCGGATAACGAAAAAGAGGCGCTCATAGTGGGGTATAGCTTACGGTATTTGATAACATGATCGTGATAAACACGAGACAGGTTGTCATCGGCCCCAAATAAATTTGCCCGGTTAAACGGTAAAAATAGCGATTAAAATAAGGGAGCACGAACATGATCGGGACGACGGCAAAGAGGAGATTGATGTAAAGCCAGCCTTCCGTCCAGTGCACCGTACCGCGCACCGCAAAGGTCAGGTATTGGACCAACACGATCAGCAGGAGGCCCAGCGAATTAGCCAGCCCAGCCACCAGCATACTCCTCCACTCGGCTTGACCGGCCCAACACAACGCGCGGTTCACCCGAAGTGAATTCGAAAGAAAGAAAATAAAAAAAGCGGGCGCATACATCAGCAGCAAAAGCAAAACCGCTGGTTGAAAAACCCGCACCCCGATAAAAATAAATCGATAATCAACGTGAAAGAAATAATAGACCGCAAAGAGCTGCAGGAAAAAAGCGGCGTACAGGGTCAACGCCAACAGCGCCGTTCGCCCCAAGGCCCGCGCGCTAATCTTGACGTCCGCGAAGGTCGCCCCGGCGTGAAATTTTTTACCAAAACCCCACGAGCCTAGGAAAAAAAGCAGGAAGCCCACCAACCCATTGAGCAGGGCCCACAGCATGACGCCGTTGTTCATCCGTTGCGGAAAAAACCACGTCTGAGCACGACCGGAGGCCGCCACAAATATTTTTTGCGACAACTCGGTTAGGGGAATATAGGAAAAGCACGCCACCCCTGCGCCTAGGATGAGCAGGCCCCAAAATAGATACCGCCCCGAACCCTGCGGGGCAGATGCGTCCACTGGCCGTGGTTGGATGACTTTTTGAAAATACGGCAGATGAGTGAGCAGTAAATGCGCTAGGGGAACCAAGCCGAGAAAGGCAGCCACCAGCGACACCAGGGTCAGTAATTCTTTCCACATCCACACTTGATTGTGGCTAGCGAGATCGCCGGTGAGACCAAAGACTTGCGTAAAATAATCGAGCTGGTGCGCCGTGGCTTCGCGACTGTACGGCTGGAAGGGATGCAGCGTCCGCTCATTATGCACCACGCGCAAACTGCGCGTCGCGGCCGTCCCGTAGTAATGATTCAACGCGACCTCAGTGTGCGCGTCTTCACCCGAGCCAAGCGCTGAATTAATTAACCGCAGCGCCTCCGGGGCGTGGCGCATGTCGCCATTCTGTAATTCGTTGCGGTAGGCTCCTTCATCAAAAAAAGCGTAACTAAAACCGACGTGGGACCGGACGTTCTTGAGAATTTTTGCCGTGAGCGAAAGCGCGTAACCCGAGACGTACACGGCATGCAATTTACTCGGGCGACCCAATCGCAAAGCCTCCTGGCCAAAATAACTGGCCCCTTGTAACGCTGCATTACCTCCCGCCGAATGACCGGTCGCGCCGATTTTTTCTTGGTCAATGTAGTTAAGATTTTCCGTGTTGGCGGCATAGTTCACCACCGCGAATAACCCATAGCCTTCGGTGGTGGCGGACTGAGCGGTCGCGGAAGAACTCGAGCCGCCTTGAGCGTACGGATCGAGCGCAATGACCACCAGACCTCGTCGCGCGAGTTCGAGGGAAATATTAGCCAGCGATTCTTTGGAGCGCTGAAACCCGGGCACGACAATAACCAGCGGAGCCGGTTGCTCACTCGTAGCTGAGCGGGGCCGGAAAAGATCAGCGACCAGCCACTGCCCGTTCTGGGTGGGGATCTTGAGATCCATGACCTGCACCCGCCCACCGGAATTCTGAATCAGTGAAGCCAGCAAACTGGCCACCACCACCACGAGGGTACAGGCCAGCAACTGCTTTTGGCTTCTGCTGGTTTCACCCGGGATAGGCACGCGAAGCGGCGCAGCGTCAGACATAATGGGGACGAACTAAATTTAACACCATTGACCTACATTCAGCAAAAGCGCGGGCAGGGTCAGAGGGGGTGCTACTCATTTAATCGTAGCGCCCCCGCCGCGTGATTTAATCACATCCCCTGCCCAGCAAAATTTGCCGGATTAGAGCTTCTTGGTCAATTGGAGCGACCAAGACTGACCGCGGGCCATCAAATTATAGATCGCAGGATCATAGCCGCGTGAATCACTGGAGAGCGGTGGCTTGGTGTTGCGCAGATTAATAACCCCGAGGCGAATTGTCATGTCGTTGGTCCACTTATTATTTGTGCGCAAACGATAGGAGATATTTGCGTTGTAGGTAATCGAATCACTCACGCGGTAACGATAGACGGTGGTGCTATTCGTGACCACGGGCACGATGTAGTTCGGCGCACCGAGCGTATCATAGATCGCCTGGGTCGTGGTGGCGCCGCTATCGCTATAGTCGCCGATGTAATAAGCGGATAGTCCCGCGCTCCAAGCATCGCGCCGCCAGCCGATGGTAGCGCTGCCGCGCCAGACCGGAGTAGCGCCGCCGACGCTCGCCGAATTGGTCCAGAGCAAATTAGTGCGCGCGGCTCCAGCGGCGTTATAAGCGTGGAAATCGATGAGCTTAGTCCAAGTCGTGTTAAACGTGAAATTGCCGATGGCGGTGACTGGAAAACGATAGTTCAAATCGAAATCGAGGCCGTTCACAAATTCTGATGATTTATTAAAGTAAGTCGTGCGCAGGATATCGATCGCGCCAACGACTGCTTTTTGATTACCAGCGGTCCGAGTGGAATTGTAGAGCGTGAAGAAATCACGATCAGCCTGCGTGACCGCCAAGCGCACGACGGAGCCGTCGCCTTTGTAATTAGCGGTGCCGGAGCCCAAATCAATGGACCCGATCGACTGGCCTGCGGCGAGTGCCGCCTGCGTGGCTACGTTGAGCGCTAAATTGTCATCGGCAATCGAGCCGGAAGCAGCGATCACATTGGTTTGCGCAATCTCCCAGTAATCAACCCCGAAGGAGAGGCCTTTAACCAGGGGCACTTCGATCACGATTCCGGCGGACTTGCCCTTGGACTCTTCGGGCTGAAGGTTCGGATTGCCCGCCGCTATACTACGGCGATTGGAAGGACCATCGGTCGTCAGACCCGTGACCCCGCTGCGGTAAGTATCCGTGCTGCCCGTCACCGTGCGAATTAATGTACCGGTGAAAAGTTGCGCTAAGTTAGGCGCATGAAAGCCCTCGTTATAAGAACTGCGCACCATCGCCCAAGCGAAAGGCCGCCAGTTAACCCCGAGCTTGGGCTTCGTGGTGTCACCAAAATCAGAGTAGCTCTCAAAACGCGCCGAGGCCGATAGCTCCAGCGAGCGCACGAGCGGCAAGCGGAATTTATTGCCGACGAGCGGGACGCTCGCCTCGACGTAAGCCGCTTCCACATGACGCGTGCCATGCGTGTCGGAGTTAGGGGAAAACCCGAGAAAATCATTCGAAGTTTCATCCAAGCCCGAACCGGCCGGATTTAAGCCCGCGTAAGCTGGACGCAGATCGTCATAACCCTCGTAGCGCCACTCGCCCCCGACCGCCGCGCCGATCGCATTGCCGCCCCAGATCGACAGCACATCGCCAGCCGCGCGGACGTCTCCGCTCGCCAATTTTGTAATGCCCTCACGAATAAATTTCGAGCGGAAGCCCGACTGCACCATCGAAGAATTAACATACGGACCCGTCACAACGAGGGCGCCGTTCTGAACGGCAAAGGTCCGGGTGAAAGGATTAAAAGCCTTTAAAGGATCGGTCTGATTGATCGCGGCGATGAGCAGGCTCTTCCGGCTCGGGCCTTCCTCTTCATCGGTGACGTGAGCTTGCGAATAGAGTACCGCGCTCTCCCAGGTCCAGTTGTTGAAAAGTTTACCCCGCAAGCCAGCCACTCCGCGATAAACCGTATTGGTAACTGTCGCCGTACGATCCATCAAATCAGTCAGCCGCTTATTCGTAATAGAAACGGCGGACGGCGTGCCGGTGAGCCGTGGCGTACCGTCAGTATTAGCCGCCCCCGTCGTGGACCAAAAGCGCGTACCAAAGGGATTCCACGGATTAGTGGAAGGCACGATGACGAACCCATCGGTGCTCTGCGTGATCCCATCCGGCTCACGATAGGTCAGCGAATCAGCGCGATAGAAACTCAGATCAGAGAAAAAAGTAACGCGGCTATTAAGATCGTACTCGCCGCTGGCGAAAATATTGAAGCGCTTGGACTGAGGCTGGATCACGCGGTAGGCATTATTATTCCAATAGTAATCGTGCGTGAGGCCGGCACGCGAAGGCGTGGCGGTTAGAAATTGGGCTCCCCCGGTACCATTGGGCGCGAGAAAAAATAGGCCCGTTGAGGAAGCGAGGGTAGACGGCACCCCGGTTGGGCGCGCGCCGGTGAAGCCCGTGACCGCCCCAAAGGCGTTGGTGGCCGTGACGGTGCCGAGTAAATAATTGCCGTATTCAGTGGTGGCCGAGCGTAGATTAAACGTGGTGTTAGTGGAAACGTTCCACGGGGCTGGCGCCCGGTAGCTATTATCCGCCTCTGCTGAAAATTCCCGATCCCGCGCAAACATCGCTTGGCGCGTGTAGTAATCAGCCACGATCATGCCGCGACCCTTCCCATTAGAGAAATCAAAGCCATGCGTGAGGGTGGAGCGAAATTCTGCCCCATCGCGATAATTGGTCTCCCCATAACGCAATTGCAGCTCCGTGCCGTTATAATCATGACGGGTAACATAATTAATTACGCCGGCCACTGCATCGGTGCCATAAATCGAGGAAGCGCCATCGCGCAATACATCGATATGATCAAGGCCACGGTTCGGCAGCTGATTGACATTGGTCGACAGCGTCGGGACTCCCGCTTCGGATTGACTGATCGGGTGCGGAGCGAGGCGACGGCCATTTAATAAGACGAGCGTATTGCTCGAAGGGATCCCGCGCAGCGAGACCGTGGCGTTATCGCCGCGAGCGGTGGCACCCAGGGTAGCCGTTTCGTTGCCAGGCAAACCAGTTACTTGGGGCAGCGAGGCGAGCAGATCTGAAGCCTGCGAAGCATCACGCACTTCCATCGCCTCGCGATTGAGCACGGTAACCGGCAGGGTCTTTTCTGCGTCGAGGCGCTTAATATTAGAACCCGTGACGGTGAAAGTCTGGAGCACCACCGTCTCTTCTTTGGAACTCTGGGCCGCTGGCGCGGTCGGGCTCAATTGAGCCTGGGCTAAAGAAAGGCTGGTGGCAAAAGCCAGCAGGGCGAGGTTGCTCGCGCGACGCAGTGAATAGGATGTTAGGTTCATAGGTGTCAGGGTTGATTAAGGTAAAGGCTGGAAAGTGGCAAGAGGTGTTGCATCGCCGCTGGGGCCATTCCCTGGTTCGAGTGCTCGACATTAGGCACGGTGGCTAACGTCCAATTAAAAGGCGTGTTCAGCGCAGCGGCCGCGGCCTTAGCGTGAGCAAAGAAATAGTGCCCGCGGGCAAAACGATAGAGGCCTTGCGCATCAGCTTCTGGAGTATGGCGCAGACTATGGTGCTGCGGATCAATATCGGCCTCGCCCAACAGCACCACCAGGGGGCGCGCAAATGCGGTCCGGAGCGCCGCCTCGTTTAAAATGGTACCTTTAAGTCCGTACGGAAAAACGGTGGTTAATTCAGGCAGCATATACCAACCCGCATTGGCGGCGATAAGACGAGTAACCCGCGCTGCTGGTATAAAATATAAAAACCGTTGGACAAATTGCGCCCCGGCCGAATGGCCATAAATCATGTAATCATTGCGCTGACTGCCCAAGCGCTCCCGAACGGCGTCGAAGATCGGCTCGATCATGCTATAGGACCATTGCGCCGGTGGTAGCGGCTGACCGGCCGCATCAAATAAATTACCGGAATTAAAAGCCTCTTCGCCGGGAAATTCAGCTTTGGAGAACTCTGGAACCACCAACAGGATTTTTTTCTGCTCAGCCAGTGCCACCCAATCGTTTAAATATTCCTCCGCATTACGTCCCACGCCATGAATCACAAACAGCACCGGGGCATCCGCCGACACTCCCGCAGGACGATAATGCCACACCGTCAATTTATGACCGCCGCTGGTAAAGATGAAACTCCCCCGCGTCGCCGGCTCAGACCCACGCGTTGTCAGGCTCAGACCAGTGAAGCCCAGTACGATATAAATTAAGCGAAAAAATCGCATGCGAGATGGATAAGGGGAAAAGGGTAATCGGCTTATTCAGCGAGCCGACCAGCTAAAATAGCTGCGCGGGGTTAACGTGCAGATATCCATACCTTAATCGCTAAGCCCCCTCCTGCCTAGAGGGTCGCTTCGCCGTGGACATGGCGTAGTTCTACGTAAGGCCACCTGAGCAATATTTAACCCGCCCCAGAGAGGTGAAATGCCTGCGGGTAAAAGCACGGCGCCAACCCATAGGCCGAGGTCAGCGCGGTCTTGCAGTGTGAACGGACATCCCTCTGCTCATCGTAGTCATGACTACCCCGCCCTTTTCCGCTGCTGCGCTGCGGTTTATCCTTGTCGATGACACGGCGACTTTTCGTGGTCT
>CAIVJE010000086.1 GCA_903906135.1 uncultured Verrucomicrobiota bacterium | reverse complement strand
GCGCATCGAGTTGCGCGCGCTGGTAATCACGGGTGAAGCGGCCATACGGGCCCTCATCGCGGTAATTGAAAAGCGCATAAGTACCGGCGGCTCCCCGGAAGACGATTTTTTTGGAAAGCAAATCATCCACCACTTCCGCCGATTTATCCTGGTTCAGCGGAGCGAGTGGCACCGCCGCATCGAGCCACCGGACCGCGAGACCCAGTCCTCCGATCGCCTCGCCCGGCAACTCCTGATAATAAGCATGGTTGGCCTCGTAGAGCTGACGCGCCGCTTCCAAATAAGTACCATCGCGATAGTGACTACCAGCGAGCACGAGGTTGGCGACGTTCCATGCCCAGCTATGCGTCCAGTCCCCATCACCCCAATCGGGCATGAGCCCGTTGGGCATGAGCAACGCTTTGGCGTGATCAAAATAATACCGCGTGGTGATTAATTTCATGCGCTCCGCCAGCTCGCCGCGCATCTCGGTTAGCGTGAGAAGATAGTTAAACCAAAAAGGCTCATAAATTGACGCATCTTCCACGGACCAACCCTGCAGACTGTCGTAGACCAGCGCTTCGCCCTGCCGTTGCCAGCGGTCGACCTGCGGGGCAGCGGGCACGGCCTGAGCGCAAAACAATAATTCTGCACCGTAAATCAGTCCCCGATTTTGCGCCCCAAAATCGGCGCGATCGAGACGGATATCCGCACAGGCGGTAATCTGCGCGGCCACTTCCGCGACTTCCCCTGGAGTCAGAACACCCTGCGCCTGCAGATAGCGATAGGCATCACAATACGACGGAAGAAATCGAAAAGAGGCCCCAAAAAAAGGAGAGATTTTCCCGTGGGCATCGATCGAGCAACGAGCAATCCACAGCAAATCTTCCTTGGCCCAGGTGAGCAGCACCGCCTCCTTGGTTTGGGCATGCAGATTAATGAGACCAGACAGCATGTAAGGATAATAAAAATCCGTCGGTTGCGCATTCTGGGCCCGCTCCTCCGCCGCGACTGCATGGTGACGCTCAAGATTACGACGCAGATCACCCTGGAGTTGGGCGCGAAAACTCGCGGTATCCACCGCACGGAGGCTAAGAGCAGTGAACAGGAGTGTACTAACGAGAATGGAGCGGAGTGCAGTCATAGGAGGAAGGAGCTGGCTGATAATTATTCTGTGCATGAGTTGGTCGGAAGATCCGCCGAGAAGCCGATCGGCCAAGGCTAAAGTCTGTAGCGAGGTGCAAGGAGAGGCGATCACGGTTCGTCATCATCATGCCCAGCTTTTTTGCGCGCCTTAGCTTCAGCCTTGGCGCGACTCTTGGGCATGGCTTTGATGGTCTGCAGGCGGTCGCCTAAATGAATCGCCTCCGCGGCCGGTCGACCAAGAGCGCCGTGATCCCCCACCAAGTACATGGGGTGATAGAGATGGGCTGGTTGCGCGCTGCTCGAACTCACGAGCATGCGGGCATCAGGATGAGCGTTGCGCACCAATGCTGTGGCCTGAAAACTCAGCCCAGAGGCCGAAAATAAAGTAGCGTCTTTGGTCCAGGAAATGCCCCCGTCAAGCGTCTGCCATCGATTAACTTCCCCGTTACCGGCATTATTTTGAGTTAAGAGCGCCGTGACACTCAGCGGCGTCTCGATCTGGAAATCGCCATCTACGCCTTTCCCATAATTGGCCGCTACCGCCACCGCCGCCGACCAAGCTTTCCCATCCCAGCGATAATAACGCACCTGGCCAGGAAAGCGGAAGAAGATGTGCGGCCGACCTTCCGCATCCACATGACAAGAACCGTGGTTAGATTTTTCCTGCCCGGTAGCTTGAATGAGCGTGTGCTGATCAGCCGCCTCTTTAGTGACCGGTAAGGCCAATGGTTCGCCCTGTACATTGGTCCACGCACCGTCGCGGCAATTCATGACCATGTAGTACGTGTTGATCCGTTGCGCCGTGTGGCCGGGGCTGGCGCAGGGATGATAAACATACGAAGCCGTAATGGTATCGCCGCGGCCATTATCAAACCAGGCATACCACGAATCGTGCACGAAGGTTTTATCCGCACTTCGCTGGTGTTTAATGACCGATATCTCCGGCGCAAAAGTCCGCCCAGCATCCACCGATTTCTGATAAACCCAATCGCTGCGATGGGACCCATGGCGGTAAAAGAGGTAAAGATCCCCGTTGGCCAACTTCACCCATTGGCTGTACGTACCGAACGGCGAGATATTTTCGAGGGTCTGCCACGCCGAGATGTCGCCGGGTTTTTGGGAAACGACATGAATTTGTCGGCCCTTACCGGCCGTCCCGAATTTATTTTCCCCGAAGCTCGCCTCGCCACCATGTCCGCCAAAAATTAAATGAATATACCCCTGGCGATCCATGATCAGCGCCGGCCGACCATGATTATCGAGCTCGCCCGGGTCGACCTGATCCGGTGACTTCCCCATGGGATTAACGCCGGCCTGAACCGGGCCGAGCCATTGCCCCGTCGCGTGCACATAGGCGGCGACATAAGGATCTTCGTGCGGGCCAGAATAAGCGACATACGTCACGCCGTCGAAATGCTCGGCCGCCGGATGCTGCAGCGTGCTTACGGGATTGCCGTAACCATTGTCGGAAAAATAATCCACGCGGGGCGCGGCCCGCAGCCTGCTAACCCCAAGACCGCTCAGGAGTACGATGACGGCAATCGGGAGAAGAGGGAATTTCATATAATTTTGAGGAGAAGCATTAAGGGGACCAGGCCCGCCGATTAAATTTCAATCGTGGGTGCGGGCTATTACTCAGTCAGCGGTTTGGCCGCGCCTTTACCAGCGGTACCCCGTTCAGCCGAACCATCGCGCCAGAGAGGATCAATCATTTCTGCATTTAATTTTTCCCAGGCCAGTACGAGTTCTTGCAATTTCTGAGGATGACTCGCTGCGAGATTATTTTTTTCGCCCAGATCCTCGCGCAAATTATAAAGTTGGGCCCCATCGACGGTCGCTTTGCCGGTACGGGCGTAATCGCCGCTGCCAGCGCTGCGGGCCTTGACGAGTTTCCAATCCCCCTGCCGTAAAGCTAACTGAGGCCCAAACCGCCAATAGAGCACGTCATGGGGCGCCTGCTTATTTTGACCCGTCAGATAAGGCAGCAAATTGACGCCATCAAATTTCCACTCGGGCTTAAGCGCCACGCCCGCCGCCGCCAGAGCCGTCGGCAAAATATCAAGCTGCACCACTGGCCGGTCATCGACTTGGCCTGCTGGAAGATGCCCCTTCCATTGCATCATATAGGCAATGCGAATCCCGCCTTCCCAGGTTTGAGATTTAAAACCACGCAGCGGCCCGTTGCTCGATGTGTTCCCCCCCGTCGGTCCACCGTTGTCGCTGAAAAAAACAATCAGCGTATCTTCCTCGAGTCCGCGCTCCCGGATTTTTGCGAGCACTACTCCCACCGCATCATCCATCGCCGATTGCATCGCGGCATAAGTCCGGCGCTTAGGATCCGCGATATGCTGAAAGCGCTCGAGATATTTGGCGGTGGCTTGCAACGGCGCATGCACGGCGTTGAACGCCAAGTAACAGAGCCACGGTTGCTCGCGGTGCCGTTCGATAAAGCTCGCGGCCTCCCGACCAAAGGCATCGGTCGTGTAGTCGATATTAGCGATCGGCGTGGTGCCCCGCTGAATCGGATTCGCGAGGTCACTCGCCGCATCCAAATAATCATGCATGCCGCCTAAAAAGCCGAAGTACTCATCAAAACCGCGCCGCAAAGGATGAAATTGAGGCGCGTAACCCAAGTGTGATTTGCCAAACCAGCCCGTGGCATAGCCCGCCGCCTTAAAGCGGTCACCCATGGTTTCCTCGGTGATCGGCAAACCGACGGTGGGCGGCGTCAAGTGCGCTGGCCCTGGGTTAAGCTCATGACCAAAACGCTGCTGATAACGGCCAGTCATCAAACCAGCGCGCGTCGGGCTACAATACGGCCCCGTCACATAACCACTGGTAAACCGAATGCCCTGCGCAGCAATCTTGTCGATGTTCGGCGTGGGGATTTGCTGGGTAAACCCCTGACAACCTAATTCGCCATACCCCATATCATCGCCGACGATGATTAGAATATTGGGTGGGCGCGCCGCCGCCACAGAGGGAGCAGGCAGCAGACTCGTCATTAAAACCAGAGCCAGCAGACCCGTCGATACGGCGGATATTTTCATAAAATAATGGATTAGGGCTGCGTGACGGCCAAACTAGCCACCGCGCTAGCCTCAGTGGGTGGTCGCGTGAAGCCACGGCCGCGTGAGTCCTCTAAAATTTTCTTCATCGCCGCGGCTCGGTCCTGATGAGTCAACCATTCATCATGCGTTTCGAACGGATCCGCTTTGAGATTATATAATTCATCGCGCGAAAAAGCGGCAGTTTGCTTTTTTTGCGCGGCGGCAATGGTGCGTTTATTACGATCGGTAGAAAAAGCGGGTGCATTCACCCGCTCAACCAGCTTCCAATCACCCATACGGAGATCGTAAGTGCCATCAGCTGATTGGAGGATAACCGGCCCGCGCACCGGCGCCCCGGGCTGCCCTTCGGTAAAAGCGCGCAGCACGTTAAAACTATCTTCGGCCTGACCCGACCGCAAAGGCACGTGCAACACGTGGGCGAAAGTCGCGAGCAAATCGGTCAGACAAATCACTTGATCGCTCACCGTGCCCGCGGGTACGTGACCCGGCCAACGCACGATAAAGGGCTCCCGAAAACCACCCTCCCACTCGCTATGCTTGCCGCCCCGCCAAGGTCCGTTGATG
>CAIVJE010000085.1 GCA_903906135.1 uncultured Verrucomicrobiota bacterium | reverse complement strand
GCCTGATAGAGAATGGTTGAGCCGAGCGTGCGGCGGTCGGCGGTAAGCGGAGCCAAGGTCTCGGCAAACTCACTCTGGCCCTCACGGCCATGTCGAAATGGCGCCCCAGCCTCAACCCCGAGCCGCCCGTCTCCGGTGCAATCGACAAAAATAGTGGCGGCGATACGAAAACGATCCTCCGTCGACGC
This sequence comes from uncultured Verrucomicrobiota bacterium, assembly GCA_903906135.1. Lineage (GTDB taxonomy): Bacteria > Verrucomicrobiota > Verrucomicrobiia > Opitutales > Opitutaceae > Lacunisphaera. Next base: position 7,581 of record CAIVJE010000085.1, on the reverse strand, counting down.
ACGGGTGGCGGTGACTTGACGGATCAAGCCTTCCGCAAGCTCCACTCCGTCAACCACCGTGTTGAGCATCAAGGTGAGATTCGGTTCGCGACGACACTTATCAAAAAGAATCAAATCCATCATCGCCGGGGACCGTTGCGGATTTTGCACGGCAAGATCTAACCGAATTTCTTCGATGAGCCCACCTTCGCGCAATTCCGTTTCAAGAGCGACTCCCGCCGCCAACCCAGTCGCCCCCACGATGTGCATCCGGACTTCGCTGGAGGCGTTGCCGCCGAGGACAGAACGATCCTGACAAAGAATAACCTTCACCCCAAGTCGCGCGGCAGACAGCGCGCAGCAAATGCCCGCCAATCCGCCCCCCGCCACGAAAATCTGACACTCCAGGCGGTGCTCCGTCGTGATATTTAATGCGGTCATTAAAATTAAATTCCTAAGCGCTCATGGGCCGAAGCTCAATTTACCCTGGCGCAAAATACTGTTTCCCCAGCAGTGATTTTTGTTTTGAGGGATGAAGGCTTCATAAAAAGTGTGATGAGGTCAGCTGACTTTGCAGTTTAGAATCGCCGGCCGCTATTAAGACAAACCGAACGATAAGCTGACATCGTAAAACTAGCTCATGATGAGATGCAGCATTATTGAGCAATAAAAACAGCCGAGCAGGTAAAATATATAAAAGCTGCCACGGATTGAATTCAGTCAATCGAGAGCCGCAACGATTCCATCATCTGCATCGGCCGACAGCAATTTTCAGAGAAATCGCTTCATTTCACACTAGTCTTTTTTTCAGCGACGAGCGGCCTTCGCAAAGGCAGGTCAAAAAGCCTTCAAGTATCCAGCGAGCTCGATCCGACACCTGAGCCGGACAATCGGCTCAGGCAAGGCAATGGACAGAAATTCTTTCCGAGCGCGTTAATTCGCGTCGTAGTTCCACATATCGCGAATGGCTTTCCATTCGCCGTTGGTCTGCTTTTTCCAGACACAGAGAAATTTTCCCGCAGCATGGGTCACCTTACCGTCAGCGCCCTTATTGGATTCGTCAAAAGTACCGGAAGTAAATCCGATATCGCCGCCTGCCGCGATCTCAGCGTTAGTCGCGCGCCAAGAGATCGAGTAGTTAGGATCTTTAATCCCTTCCCAAACCTTGCGGAGCGCGGCCGTGCCATGGGCAACGCTAGCACCAGGAGGAAAAGCCACCCCATCAGTAGTGTAAAATGATATCAGGCGATCGAGGTCGCGTTGGACAGAGGATGCAGACCATTCGTCATCGAGCTGCGCGAGCACCTTAGCCTCTCCCTTAAATTCGACCGCTAACGAGAGCGTGGCTGAAGAGAAGGCAGCGAGGAGCGTAATAATCAGGAGAAAAACGGGGCGGATTTTCAATTTCATACCTCATGAATCACGCCATTCCCAGAGAGTGGCAATTACTTTATGAAGTACGCCGAACATCTTAAAGTTAATCAGTCACCCCGCAACCGCGGTTGCTAGTTAGAGGAGCGCAGTATTTTCCGAGAATCATTTCTAAGAACCCTTCATGGCCCGAGTCAGTGGATAAGCATCGCCTGAGAGGAGAAATCATCTAACGATCGCACGCATGCCGCCGCTCGCTCCAGACTGCAGCGAGTCGCCCTTGAACTCATCTCGCCAGCAATGCGCGCCGCCCGGCTTGACGTGCCACTACCCAAGGGGCGTAAAGCGATATTACTCCTCTAAGATAGTAACTTGACATTACTCCCTAGGAGTAGTAACTTCTCGATATGTCCTACCCGATCAATACCTCCGCGCAAGCCCGTGCGGTTCTGCGTGCCCTTCGCCAGGCCCGGGGCCTGAGCCAAGTCCAAGTCGGCCTGCTACTGGGAGTCAGCCAGAAGCGGGTGGCTCGCATCGAGTCGGCACCTGACCGCACGAGCTTCGACCAGATTACGAAACTCGTGGCTCTACTGGGCGGCCGGGTTGTCATCGAGGACGCCGACCAGGTAGCCCGCAAGAAGCCGAAACCCACCTCGGTGGGCTGGTGATTCTCCGTCCATGTCCAAATCCACCCATCTGGTTGTCTGGATGAACGGCGAACGCGTCGGCGTGTGGGCGCAGCCCCGCGCCGGCTCCCCGTCCTTCCAGTATGACGCCGACTGGGTGGCTTCCCCCGCCGCACGGGTGCTGTCACTTTCCCTGCCGTTCACTCCGAGTAACGCTCCCCACCGTGGAGAAACAGTTACCTATTTTTTCGATAATCTCCTGCCGGACAGCAATGGCATCCGCGCCCGGCTCCAATCCCGGTTTGCCACGGATTCTACCGAGGCCTTCGAACTGCTCACCGCCATCGGCCGGGATTGCGTCGGGGCGATCCAGTTGTTGCCCGAGGATGAAACGCCCCAAGGCTTTAACCGGGTCGAGGCCGAGCCATTGGATGAAGCCGGGGTTGAACAGGCGATCAACACCGCACTCTCCGGTGGTCGGGTTCTGGGCCAAGCCCATCAGGACGAGCTTCGAATTTCTATGGCCGGAGCCCAAGAAAAGACGGCCCTGCTCTTTCATCGGAATCGCTGGTGGCGGCCCAAAGGGACCACGCCGACCACGCACATCCTGAAGCTGCCGCTCGGGCTGGTCGGGAACCTGCAGGCGGATATGCAGGACTCCGTAGAGAACGAATGGCTGTGCTCCCGCCTATTGCAGGCCTTCGGCCTGGAGACCGCCCACTGCGAAATCGCCCGATTCGGAAACCGCAAGGTCCTCGCCGTGCAGCGCTTCGACCGAGCGTGGCAAGGCAAACAATGGATTGCCCGACTGCCTCAAGAGGATTTTTGCCAAGCCCTTGGCCAACCAGCCCGGCTCAAATACGAAGCCGACGGCGGCCCCGGCATGACCGCCATCCTGCGCGTGCTCGCCACGAGTGAGCGCGCCGAGCAAGACAAGCGGGCCTTCGTCAAGGCCCAGCTCGTGTTCTGGCTGCTGGCCGCCACAGATGGGCACGCCAAGAATTTTTCCCTCTTTCACGAACGGGGCGGCACCTACCGACTCACTCCTTTCTACGATGTGCTCTCCGCGTGGCCGATCATCGGCCCCGGTCCCCGCCAGCTCACTTGGCAGAAAGCGAAGCTCGCGATGGCGGTCCGTAGCCGCAATGCCCACTGGAAGTTGAAGGACATTCTCCCACGGCACTGGGACGCGGTGACCCGCGTGGCCGGTCTGGGAGAAGCCAGCCGCCTCATTGCCGAAGTGCTCCGCCAAACTCCCGAGGTGATTGCTCAAGTCAGCCGCCAACTGCCGCCGGGGTTCCCCGCACGGGTGAGCGACCAGATCTTTGCCGGCCTACAGAAACAGGCCATGCGACTCGGCGGTGAACCTTGAACAAGGTGCCTCGCCGCAACGCGCGCGACGTGATTGTCCATACCCCGTTCGAAATAATTCCCGAACCCCGCTATCGCCCAACTGTCGGCTTCCCCCGCCCGCCCCTCGTTCTCGCTAACCGCTCCAGACCGAAGCGAGTCGCGCCTGCACTCAACTGGTACTCGGGGTGGATTCAATTTTGTCGTCTAAACGCAAAATATCCATCTATAGCTTTCGTAGAATTCGTTGTGATTTCTATAACCACGACTGTTTTTTTATTACCACACCAAGGGAGATTTATATGTTAACCTTAAAATTGCTCCCCGCAGCCTATGTGATTTGGCAATTACCCAGTAATGCTCCTACTCCTCCCATCGACGCGAGTGCCTTGACGGTCGTGATTCGCACCGCCGACGAATTATCAGGAGTATGTGAAGCATCCCATGCGCCAGCAGGAGCTGTGATTAATGACGGCTGGCGTTGTCTGCAATTTGTCGGGTCATTTGATTTGTCATTGCCAGGCATCATGGCGCAAGTGGCGACCCCACTGGCACAGGCCGGCGTGCCTATTTTCACCTTGGAGACCTACAACACCGACTACCTCCTCGTGCCCAACGCTCGTCTCGCTGATGCCTGTAACGCCATCCAGCAGGCAGGGCATGTGATGAGCGTGTTATCATGAAAGCTCCGGTACACCCGGCGACGGCCGCCGCTCATCCGGACCAAGTCAAGCGACTGCGGGCTGGGCTCGAGCACTAAACCCCTTCCCCAGGCCAAGCCATTTTCCTAGCAGTAAGATACTCAAGTTTTGCTTCCCCCCTAAAAAATATGCGTTTCATACATCTTATACCGTGTCTGGCCTTCGCCGTAACTGCCTTTGGACAGAGCCCGCAGTGGGTCGAAGGCTTTGAGCAGGCTGATTATAATCACAAAGGGCGAATCACGAGTGGCCGCGATTTTCGCGGCACGACCCGTGGTTATTTAACCGCCGCTTGGTGGTCGGAAGAGCAGATGAAGAGCAATGTGCTTTCCTGGAAAACGGCCCTGGTGCCGGCCAAGCAGGCGACGACGTTTGCCTTTATTGGCGCCAGCTCGGTTCTACCGTCGGAATTTTCCCGTGGACCGCAGGCGAAGCTGACGGTCAACGGCCAGTATGCCGTGACCTTTACCCTCGGCGCCACGCGCGACTTCACCTGGAAAGAAGGCGGATTCGAACTGAAGTATCTCTCGAAGCGAGTGGAGTACCCTTACACGGGCACGCACCGTCAGTTTGAGCTCAATGGCGACAGCGGCATTTATCAGCTTACCGTGCCGGCGTCGGTGGTGGAAGCCGGACAATCGACCGTCCTCAAGGTCGAGCTGCTGCCCTTTGCGGGCTGGAGCCACGGCTGGTTTGCGGTGAAGGAATACCGCGACGTGCTGAAAAGCTCGATGGCCAATCTCGAGGGCGAGATCGAAACGCTGCGCGAGGATATGGCGGTAGCCAACGGACTGACGCAGATGCTGGCGACCAAGCTCTACCCAGAGCTGTTCGAGCAGCGCGGCCTGAAGCACGAGGTCATTTACAACAATGGTTTCCGCCACGTGCATCCCGCCGACCTGATCAAACTCCAGAATGGCGATATCCTCCTCATGTGGCGCGAGGGCACCGAACACATCTCCGATGACGGCGACGTGGTCATGCTGCGTTCCAAGGATGGCGGCAAGACCTGGGGCGATCGCAAGGTGATCGCCTCCATCCCCCACGTGGACGAACGCGAAGGCTGCGGCATCCAGTTGAAGGACGGCACGATCATCGTCGGCGTCTTTTACAACGGCCTCTACAATCCAGACGGCACTTACATGCCCGGCCCTGAACGTGAGCAAAAACTAGCTGAATCCGGCAAACGCCATCTCGGCGCTTACATGCTCACGTCAAAAGACAACGGCTACACCTGGTCCGAGCCGAATCAGATCGAAACCAAAGACATGCCTTACAGAAGTCTCGAGGGTCCGACGGACGCGCCGATCGAAATGCCGGACGGCTCCGTCCTGATGGGCATCATCGGCTACAGCCCTCATGGCGATATGGGCAACCGGTCGGCCGTCATGATTCGCTCCACCGACCAAGGTAAAACCTGGCAGCATCTCGCCTACATGGCTCCGGACCCGAGCGGCAAACTCGGCGGCTTCATGGAACCGGGCATCGTGCGTACCAAGACCGGCCGCATTGTGGCGGGCTTGCGCAATCACGGCACCGATCAAGCGATTTGGATGACGCATTCGGATGACGACGGCAAAACCTGGTCGCCGGTCAAAAAGACCGCGCTGATCGGTCACCCCGTCGACCTGATCGAGCTGACCGATGGCCGGTTGATGGCAACTTACGGTATTCGCCCCAGCGTCCATACCAAGCCGGGCGGTATTCGCGCTGCCTTCAGCAGCGACAACGGCGAGACCTGGGATCCCAAGACTGAATTCCAAATCCGGAATGATTTCCCGAACTGGGACATCGGTTATCCCGAGTCGATGCAGAATCCCGATGGCAGCATCCTCTCGGTGTATTACTACAATCTTTTTGGGAAATACTACATCGGCGGCAGCACTTGGAATCCCTGATTTGGCATGAATCGCCCGACCCCGAGGCTAAACACATCCCCCAGGCCAAGCGAGTTTCCTATCAGCAATCGCCATTGCGGCTAAACAGATTCCACCGATAACCCCCGAAGATTTACCCATGAAAGTCATCAAGGAAGGCGGCCATCGCCTGTTTGAAAACGATCCCGAAACCGCGCAGTACGTTTCCGAACTGCTGACGCGCCTGCGTCGCGACGGAATGGACGCCGTGCGCGCGTTGAGCAGCCAGTTTGACGACTGGTCTCCGAAAAACTTCGAACTGTCCGCGTCGCAGATCGCAGAGGCGATTGCACAGTGTCCGCCCCAACTGCGGCAGGACACGGAATTCTGCCAGGGCAACGTGCGGCGGTTCGCACAGGAGCAGCTCAAGATGTTTCGTCCGATGGAGATTGAGGGTCCCCAAGGCGTCTGGCTCGGCCACAAGCACATTCCGATTTCCGCGGTGGGCAGCTATGTGCCGGGCGGACGTTATCCCATGTTTGGCTCGGCACAAATGAGTATCATCCCGGCAAAAGTGGCCGGGGTGCAGACAGTCGTGGGCTGCACGCCTCCCGTGAAGGGTTCAGGCTACTTCCCGGCCACGATCAATGCCATGAAGCAGGCGGGCGCGGACCGCATCTTCGTTTTAGGCGGGGTACCGGCGATGGCGCTCATGGCCTTTGGCATGGGCGAGGTTGCGCCGGTCGACATTCTTTGTGGGGCGGGCAACAAATTCGTCGCGGAGGCCAAGCGCCAGCTCTTCGGCCAGTGCGGCATCGATCTGCTGGCCGGCCCGACCGAGATCGCGATCATCGCCGATGATTCCGCCGATCCGTCACTCGTCGCCTGCGACTTGCTGGGCCAGGCAGAGCACGATCCCGCAAGCGGTCAGCTCTGCGTTTGCTTGAGCGAGAAATTTGCCCATGAGGTGCTCGCTGAGGTGAAGCGCCAATTGCCGTTGCTGCCAACCCGGGAAATCGCCGGGCAATCGTGGGCGTCGCATAGCAAAGTCTACGTCGCCGAATCGCCGGAGGAAGCGGTCGCACTGAGCGACGATTACGCGCCAGAGCACCTCGAGCTGCATGTGGCTGATCCAGCCTTTTATTTCGACCGGCTCAAAAACTACGGCTCGTTGTTCGTCGGTGAGGAAACGACCGTGGCCTACGGCGACAAGAGTATCGGCACGAACCATATTCTACCCACGAGCCGCTCCGCCCGCTACACCGGCGGCGTCTGGGTCGGCAAGTTCCTGAAGACCGTCACGTATCAACGCATGACCCCGGCAGCCAGTCTCCAAATCGGCGAGATCACGGCTCGCCAGTGCGACGTCGAGCGCATGGCCGCGCACGCCGTGACCGCGCGGGTTCGCGTCGCGCGCTACCAGCCTAAGGCCACCGCCCAATAAGCCATCCGCTCCCAACCGCAGTCCGCGCGGAGCGGATGATGCCGCCGCCGATAAAAAATAGGGCATTCATCACGTCAGCCGTTGGCATGCTATATCAGACGAAACGGGGGTCGCCATTATCGAAACTTTTTCGGTTGAGAGCGTATCTGGATTTCCGGTTCCAAAGGTATTTCGGTTCGGATTCATCGTAACCGGCTTTGCTTAGCCTCTCAACGGCGATCTTTTTTAAGTCTGCGGCGAACCATTCGCTCCAT
>CAIVJE010000084.1 GCA_903906135.1 uncultured Verrucomicrobiota bacterium | reverse complement strand
GGGGGAACCGTGCGGAGAGGGCAAACCGCGAGCTGGGATTTCTTGGGCGTGAGCATCCCTGAGGAGAGCATCGTGATGGGGCCCAGCATGGCGCCGGCGTTATTTAAAGCGCCGAGCAGGTTGGCATTTTCGACAATCGGCCAGCCTGGATAGCCGGGGCAGAGATGTTTTTCTGCGCCTAAGCGGCGGCGCGCTTCGGCCAGCAGCGCTTCGACCGTGGCGGCAGCCAAGCATTCCATGAAAAAATAACGATCGGGTTCTTCCGCGGCCCAGCGGGCTGCGGCTTCTGCTTCGGGCTCGGGACCCGCGCTGCACGCGACCACGGCGAGAGCTTCCGCGGTAGGAAAGCGATTCGCGGCCAGCGTTTGTACGGTCGCATCAGCGCGGATGGCACAAAACCACGGCTGGGCGTGGGCGGCAAACCAGTCGCGCGCCCAAGCCGCATTTTCGGCGAGCGCCGGTGGAAAAGCCCGCGCCGGTGGAAACCGCAGGAACCGCTTGAAGTCGCGATCACTCACCACCGGATGCTGATTTTTTTTCTGCCAGAGAATGCTCATGACGTTGCCTCCGACTGCAAGCGGAGGGGATTAAATTGGCAGCCTTGGACAAAGTGATCAAAAAATTCGGGATCAGTCTCGAGTTCTACATGGCGGATAGTTTTGACGAGGGCCTCCAATTCGCGGCGGCGCGTAACTGATAGCAGTGCAACACACGCTCCGGCGATGGCGGCATTGCCGATCTGGACAATTTTCTCATCGGGTAAATCAGGGATCAGTCCAATCCGGCGTGCCGCCGTGAGGTCAAGGTGCCGACCAAAACCGCCGGCCAGGTAGAAGCGATCGAGTTGAGCCAGCGTGGTGCCGTAGGCTTTAGCGACGGTGAGCAGGCCTGCCACATTCGCCCCCTTGGCTTGGGCGAGTTCATTGATATCGCTCTCGCGAAAACTAATCGCGGGCTGCGTGGTCACCGCAAACTCGGCCGTGCCATCTTCAAAGCGACCGTATTCGTTTAAGCGATCGGTGCGGCGCAGTTCGCTGAGCAAATCAATGAGCCCTGAGCCACAGATCCCCTCCGGAAGACCGCCACCGATGACTTGAATAACCGGAGCCGCAGATTCCGCGGGGAGGGAAATATTTTCGATAGCGCCATCGAGACCGGGCATGCCACAGCTGATCGCACGGCCTTCAAAGGCGGGCCCGGCGGGGCAAGACGCCGCCAGTAATTTTTGGCGGTTGCCGATAAATAATTCTGTGTTGGTGCCAAGATCCATGATGGCCACCAGTTCATCGCTGTGGTGAGGGGCCACGGCGAGGAGGCAAGCGGCGGCATCACCGCCAACGTGGCCGCCGACGATGGGGAGGGCGTAAAGCCGGGCTTGGGGGTGGCAAGGCAAACGCAATTCGCGCGCGGCGCGACTCACCGCCGTCGTCGTGGTTTGGCCGGTGCGATAAGCATACTCGGTTTGCGACCAGTAAGGTTTTTGGCCGATGCTCCGGACATCCAGTCCGAGGAAAAGATCGCGCATGGTCGAATTGCCCGCGACGACAATTTCATAAATGCACAGCGGATCGATCGGCAGTTGTTCGATCGTGCGCGTGAGATAGCCGAGCAAGGTGCGCTGCAACAGATGCCCGGGATAATCCGTATCGTACTGGATGCGCGCCATCACATCGGTGCCGCCAAAACGTTGCGGATTCTCGAAGGAAGCCTGGGCCACTATTTTGCCTGACTCTAAATCTACCGCGCGGAGCACGATCGTGGTCGTGCCTAAATCCAGCGCTAGCCCGAGGAGCGGCCCGGTCGAGCGGGCGATCTCCTGTCCGTCGAGGAGCACGCGGTCGCCGACGCGCGTCACCGCGGGATCGGGCTCAGGCAATTGCGCCGCGGCGGGTAAGTTCATGGCGCTCGCTTCGACTCGCATGGTCGCGCGCCGCATGGTCTGGGCGCGCACGGGGCCGGCGACGTCGAGGAGGCGAGCGCAACACGAGAGGCGAAAGGCACCTCGCAAATGTTGTTCGGCTTCCGCCGGCGCCGTCAGGCCGGAGCCGCCCTCAATAATTTCCATCAAGCACTCGCGACACTTGCCTTGTTGGCGGCAAGAAGAAGGCACCTGAATGCCGAGGCTTTCCCCTATAGCAAAAAGTGACGTGCCCGCTACGGCCGACGTCGTTTGCGTGTTAATAGAGACAGTTACAGCCATGACGAGCGCGACCCGATTAAAGGCCGGGCTGAGCGGGATTATCGCCGTGAAGGTGAACGCTGCCGTCAAAAACTACTGCCTTGGGCTGGCGGAAATTTTGCACGTCGGTGAGGACATCGTGCGCGGTCAATAAAAAGCGAGCTTTGGCTCCGGGCGTGAGCGTGCCAAATTTTTCAGCATAGCCTAGTCGGGCCGCGCTGGCTCCGGTCGCACTATGGATGACTTGGGCCGCGGTGAGTCCGGCGCGTTGCATGAGCTCGAGCTCTTGGATTAAACCCCACCCATGGGGCACCCCGTGCGAGCCCGAGTCGCTGCCGGCGACAATGCGCACTCCGAGTTGGGCTGCGCGATTGAGACTGCGGGCATGGCCGTCGAGAATTCGGCTAAGATTATCGCGGATCTGGTCGTTCCAGCCTAAGGCGGTGGCGTGATCAACTTGGTATTGGACGGGAGCAAAGGTGGGGACCCACGCGAGATCATGATCGCGAAGCTGCGCCAGTTGGTCGTCGTCGATAAAATAACCATGCTCAATGGTGTCGACGCGCGCGGCGATGCAGTTGGCGACCCCGTCGTTACCCGAACAGTGCACCATGGTTTGTTGGCCGTGGTGGCGGGCGGCGTCGGCGAATTGCGTGAGCTCTGGCGCAAGCATCTGGGGCTTTGCCGTGACGGCGCCTTTTTCAAAATTAATAATACCGGTCGCTATCAGCTTAATGCGGTGGGCGCCTGCGGCGATGCGTTCGGCGACGGTGGCTGCTGGTGAGCCTTGTTCTTCCATCGGGCGCGCCATGAAGGATCCGTAGCGCCCTTGGTGATTAATCGCGGCGCCGGGGGCATCGACATAGGGCATGAGGCCCCGGGCGGCTGAGCGCCAGCGGGCTTGGAGGGCGAGGCCCACCCCCGCTTTATCGCCCGCTTCGCGCACGGCGATGACACCGAGAGCAACGAGTCGGGCGAGTCGGGCTTGGGCGCGGACGTGTAATTCTGGTTCCGCGAGTTTCAGGTATTCGGCCCGTAGCGCGGGATTCTCTTCGCCGCCTTCGAGGAATAAATGAGTGTGGGCGTCGATCAGACCGGGGAGCGCTGTGTAAGCAGGGAGATCAAGATCCGGGGTGCTTTGGCCGGGGCGCAAGAGATTGGCGGGCGGCGGGGTGGCGGCTGCGTGTAATATTTGGGCGCCGTGATAAACGAGATGGGCGTCGGTCAGCGTGGCCGTATCTTGGCCGGTAAACATGCGGCCAACGCGCAACCAAATCGGACCGGTCGATGAAGTGAGGGCGGCAGCGAAGGTGGCGGGTAAGGTCATAGGTCGAGGTACGGCGTGCAGAGCTCCATAATTTTAGCGGCCTGACGAAAACCAGCTTCCTCCACAGATTCGCCCGCGAGCGCGCGCCCGGCTTCGAGGGCTGCTTCCAGTTGCCCCACCAGCGGATCATCTTCGGGGAGCGGCGTGGAATTGGCCTCTACATTAGCCAGCGCATAGTCGAGTCCAACCCGCGCGCCGAGGGTGAGGTAAGCGCGTTCGAGTTGTGCTTTAATTCCCTTCGGCGTGCCCCAAGCAAAATTCGAGAGACCCACTGAAAAATGCAGACCACGCAGATGGGGGTCCTGATGGCAGAGGCGCATGGTATCGAGGCCGATGTTAACCAAGCCGTAAGTATCGGCTCCGACTGGAGCGAGGCCGGGATCCACAATGATGTCGTCGAGGGTGCGGTCGGCTTGCGTGACGAGTAAATCGGCAAAGCGCTTAACGGTCGCATAGCTTTGCTGCGGATCGAGGCTCTGGCCGGTGCTCCCATCTGGGCGGAAGCATTCTGACGCCATCACGATACAGCGCATATCATGCGTGCGAATCAGCTCGAGCATCGCCGGCAGCTGTTCCCGCGAGGCGGCCAGGGAATTGAAAAGGGGTTTACCGCGTGATTTTGCGCGGTCAAAAACGCGCAGGGCCACTTTGTGGTATTCAATATTGGGATTATCGAAGCTAAGCGGGACATCGCTGACCGCCTGAATGGCTGGAATAAGCTTCGGTAAAAATTCTAGCATTTCGGGAACGCGCACCGAGACGCGCTGCGTGCCATCGATGTTGAGATTAACAAACTCTACGCCCGCCGCC
>CAIVJE010000083.1 GCA_903906135.1 uncultured Verrucomicrobiota bacterium | reverse complement strand
GGTCGCAAAGTGGGCGCACATGAGCGCGCCCGGCGGGGGGAGCGGCTCGACATTGAGTTCAAATTCGACGCCGAAAAAAAGCGTGCCCTCGGAACCAGCGAGCAATTGGCAGAGGTTAAACGGCTGGTCGGAAGTCGGGTCGAAAACTTGGCACGCCATGAGTCGGTCGAGCGCATAGCCTGTATTGCGACGAGTGACGGTGGGTTTAGGATAATGATCACGAATGAGCTGGCGATTCGTGTCGTCGCCCAGGAGATCACGCACTGTGCAATAAATTTTGGTCTCGAGGGTGGCGGGGCCGGCGCATTTGGCGGCAAATTCTGCTGGGGTGAGTGGACCGAAGGTGACGGCGGAGCCATCGCTCAGGAAGCCGCGGGTAGAGATGAGGTGCTCGCGCGTGGTGCCATAGATGATGGAATTGGCGCCGCAGGAGTTGTTGCCCACCATGCCGCCGATCATCGCCCGATTGGCGGTGGAAGTCTCGGGGGTGAAAAAGAGATCATGAGTTTTCAGCGCGAGATTCAGTTCATTGCGCACGACGCCCGGTTGCACGCGGACGCGGCACCGGGCGGCATCGATCGAGATGATCTGGTTGAGGTGCCGACCCACATCGACCACGAGGCCTTCGCCCACCACTTGACCCGCGAGGGAGGTGCCCGCGGTGCGGGGGATGAGTCCTAGGTGGTGTTCGCGCGCAAAGCTAATGAGCTCGCGCAAGTCAGTTTCAGTTTTGGGGAGAGCCACCGCGACGGGGAGGGCCTGATATTCCGAAGAATCAGTCGCATAGATGGCCCGCATCGTGGCGTCGAAGTGGAGCTCGCCAGTGAGGCGGGTGGCGAGTTGACGGAGGGCTGAAGGCGGCGGGGTGGCGCTCATATGATTCGGTGAATGAATATGATTAAGGCGCGAATTTTGCGAGCCTGCGCTGCAAAGGTTAGGGTATTTGCTAAATGCTACCCTAGGGCAGAAGTTGCCGTTATAGGAATAGAGCGTTCAGGGCGGGGTGGGTTGGTGCCGGGATTGCCAGCGCTGGCCCCTCGTTCTAGTCATAAATTTTGGTGGCCGGCGTGGCCGCCTTCCGGCAATCATCAGTCAACATGCCTGCCAAATCCATGAGCGTCTCGTCTGTTGCCAAGGTAATCTTCCCCAAACTTGGACTTTCGTTAAAAGGGGCGAACGCGGGTGTTTTCGGCGGGCGGTGGGGCGGCGGTGGCGCCGTGCTCGCTAAGCACTCGCCCATCGATGGCTCCCGGCTGGGCCGAGTTCGGTCGGCGACACCCGCTGATTATGAGCGGACCGTGGCGGCGGCGCAGCAAGCTTTTCTGGAGTGGCGTAATGTGCCGGCGCCGAAGCGCGGTGAGATTGTCCGTCAACTCGGCCACGCGCTGCGCCAGCGGAAGACTGAACTCGGGCAGCTGGTCACCTTGGAGACCGGCAAGATTTTAGCGGAAGGTGAAGGTGAGGTGCAGGAGATGATCGATATTTGTGATTTTGCGACGGGCTTATCCCGCCAATTATACGGTCTGACGATCGCCTCCGAGCGCGCCGATCATCGCATGATGGAGCAGTGGCAACCGCTCGGCGTGGTCGGGATTATTTCGGCCTTTAATTTTCCGGTCGCGGTGTGGGCCTGGAACAGTGCGTTGGCCGTTACTTGTGGTGACGCCACCGTGTGGAAGCCCTCGGAGAAAACTCCGCTGACTGCGATCGCTTGCATTAAAATTGCCGAAAAAGTCTGCCGAGCCAATGACGTCGATCCCGCGATATTTTCGCTCGTGATCGGCGCCGGTCCAGCCATCGGGGAACTCCTGACGCACGATCGCCGCCTTCCGCTGGTTTCGGCGACGGGTTCAACGGCGATGGGGCGGCGCGTGGGCACGGTCCTCGCCCAGCGTTTTGGCCGCACGCTCCTCGAGCTTGGGGGGAACAATGCCATTATTGTCGCCCCTTCGGCCGATCGCAAACTGGCGCTGCGTGGTATTCTTTTTGGGGCGGTGGGTACAGCTGGTCAGCGCTGCACGAGTACGCGGCGGTTGATTATCCATGAGTCGATCAAGGCTAATTTTGTGGCTGCGCTGATCACCGCCTATCAACAATTGGCGATCGGTAATCCACTGGGGGCGGATAATTTAGTCGGCCCGTTGATCGATGCGCGAGCGGTGCAGATCATGCTGAAGGCAGTGGCGGAAATCAAAAAGCGCGGCGGTAAGATATTATTTGGCGGCCAGCGCTTAAAAGGGAAAGCGTATCCTGGTGGCTTGTATGTGGTGCCCTGTATTGCTGAGGCGAAAAATGAATGGGCGGTGGTGCAGCAGGAAACGTTTGCCCCGCTTTTATATATTTTGAGTTACCGTACCCTGGACGAAGCGATTGCGCTGCAGAACGGCGTGCCGCAGGGCTTGAGCTCAGCGATCTTCACGACTGATCTGCGCGAGGCGGAGAAATTTTTATCCGCCCGGGGCAGTGATTGCGGGATCGCCAACGTTAATCTTGGCACCAGTGGAGCCGAGATTGGGGGGGCCTTCGGGGGCGAGAAGGAAACCGGGGGTGGTCGCGAAAGCGGATCGGATGCCTGGCAGGCTTACATGCGTCGCCAGACCGTTACGATCAACTACTCCGCTACCTTGCCGCTGGCTCAAGGAATCACGTTTGGGGACTGAGGGTCTTCGGCTAGTTTAATTTATCGGCCGGCGGCATCACAATGACTCCGCAGCTGGCGCCTTTGAGGACGCCGCTCGCGGTGCTGCCGACCAGCAAATCATAAAGTTTTCCGTGGCCGTGTGAGCCCATGATAATGAAATCAGCTTTCCGTTTGGTCGCTTCCTCCAGGATGGCATAGACCGGTGGGCCTTGTTGGATAACCGAGGTGGCGGTGACGCCGGCTTGACGGAATATTTCGAGGGCGGCGAGGAAGTGGTTGGCCGCCGATTTTTCGCTAGCCTGAATGGTCGCTTGCACCGCTTCGAGCGGGAGGGCGTATTCGCTGGTGATGATGGGCGGTTGAATGACGTGCAGCAACACGACCTGACCCTGAAAGGCGCGGGCAAAACTGACGGCCGTATCAATGATCATGTCGGACACCGGAGAGAAATCGACAGGCACAAGAAATGTTTTCATGCCACCAGTATACACCCACGAGGGTGGGCGACCACGCATGCCTTGTGTTTCAGTGGGCGGAAATTGCCGCCGGGATGAGGCTATTTCAGCGCGAGATCGACGCGCTTAACTTCTTTGATGTTCCACTTAGTAATGGTGAGGCCCTTGGCGGTCCGGGTGCTCACCGGGACGGCGGTCAGGTCAAAATCAAATTCACGAATGCGCGCGCCGCTGCGGCCATCGAGGGCAATGCGCACGGTTTTAGGCATTAGTTTCTCCTGAGCGCTGACTTCAAGGTAGAGCACGCGAGAGCCTTCGCTTTTGACCAGCGGGTAAAGTTTATCGCGGGAGAGCCCGCCAATTTGGAATTTCTTGGCGAAGGCTTTGCCCGATTCCTTGTCCTGATAAATCATGGTGTAGAACGCCGTGTCGCCGTCCTTCGGGAAGATCGCTATATGCAGGATTTCGCGGCCCATGAAGATTTTATCCGCAACTTTGGAGACTTTAAGGCCCCCATCAGCCATGAGCGTGAGCACGCTATCGAGGATCGTGCACTCCTGCACAAATTCGTGTTGCCGCCAATTCAGACCAATAAAGCCATCCTCGCGATTGACGTAGAGGCGTTGGTTGGCCGAGACCACCTCGGAGGCATCAATCTGGGCGATCTCATCATAGCTGGTACGGCGCTTGAGGCCCTTGCCGTATTTTTCTTGGAGCATCTCGAACCAAGCGACGGCGTAAGCAGTGAGATTCTTGAGGTTAACTTTCGTTTCCTGCATGCCCGTTTCAATTTTCTTGAGGGCCTCATCCGCTTGAAAGCGATTATAGGCAGAAATTCGTTTGATGCGGATTTCCGTGAGGCGCGTGAGATCCTCATCGGTGACGGCCCGGCGAAGTTGTTTGATGAATGGTTGGAGGCCCCCGCGAATTTCGGTGAGCACGCTCTCCCACGTTTTTGACTTTTCGATGAGGCGGTAAATGCGCTCTTCGATGAAGATGCGCTCGAGGGAGTCCCAGTGCCACTGCTGATCTAGTTCGGCGAGTTTGATTTCCAGTTCCTGCTTGAGCAGCGCTTTAGTTCTTTCCGCGCTGCGTTTCAGGATTTCGCGGACGCCGAGGAATTGCGGCTTGTCGTCTTCGATAACGCAAGCCGCAGGGTTGAGCTGCATCTGGCAGTTGGTGAAAACATAAAGCTGCTGGATGATTTGCTCCGGATCGCTGCCCGCGGGCAAATGGACGAGAATCTCAACCGCGTCGGCGGTGTTATCATCGACGTGCTTAATCTTAATCTTGCCCTTAGCGTTGGCGGAAAGAATCGACTCGATCAGCGTCTCAGTGGTGGCGCCGAATGGGAGCTGCGTGATGGCCAGCAGATTTTTACTGCGTACTTCAATTTGGGCCCGGACTTTAACCTTACCGCCGCGTTCGCCATCGTTGTATTCGGCGAAGTCAGCGACGCCTCCGGTCGGAAAATCAGGGAAGATGCGAAAAGTTTTTCCTTGGAGGTGATTAATCGCCGCGCGGCACAGGTCGTTGAAATTATGCGGCAAGATCTTCGTCGCGAGACCGACCGCGATACCCTCGGCGCCCTCGAGCAGCACGATGGGGAATTTAGCCGGCAGGGTAACCGGTTCTTTGGCGCGGCCGTCGTAGCTGAGCTGCCAAGTGGTGGTCTTAGGATTAAAGAGGACATCCTTGGCGAAGGGCGTCAGGCGTGCTTCAATATAACGAGGTGCGGCAGCCTCATCGCCGGTCAGCATATTGCCATAATTACCTTGAGGCTCGATCAGGAAGGCGCGTTGGCCGATGGCAACGAGGGCGGCGCCGATAGAAGCATCTCCGTGCGGGTGAAAGGCCATGGTACGGCCGACCACATTGGCCACCTTATGGAAACGACCGTCATCCATTTCCCACAAGGTGTGGAGAATGCGGCGTTGGACCGGTTTCAAGCCGTCATGAATATGAGGAACAGCGCGATCAAGAATAACGTAGCTCGCGTACTCCAGAAACCAGTTGCGATAATGTTGGGCTAACGGCGCTTTATCGTCCTGCACCTTTTGGCCTTTCTTGCGGGGCGGGGGTGGCTCGATCGCCGCGGTGTCAGTGGCGGGATCACGATCGGCATTGGGTGCGGTTGGAGCTGCCTTAGGGTCTAGGGTCGGCTCGGCCTTGCGCTCGGCCTTCGGGGGGACGGGCACCGCGGTGCTGTCGAGGGGCAATTCGGGCTGGTCGGAGTTTTTGGAGGACTTGCGTTTAGCCATTAGGGAAAATTGTGGGCAGAGCGTAGGAAGGGACGGCGGGCAGCGTCAAGCGATGCCCTCGGCTCTCATCATATAATCTGCGTGCGGTCACTTGGCCGATTGAGATTGGTCAGCAGCGTCATCTCGTTCGGTGTGAGTGGGTGCGGTTGGAGGAGATTCTGCGTCTGTAAAATGGCGCAAGCCTGTTGCAACGATTGGCCGGTCGCGAGCGCCGCGCGCAACACGGGCAGAGCAGACCGATGCCACGCTGCGGCCATCGGCTCATACCCGTCGGCGTGTTGGGGAACTACGGAAATGGAGGCCTCGCGGGCTTGCCCGGTTAGTCGCGTTAAAAAATCAGCAGTTACTAAGGGAAGATCGACCGCCAACACGGTGAGCACGGGGGTCGGAGCAGCGCTGAGTGCGTCTACGAAGGCGCGGAGCGCTCCGCCGTCAGGCGATTGATCTTCGGTGCGTTGGAAGCCTGCAGGCGTCGCGCTTTGCTCTGGCCGACACGAGAGCAGGAGGGGCCATGCGCCAGTGGCGGCGAGCGTGGCCGCTTGGTGTTCAATTAAGGGGCGACCATGCCAATCGAGCTGAGCTTTATCGGTGCCCATCCGGCGTGAGTGTCCGCCGGCGAGGAGCAAGCCGGCAGCTGTCGCGCAGTCTACGTGGAGAGGGCCGTCGCTTAAAATTTTAGCCCGGAGCCCGCCACGATCGCGCAACCAAGCTTCCGCCCCTAGCCCGATGGCCTGTTCCATCCAGTAGCAGGGTTTACATTCAGCTGTTCCGAAAAAACGAATTCCTTGCACGGTAAATTCCTGGCCAATCAAGCCGTTGAGCTCAACGCCCCGCGTGATCACATTGCGTCGATAGGCGGCGGCGGATTGCGGCGGGGGCTGGAGTGCGCCGAGGAGGGCTTGATGGACTTCCTCCGCAAAGAAGGTGATTTGTCCGGCGTAAGCGGGCTTATAGTCGAGAAAGCGATCACCGCGTAAACCGCGGCCGGCGAGACAATCGACCGTGGTAGCCGCGATCATCGGATGTTCATCCGGGGGGCGGCCGTGGTGGCCAAAATAATTATGGCCGGGAGAGAGCTGCAGCGCGGCAATTTTCATGGAGCGATCCGTTCGGCATGCGTGTAGATATTAAATCGCTCAGCGCGCAAAAATCCGATCAGGGTAATGCCACCGCGTTCGGCGCAAGCGATGGCGAGACTGGAGGGAGCCCCGATGCCGGCGACTAACGGGACCCCTGCCGCGAGGGCTTTTTGCACCAGCTCAAAAGAAAGACGTCCGCTCAAAAGCAGGCCAGCGTTGGTGAGGGGCAGGCGACGGTCGAGGAGCGCCCGGCCGAGCACTTTATCGAGCGCGTTGTGGCGACCAACGTCTTCGCGCACGATTTCAAGTTCACTGTTTAAATTGAATAAGGCGCAGCCGTGGAGTCCGCCCGTAGTGGCAAAGACGGGTTGGGCCGCGCGCAGTCGAGCGGGTAAGGTCGCGAGTGCGCTGGGCGAAAAAATTGGGCCTGGGGCCACGGCGGGGAAGGTTTGGAGCACCGCGTCGAGCGTGACTTTACCGCAAATTCCGCAACTGGAGGAGCTGAACACATGACGGGTCAAGCGGGTGAAATCGACCGGCGTGGTCGGGGCGAGGAGGGCATTGACGACATTGCCGGAGTTTGCGCCCTCCTGTTCGCGACAAAGGACAATATCCAAAACATCATCAGCCTGGCGGATGACTCCCTCGGTGAGGAGAAAGCCGGCCGCCAATTCGCGATCATGGCCCGGTGTGCGCATGACCACGGCCACACTCCGATCGGCTACCCGAATTTCCAGCGGTTCCTCGACAGCGACCGTATCGGCTTCCACGCCCCCGACTCCCTGCGAGCCCCAGCGGTGCACGGGCACGGTGGCGGGGGCGGAATTCATGGGGTCGCAGTAGCCAGCCGAAGCACGCAAATCACGCCTCGATCAGGTCTTTCTCAATCTTGAGGTTGCCGATGATAAAATCCTGTCGCTCAGGCGTGTTTTTCCCCATGAAAAAACTCAGCAACTCATCGCTGCTGTAAAGATGGTGGAGATTGACGGGCTCGAGCCGAATATTCTCGCCGATAAAATCCTTGAATTCACCAGCGGAAATTTCTCCCAGACCCTTGAATCGGGTGATCTCGTGAGTGGCGCCGAGCTCCGTGATGGCAGCTTGTTTTTCTTCCGAGTTATAACAGTACATCGTCTTCTTTTTATTGCGCACTCGGAAAAGCGGCGTTTCGAGAATGAAGAGATGGTTGTTGCGCATCACATCGGGGAAGAATTGCAGGAAAAAGGAGAGCAGGAGGAGGCGAATATGCATCCCGTCGACGTCGGCGTCGGTCGCGATGACAATTTTATTATAACGCAAACCATCCAAGCCTTCCTCGATATTGAGCGCTGATTGGAGGAGATGAAATTCTTCGTTCTCGTAGATGACTTTTTTCGAGAGGCCGTAAGTATTGAGTGGTTTGCCCTTCAAGGCGAAGACGGCTTGCGTTTGGACATCGCGGGTAGCCGTGAGGGAGCCGGCGGCAGAATCGCCTTCGACAATAAAGAGCGTGCTTTCTTCGCCGCGCGGATTGCGATCGCCGAGGTGGAGGCGGCAATCGCGGAGCTTGCGATTGTGCAGCGACGCTTTTTTGGCGCGTTCCCGAGCGAGACTACGGATGCCCGCCAATTCTTTGCGCTCGTGCTCGTTTTCCTCGATCTTGCGCTTAATGATCTCCGCGGTTTCGCGGTTTTTGTGCAGGTAAGTGTCCAGCGACTGCTGCATGAATTTACCGACAAATTCCTTGATCGAAGGACCGGCGGGACCGATGTCGTTTGAGCCGAGCTTGGTCTTGGTCTGCGATTCAAAAACGGGCTCTTGGACGCGGACCACAATGGCGGCGTCGATGGCCTGGCGTACATCGGCGGCGTCGTAGTCTTTTTTGAAATGGTTGCGGACCGTTTCGACGAGGGCCTCGCGAAAAGCGGCGAGATGGGTGCCGCCCATGGTGGTGTGCTGACCATTGACGAAGGACCAATATTCTTCGCCGTAATGATTGCCATGGGTCAGGGCGATTTCGATATCTTCGCCCTCGAGATGAATAATGGGATAGAGCGGCTCACCACTCAGTTCTTTGGTGAGGAGGTCCTTGAGGCCGTGTTCAGATTTAAATGACTTCCCGTTCAGCGTAAGGGTTAGCCCCCGATTGAGAAAGGCGTAGTTCCAGAGCATGTCCTCGATAAATTCGAGGCGGAATTTAAAATCTTTCCCGAAAAGCGCCTCGTCCGGCATGAACGCGATCAGCGTGCCATTGCGTTCGTCAGTTTTGGTGAGCTTGGTTTCCTTCTTTAATTTACCTTGAGCGAATTCCGCGGTCTTGGTTTCTTCGTCGCGAAAAGCCTGCGCAATATAGGAGAAGGAAAGCGCGTTGACCGCTTTTTGGCCCACGCCGTTCAGGCCCACGGCTTTCTGAAAGGTTTGCGAGTCGTACTTCGCGCCGGTGTTGATGATGGAGACGCAGTCGACTAATTTGCCGAGGGGAATGCCGCGGCCGTAGTCGCGGACGCGAACGGTCCGGTCGGTGATCTCAATTTCTATTTTTTTGCCCTGGCCCATCATGAACTCATCGATCGAGTTATCGATGGTCTCCTTCAGGAGGACATAGATGCCATCTTCCGCGTGAGTGCCGTTGCCGAGGCGGCCGATGTACATCCCGGGACGGAGGCGGATGTGCTCGAGGGACGAGAGGGTCTTGATGCTGGCTTCAGTATAGTTGGACGCCATGGAATGGGGAAAAAAGAGGGCGCGAAGTGCGCGCTGGCAAGCGTGATTGCGCGTGGAGCTTTAACTAGCGATCGCCGGGGACACGATTACAGGGCGGCGCGCATCTTGCCGGAAAGTCCGCACGGCCAACCAGAGGGCGAGCAAGGTGATACCCGCGCCTAGAAAAAATGGCGTGCCGGCCAGCCAGGCGGGCCGATCCGCGGCGACGGCCCAGCCAAAGCTCCAACTGCCCAGCAAAGGTCCAGGAATACCCGCGAGACTAGCGAGACCGCCATAAACCCCTTGGACCGAACCTTGCTCGTTCGCGGGAACATGCTTGGTGATGTACGATTGGAGGGCGGGGCCGGAAATGCCGGCGCAGGAGCCAAAAATCATGATCACATAAATCATCCAACCCTGGGTCGCGAGGCCGTAGCAGAATAAAGCGACAATTGAGGCAATGAACCCAATGAGGACGGATTTAGTTTCACCCCATTTGGGCACGATTCGCTTCACGAGGGTGGCTTGAACGAGACCGGTCAAAACGCCGACCGCCATGAGGGAAAGCCCGATCGCGAGGGGGCCCCAATTGTAACGATGTCCCGTGTATAGCGCCCACGTCGTTTGCAGCATCGTCTGGGCGAGCATCATGATGAAGTAACATTCCGCAAGTCCCAGCACCGATGGGAGTCGCTTCAGGGCATAAAGTGCGCCGATGGGATTAGCGCGGCCCCAAGAAAATTCGCGGCGATTCTCGGGCTTGAGGGATTCGGGTAACGCAAAATAACCATACAGCCAGTTAATGGAAGAGCAGACACCGGCGGCGAAGAATGGGAGACGGATATCGATTTGGCCGAGGAGTCCGCCGGCCACGGGGCCGATGATGAAGCCGATGCCAAAAGCGGCGCCGAGCAAACCAAAGGATTGGGCGCGCTTTTCGGGCGGCGTGATATCGGCGATATAGGCGTTGGCGGTGGAGAGTACTCCCGCGGTGGCGCCGGCAATGATGCGCGCCACAAAGAACCAGGCCAGCGTCGGCGCGTTCGCCATGATAAAATAATCAAGCGCGGAGCCTGCGGTTGCGATCAGGATGATGCGGCGGCGGCCGTAGCGATCGGAGAGCGCGCCCAAAATGGGGGAAAAAACAAACTGCATCAACGCGTAGCTGCAGATGATCCAGCCATAGACATGCGAGCCGGAAGCAATTTCGCCCCCATTGAGCTGCACGATTAATTTCGGCAGAACAGGAATGAGGAGCCCGAAACCGATGACGGCGAGTACGAGCGTGATAAAAATAAAACCAACGCCTGCCTGGCGCGGAGAGGCTTTGTCCATAAGGCATCATTCAACAGCTCGCGGACCTTTGGCGAGCTTCCATATAATTTCTATCGGCGGCGGTGGCCGCTGATTTCTGGCCGCCGCGGGCGCGAGCTCAACGCCGAGCCGTCACGAGCCAGTCCCACGGTAACTCGTGGCCGCGGGGAGCGCGGGTGATGCCCTCATCAATCCACGGATACCACGCTTTGCGCACCGTAATCGAACGCAGTCCGGCGCGGGTTGCTAACTGGCGCGCGCCGGCGGCGGTGTAGAAGCGCTGTTTGCGATCATCGCGCGCCACAATCGCGGTGGCGCCGCGGACGGGTAGCTTGCGGCCAGTCTCTAGGGCCACGACGGCGTCATGACTTTCCAGCGCCGGTAATATAAATAAGAGCGCCCCGCCCGGCCGAGCGCAGCGGGTGACTTCCTTCATGGCGCGAGCACAGGCCGTAGCTGATACAAAGGTAATGACGTTGGAGCAAACTACCAAGTCTCCCCGAGCGTGCAGGGTCTGGGGGAGGTCAATCACATCCGTCTGGAGCCAGGTGCAGTCAGCTAGTTTGTGACAACGGCTGGCTGCGATCTGGAGCATCCGGCGCGAATGATCCGTGCCTATTTTTTGACCAAAATAACGGCCGTATTGCTTAATAAAGGAGCCGATGCCGCAGCCGATATCGAGCAAGGTTTTTTGGCCGCGCAGCAAACCGCGGGCGCGCAACCACTGGGCGATCACTTTTTTCCGGTCGCGGACAAAGATATCACAGACTTCATTTTCATAGGCGGCCGCTAAGCGGTCCCAGTCGCGGGCTTTCATAGATTAAAGGGGAAGGAGAGGTTTAATGATGTTCGCCGCGGTAATTTTTCTCACCGGCAGTGACGCGGATGGGGAGCCGATTTTCTTTGGGCGGCAATGGGCAGGTGGCGAAGGGGGTAAAGGCGCAGGGCGGATTTTCAGCATGGTTGAAATCGAGTGTGATTTTGCCGTTTTGGGGAGGTGCGGCGGACAGAAAGCGGCAAGCCCCATAGGTTTCCTGGCCAGCGGTCAGGTCAGTTATCACGAAAAAAAGTTCCGTGCCGCCCTCGTCAATCGGGAGCAGCTCGAAGGTGCGACCGTCTCGGGTGAACACGGCTTTGCCCGGGACGGGGGTGGCGGTGGTCTGCCCAATCATGTTGGTGATGTTGACTTGATGAGGCGGGTTGAACGGGATCCACGTCGCCTCAAGGCGCCAGCTGGAATCCAAGGGGAAATAATCGAGTCCCACAAAATTCTTGAGCCGATCCGCCTCCCGGTCTTTGACGCGCAAAAATAAGCTGTCACCCCGCATCATCACGTAAAAATTCACTGAGCCAAAAACCACCACGGTGGGTGTTTTCCCCTTATAAATTAACTCGGTCGGCTGTTGGATGCGCTGATCGTTGATCGTCAGGAGTGCACTTGGAGCGGGCGTGAGCATTATCGTTCCCTCCTGGAGCGTAACGGTACCGAGATAAGGCGGACCCGCTGCCAGGATGATCGAATTATCGGGGGCCGTTCCGACCGTATTTATTCCTGAAGAAATCAGGTGTCGGCCAATGAGCGCGAGCCAGCCATTCGGCGTGGTTAGCTGTTTTGCGCGCTCGGCGCGGGCGGCGGCGATCGTTTGGGCGTAATCAGCGGGCAGAGGGTTGACGGCGGTCGCGGGATGGGGAGACATGGCGGAATGCGCGGAACTGGTTGGGGCGGCGCTCGTGGCCAGCAGAGCGGGAAGAACCAGCGCAAGAATCATGATATTAAGTTCGGGCAGAAATTTTTAATGGCAGGGTACACGGCCCGCTCACTGGGGCAGCGCGGCGATCCAGCCATCCACCATGGCGCGGGCCTCATTTCCCTCCGCGAGTAAATCACCTTTGGGGCCATACACTTTGAAGTGGGGAATTGAGCGCATGCCGTATTGTTGGGCCACGGGTGATTGCCAATCGATGCGGTGGACTTCGGGCCGGTTAATATCAACTTTGATGACGGCGACATCTGCGCGCTGTTGGTGCAGATGGAGGAGTGGCTCCGTGTAGCCGCGGCAGGGCGGGCAATATTCGCTCGTGAAATCAAACACTGTAAATTTTTTCGGCACGAGAAAATCGGTGAGGCTCACTTCCATCCCTTGGGCAATGCGCAAGGGCTTTTCAGTTTTGAGGTGGGTGCCGGCCGCCCAGGCGGTCGTGGCGAGTGCGAGGGTCAGGGAGCAGGCGAGGGTCGTAATAAATTTCATACACCCAAGTTAGGGAATTTCTGGCCAAGGCCAAGCAAACAACCCGATTTCAGTAGCGGCGCAGTTGAGCGCTCAGCACTTATTTGAGCAGATCGCGGAGATCCGTGAGGCTTAATTTGGCGGCCGCGGCTGCGCTGGCTTCGAATATATCAGCGAGGAGGGCGCGCTTGGTATCTTGGAGTAACTGCACTTTTTCTTCAACGGTTTGGGCACAGATGAGCCGGTAGCTAGTGACAACTTTAGTTTGGCCGATGCGGTGCGTGCGGTCAGTCGCTTGCGCTTCGGCGGCCGGATTCCACCACGGATCGTAATGCACAACCACGTCGGCGCCGGTTAAATTAAGGCCCGTGCCGCCGGCTTTGAGTGAAATGAGAAAAACGGGAATGGTCTCATCGGCTTGAAAGCGATCAACCGCGGCCTGGCGGGCTCGGGTCGAGAGGGAGCCATCGAGGTAGCAATACGCCACCCCTTGGGTTTCGAGTTCCGTTCTGAGCAGGCCGAGCAGGGAGGTGAATTGTGAGAAGACGAGCATGCGGTGGCCTTCATCAATGCTTTCGGCCAGCAACTCGCGGAAGGCTTCCAGTTTAGTGCTCGAGGCCGTTTGTTCCGGAATCAGTCGGGGATCGCAGCAGATTTGACGGAGGCGAAGCAATTGCGTGAGCGCGGCCAGATGCAGCGTCCCCGCCGAGGCCCCGGTGGCGGCGAGCTTGGACAATTCCTGCTCAGTTTTATCCTGCATGCGGCGGTAGAGCGCGGCCTGATCGGGAGTAAGTTCGCAATAAATAGTCTGTTCGATTTTTTCGGGCAGCTCGGGCGCGACCACGAGTTTGGTCCGGCGTAAAATATAGGGAGCAGTTTGCACCCGCAGACGCTCATCGAACCACGCTCGATCGGTCCCGCGCACGCCGGCGGGAATGGCGGCGATAAAGCCTGGCATCAGATATTCAAAAAGGGAGCGCAGGTCATCGAGGGAATTTTCGAGGGGCGTGCCAGTCAGGAGGAAGCGCCCGCGGCCGCGCAAGGTGCGCAAAGATTGCGCGGCTTGCGTGCGGCGATTTTTTAAATGTTGGGCTTCATCCGCGAGGATAATGTCGAATTCTTGCGCGGTGAAAAGTTCGGCATCGCGGGTGAGCGTGCCGTACGAGGTGATGATTAAATCGTGCGAGGCGAAAGCCGTCGCCTCTTCCGTCCGGCGGTCACCGTGGTGGACGAGCACCGAAAGCTGTGGGGTGAAACGTGCAGCTTCGCGCCGCCAATTTTCCATCAAAGAGGCTGGGCAGACCACCAAGGAAGGCCGGCGGGGATCAGCGGCGGGCCCACGCGCGGAGGGCGCGCGGCCATGGCGGGCAGCGAGGAGCGCGAGAGCTTGGAGGGTTTTACCGAGCCCCATTTCATCCGCCAAAATCCCGCCCAATTTTTGGCCATAGAGATACCACAGCCAAGCGACGCCGAGTTTTTGATAGGGTCGTAATATTTCCGCCAGGGCCAGGGGCACCGGAGCGGGGGTGAGCGCGGCGAGTTGGTGGAGGGCCGCACTGCGTTCCACCCAGGTGGCTGGCGGTTGAAAATGCGGCGCCGCCTCGGCGAGGATGTCCTGCACCTCGGCGACGCGCGCGCGGACGATCCGGTGCGATCGGCGGAGACCACCCATCGGTTCAGGTGCCCCCGCGAGGGCTTGATGCGCCGCTTGCAGCTGAGCGAGGCGAACCGGATCGACGAGGAAAATTTCCCGGCCGCTTTCGATGTAACTGCGACTGGTGTTAACCGCATTGAGAATTTCATTCTCGGGGGCGTTGCCGGCTTGGAGGCCGAGCGTGACGTCGTAATCTCCCGCTTGCTCCTTGATCGCGGCGACCATGCTCACGGCTTTAATATGCGCAGTATTGCTCTCGAAGTTTTCGGTAAATTCCGCGCCGTGAGTTTCCCGCAATTCGGTGCCGTAGGTCGCGAGAAAATTCAGCGTCTTATGCCGATTGCGCAGCCAGAATTTTCCGTTGGAAGGCTCAAGCGTAAAACCAGTGCGCTTCAGCAGCTCCCAAATGTCGTGATAATTATCAGCGTCGCGTGAGGGCAAGGTGATCGCGAGGAAATGCTCAGACCCGTCGACCTGCAGCGGTCTCCAGTCCGACTCACGGGGCGCCGCGGCTGTTTTAGTCACCACGCTCGGTGGTGGTGCGCTCACGAGTTTTGGGGGGGCGGTCACGGCTAAATATTCCTCGACCCCCACAAGGTCGGCTTCGCGCCAGGCGATGGGTTCGGTCGGACGGTTCAGCCAAAAAAATACGGGCTGACCAGCGAGGGCCTCGGTTAATTCGGCTAGTTGCGCGCGGGTAAGTTGTAGGAAAGAAATGGGTGCGGGCTGGGCGCCGAGGCGTTGCAGCACGGCGAGGCCGGCGACAATCGCGGGGTCGGGCGCACTCTTCAGGTTGAGCTCCAGTCGCACCGCGATCGCGTCGCGGGGGGCGGCGCTGGCTAGGTTGGGTGGCAGCAACAGGCGGAGCATAGGCAATGGCAGCTAGCACAACAGCCTGCTCCGCCCACCAGAGGCAAGCAAGGTTCGCGGTCATCGCCGTAGCCTCTAGCGGAAGCGCTCGCTTCCTCTCGCCAGCACCGTGACGTCAATGGGAGTAAAAAACGAATGGTCCGTCAGTCTAGCTCGTCGTTAAATGCCAGAGGCCGCAAAGCGTGCAGCGGTAGGCGGAGCGTTGTCGTTCGACCCCGGCCAAAAGCGCGGCATCTAGGGCGTCCCCTTGCGTGCGATAGCGCCGCTTGCGCGTGCACATCCGCTGTTTCATTTCGGGCGTGGGCTTTTTCATGACCGGCGCCGCGTAAACTGGCGGCAGCTCTCGACGTAGTCGAATGCTTAAAGTGGCGTTTTTGATTGCCGTAAGATTTTCCGACAAAGATCACTGCCGCGCGAAAAATCGCGGCAAGTTTGCGGACGCTCATCATAAATCGTGCACAAGCGGGTGGACAGATCCAAGGCCAGGCACGAGCCGTCACTGCGTTGATCCATGCAGCGTACGCCGGCGTGTTCCACGACGAGCTCTTCGGGGACAAGGTCCCCCTCGCGGAGTGCGACCACGAGATGGCAACATTTTCCGCAACCAGCACAGACCGGAATATCGGGATGATCGTTCAGCATGATGAGGACATCACATGGGCAGCGCATGTGCGCACAGGCGACCTTTGTTTTTAACCCTGCGCGGTGGGTTTAGGGTTCGACGATTACCGGCAGTCCGGTCCACGCGAGCTCGACGAGGGTGCGCGCGTCCCAATTGGCGAGGCGGAAGCAACCATGGGATTCCGTGCGGCCAACTTTTTCAGGTTCGGGGGTGCCATGAATCCCGTAGCCGCTGCGATCTAAACCGATCCAAGCGACTCCCACGGGGTTATTCGGGCCGGGGGAGAGAATTAATTTTCTCCCGAGCTCTTGCGCCTCCGGTGATTCCGGGAATACGGCGGGATCAAAAGTGTAGTTAGGGTCAGCGATGACGACGGTCACATGTAATTCCCCCACAGGACGTTTTTCGACATTGCGCGCGATGCTGACGGGAAAGTGCAAAAGGATGCGACCGTTCTCATCAAAGGCTTGCAGCTCATGGGCGGCTAAGCCGATGCGTAGGCGAACGACTCGGCCGCTCGGGGTGATTTTGGCGACCGCTGGAACTTGAATCAGCGCACCCGGTAGCAGCTCGTCCCAAACGAGGTGCGGATTGAGCTTTTTTAATAAATTAGGACTGGCGTGATAATATTCCGCGATCTGCTCGAGGGCGCTCCCATGGCTCAAGGCCGCTAACTCTGATTTGCCGAGCCACGTATCGGGCACCGGTTGAATCGCCGCTAAATTTTCTGTGCTAAAATTATGCGTGGTCAGAGGCGCGGCAGTGAGCAAAAGATTTTCGCGGGTGAGGGGATTGAGTTCACCGGTTTCCTCGAGTCCCGCATTGCGTTGAAAAGCGCGCAGTGCCGCGGCTGATTGGGCCCCGCGCACGCCATCAATGGAGCCACTGGAAAAGCCCCGGCGCGCTAATTCGATTTGGGCTTCGAGCCAATTATTGACGGGGCGGAGCCCTTCGAGGCCCGCGGTGTCAGGGGCGGCTTCGTCCAGTTG
Organism: uncultured Verrucomicrobiota bacterium; assembly: GCA_903906135.1. Classification (GTDB taxonomy): domain Bacteria; phylum Verrucomicrobiota; class Verrucomicrobiia; order Opitutales; family Opitutaceae; genus Lacunisphaera. The sequence continues at coordinate 2,004 of CAIVJE010000083.1, read as the reverse complement.
CGCTGGAGTATCCTCGGGGGCTAGCTCTGCGGGGCGCACGGCGGCTTGCGCGAGGAAATTTGTCCAAGCGAGCAGTCCGAGCAAGCCGGTCAGTCTAAAGGGGGTGGGCAGGAGCATGACCCGTGCAGCCTGCGGGGGTGGGGCCGAAATGAAAATCCCGAAATACACGGTGGCGGCGGTAGATTTCCCCTCGCTTCGGCCGCGGCAGCTCCACTAGTTCTCTGGGATGGCCACTTCGACCACCGCTCATCCTAAACCCGAACGCACTGCTGCCTGCCCCTGTGGCAGTGGGAAAAAATTGGGGGATTGCTGCGAACCGATCATCGCGGGTGCGCGGGTGGCAGCCACCGCTGAGCTGTTAATGCGGGCGCGTTTCACGGCGCATGTCCTGCGTGATTATCGTTTTCTGCATGAGACGCATCGGCCGACCGCCGGTAAGCCCTATGTAGCGGAGGAAGGCGAGCCCGTGATGCTCTGGACGAAATTAGTCGTGCACGCGCATGAAACGGGCAGCGATCCCGATAAAGCCTTCGTCGATTTTTCGGCTTACGGAACGGACGATGGCGTGGAGAAGGTCCTGCAAGAAAAGGCGGAATTTCTCCGCATCAATGGGGCTTGGCTCTATAATCGGGAAGCTCGACTTGGCCCCGCGCCCTATAAGGCGGCGGTGCCTAAGCCCGGCCGGAATGAACCATGTCCTTGCGGCAGCGGGAAAAAATATAAGCAATGTTGTTTGCTGAAGGCTTAGGGCCTCAGCGCGCATTGCTGGGATCGATCCGCTTGGCTTAGGGATGGTCGTTGGCTTTATCCTGCGCGAGTTCGGCCATTAACTGGCGGCGAGCGGCTGCCATATTATCAATGAGATTAGGGTAGCGCCGGCCGGCTTGTTGGGCGGTGGCTTTAGCCCAAGCGATACTCGCTGGGGTTAATTTGGTTTGGCTGCCTGATTTAGGCGTCGGTTTTTTCCAGGGAGGCGTGGGCATACAGCGAAAATGAGACCGATTATTTGGCGGGCGGAAGATCGTTCGGCAATAATTTGTTCGCGGCTGCCGGGTGGCGAAATGCAGGGTTGGGTTACCGGCCGCGCAATCACTACTTTCCATTTGCGCCCGTGACGCGGGCGGACAATCCTGCGCGACTCTATGAGCGAGCTCCCCGAAGATATTTCCCACGATCAGCATGCCGTCCGGTTGAAGAAGCTGCAGGATATGCGCACGGCCGGTTTTGACCCTTTTCGCGCCAGCGTTGAGCAAACGCATTTTTCCGCTGAAGCGATGGCCTTGCATGTGGAGGGGCAAGACAACGCGGTAACGGTCAAGGTCGCTGGTCGCCTCGTGGTCATTCGCGACATGGGCAAGAGCCAGTTTGTTAAAATTCTCGATCAGCAGGGCCACATCCAGCTCTACCTGAAAAAAGACGTCATCGGGGAAGAGGCTTACGCCGCTTTTAAGAAACTCGATTTAGGCGATATCATTGGGGCCGAAGGCACTTTATTTAAAACAAAGACGGGTGAAATCACGGTGCGGGTGGGGCAATATATGCTCGTCAGTAAAGCCCTGCGCCCTCTGCCCGAGAAATGGCATGGGTTGACGGATGCGGAGCAGGTCTATCGGCAGCGGTATCTCGATCTGATCGTCAATCTGGAGTCACGGGCTCGGTTGATGCTCCGCAGTCGGATCGTCGCGAGCATTCGCCAGACGTTAGCTGAGCGGCAATTTATTGAAGTAGAAACGCCCGTGCTTGAAGGTGTCGCCGGCGGCGCCGCTGCCCGGCCCTTTGTGACACATCACAACGCCCTGGGCGCAGAGTTTTATCTCCGCATCGCCCTCGAATTGCGTCTCAAGCGTTTACTCGTTGGCGGCTACGATCGGGTTTTTGAGTTGGGCCGAATTTTCCGCAACGAAGGGGTTTCGCGAAAGCATAATCCTGAATTCACGATGTTGGAGGTCTATCAAGCTTACACCGATTTTCGCGGGATGATGCAGTTGGTGCGGGCGATCTTTG
>CAIVJE010000082.1 GCA_903906135.1 uncultured Verrucomicrobiota bacterium | reverse complement strand
GCAGCAACCGCGGCACAGCGCGATATTTTGGCGATCATCATGGGCGCCTTTCCAGCCGACAGCGGCTCGTTGGCTTTACTCAGCGCGGAGAGCGGTCAGTTAGAAATTAGTGTGCAACATGGCCTACCGACCGACGCGGGCAAATTTGCACTCCGCCCCGGCCAAGGCATTACGGGCTGGGTTGCTCTCCACGCTAAACCCCTGCTCGTCCCCGATGTGGCCGCCGAAATTCGTTACATCGCCGCGCGGCCCGGCGTGCGCTGCGAGATGGCCGCCCCCTTAATCGCCGAAGGCCGGATTATCGGCGTCATCAATCTCGATGCTGATCGCCGCGCAGCCTTCGATGAGTCTGCGCTCGCCCGCCTCCAGCATTTTGCGGAGGAAGCCGGCGCCGTGCTCCACCGCCTCTGGCAACTGGAACGGTTACGGTCCAATGCCACGCAGCTCACCACCCTCGTAGAATTAGGGCACTCGCTCGTCACCCAACTCGCGCCCGAAGAACTCCTCACCACCCTCACTCAAAGCGGTCGCTCCCTTTTCAACGCCCGCCTCTGCCTGTTGCACGACTACGATCCCACGCGCCGCGAACTGCGCCTGCATGCATGGGCGGCCACCGGCGATTTGGACGCCGCGCGCCTCACGCTGCCGCCCGCCACCGTCTCAGCGGACCTGGCGTTACTCACGGCCGTCATTCGCTCCGGCAAGGTAATGGAATTTCAAAATATCGATGGCCCTGGTTACAGCGAAGCCGGCGATCTCCCCCGCGATCGCACGCTGTGCTCCGCCTTAGCTGCCCCGCTCATGCTGGATGGTTTACCCACCGGCGTGCTCACTATTTTCTACGATCAAGCTCATCGTTTTAATGACGACGAAAAGCGCCTGGCCACCGCCCTCGCCAGTTTTGCCGCCGTCGCTCTACAAAATGCCCGCCTCTATGCGCGGATTTTCCACACAGAGGAAGTGCTGCGAAAAAATGAAACGCTGACAACCCTCGGCCTGCTGGCGGCTGAGATTGCCCATGAAATTCGCAATCCTCTCACCGTGATTAAATTGCTCCATGGCACCCTCGGTCTTGATTTCAACCCCGCCGATCCCCGCCGGCGCGACCTCGAGGTGATCACGGATAAAATTACCCAGCTCGAAACCATCGTCACGCGCGTGCTTTCCTTCGGCCGCGCCTCCGAGACCCTGCACGCCCGCTGGGCGCTCAGCGAAATCCTCGATGATACGCTCGTGCTGCTCCGCGCCAAACTCGCGCAGGCCAATATTCAATGGCATTGCGCCCACCCCGACCGCGCCTTGTACCTCAACGGTAACAAAGGGCAGTTACAGCAGGTGCTGCTCAATCTCGTGCTCAACGCCGTGCAAGCGATGCCCCAAGGTGGCCACCTCACCCTCCGCCATTCGGTGGCAGGCCTGCGACTGCAACTTGAGATTACGGATACCGGCAGCGGCATCCCCGCCGCCATTCAACCGCGAATCTTTGAATCATTTCTCTCGGGCCGCGTCGATGGCACCGGCCTCGGACTCGCGATTGCGCAGCGCATCATGAAGGACCACCAAGGTGAACTCACTTTGGCGGCCACCGGATCGCAGGGTACCACCATGCGACTCATCTTGCCGTTGCTGCCCGCTTAGTCGAACCCGTCACCCGCCGCGGCGCGCGGGTTACCATTGAGATTTTAGGCCTACTCCTCCAGCTCGACGTTCCAGTAAGCGACGTCGAGAAAATCTTTCCATTTCTCGTGGCGGTGATTGCCGATTACTAAAGAAATAATCGGCCGCCATTTTGGCCGCACCGGTTTTCTAATCAATCGCATGTGGGCTTCGTGCGGCAGGCGGTTGGCTTTGCGCGAATTGCACTTGATGCAGGAGCACACAATATTGTCCCACGTCGTCTTGCCGCCGTAATGCCGCGGAATCACATGGTCTAAATTAAGCAACTCCCGCTCAAAGGCGTGGCCACAATATTGGCATTTGTCGCTGTCCCGCTCAAAAACATTACTGCGCGTCAGCTTTAATTCTTTGCACGGTAATTTATCAAAATAGGTCAGTAAAATCACCCGTGGCAGCCGAATATTTCGATTGATCGTCCGCACTGTTTCCAGCGCCTCCACCGGTGGATTAAAGTCAGAAAAATCAATCCAATCCAAGAGGGAGTAAGTCTGGAAGGCCTCATCGGTTTGATGCACCACTTGGGCGTGCTCGCGGGCCAGCAGGGCAAAGGCGCGGCGCGCGCCAATAATATTCACCGCCTGCCACAGGCGGTTTAAGACGAGCACCGGTTGATCGAGCACGGCTTCCATAGACAACAAGGCCTCGACCAATAAGGAGCCCCCTCAACCCTGTCAAGTGGCCGCCCGCGCTCGGGCCAGCGCTCAGCGCTAGCCCGATCTCATCCGGGGGAAACTTAAGCGGCGCCCGGTGGCACCACGGTCACTTTCAGCGATTGGTTTTTCACCCGGATCCCCGCGAGCTTGGCGACCACGGCGGCCACGTGCTCATCCGCCACATCAATGTGCGTGTGCTCTTCGTGAATATCAATCGCGCCCACAATGCTCGCCGGCAAACGTGTGACTCCCGCGATTTTACCCACGAGATCCGCCGGCGTCACCAAATGCTGGCGCCCAATATTAAAGGCGACCGGCGTGAAACCGGGTTCGTGGCCCGTGCGCGCTTTGCGCTCATACGTGCGTTTCTGAGCCGCAAATTTATCGCCGGACTTCGGGGCAGGCGGCAGCGGCTTCCGCTCAACACTGCCAACCGGGGCCGCAGACACTACGGGAGCGCGGCGCACAACCGGAGCGGCGGGGGCCGGACCGGCCGCAGGCGCAGGCGTATAATTTTCATTGGCCGCCACGCGCTCGGCTTTGGGCTTCGTTGGTGGCTTCACCGGCTCCGTAGCATCACCTTGCGTCAAATGGATCAACGCGGAGGCAATATCCGTGCTCGTATAACCCTGTTCCAGCAGCCGATCAATCATCTGATCGTGCGAGCGGAATTTCTTGGCATCCAACGTCGCCTTCAATTTCTCGAAAAATACATTGCCCTTGGCCTCTTCCACTTCATCCAGCGATGGCACCCGCTCCCGGCGGATTTTGATCCGACCATAATGGATCATATTCTGCATTTTATAGAGCTCGCGCCCCGCCACAAACGTGAAGGCCATGCCCTTCTTGCCCGCGCGACCGGTGCGGCCAATCCGGTGCGTGTAATCTTCCGCGTCGTTGGGTAAATCGAAATTAAAGACCACCTCGAGATCATCGACATCGAGTCCGCGCGCCGCGACATCCGTCGCGATGAGAAACTCAAACCCGCGGCGCCGAAATTTATCCATCACGCGCGTGCGCGTGGCCTGTGTAATATCACCGTGCAAACGGTCCGTTGAATAACCCCGCGCGTGCAAATGGTCATCCAGCTCATCAACCATGATCTTGGTGCTGCAGAAAACGATGCCGAAGCGGAAATCGTGCAAATCAATGAGACGCGTCAGCAGCTCAATCTTGGAGCGCCGATCGACTTCAAAATAAATCTGTTCCACCTGCGGGGCATTCTGCGCGAGCGATTCAATCCGAATCCACTCCGGCTCCCGGGTGTAGCGCTTGATCAATTCTTGAATCATGCGCGGCATCGTCGCCGAGAAAAACAAACACTGCCGCTGCGCCGGGACGGATTTTAAAATGTGCTCAATGTCGTCCCGGAAACCCATATCAAGCATACGATCCGCCTCATCGAGAATGATCACCTTGAGCGCATCCAACTGCAGCGTCCCGCGCTCCATGTGATCCATCACTCGCCCCGGTGTACCGATGACCACCTGCGCGCCCGCCGCGAGGGCGCGGAATTGGCGCTCATAACTTTGCCCGCCATAGATCGGCACCTCCATCACGCCTTTCTTAAAGAATGCTAATTTGCCGAACTCTTCGGAAACTTGCACGGCTAGCTCCCGCGTAGGGCAAAGCACGAGGACCTGTACTTTGCGCAGCCGGGGATCGACTTTCTCGATCGCGGGAATCGCGAAAGCCGCGGTCTTACCGGAGCCAGTCGCGGACTGACCCACCACATCCCGCCCGGCGAGGGCGAACGGTATGACGGCAGTCTGAATGGGCGAGGCTTCCTCGAAACCCATCTTGTCGACTGCCTTTAAAATTTCCGGCGAAATGCCGAGCTCACTGAACGGACGTTTTTCCATATCCGTAGGTTATGGCTGTCTGGGAAAAAATGGAGCTTATTCCTCCACCTCCGCGCATTATCCTAAAAACCTCCCGCCCGCCGCCCTCGAACTTAACTCAATCCAATCCAATCAAACTCAACTCGACTCGGCTCAACTCGGCTCAGCTCGGCTCGGCTCGGCTAGACTCCACTCAACTCAACTCATTTCAACTAAACTCGCCTCAACTCATAATACCCCCACTCAGCCCAATTCGCTCGGTTTGTAACACATTATATTACAAACCGAGCGCCGCGGGGTCTTGGAGGCGGACCTTGAGTGGGATCATTGGGGCGGGCAGCTTTAACCTCGCCTTACCGCAGGATTGTCTGGGTAATAACCCGCTATGCCATTTTCCAAGCTCGGGCTACCGCCCACTCTCGTCAACGGGGTCAAAGCCATGGGCTACGTCGATCCAACTCCGATCCAGCTCCGGGCTATTCCGGTCGTGCTGGGCGGCGGTGACCTCATTGGCTCAGCCCAGACCGGCACCGGCAAGACCGCGGCCTTCGCGCTACCCGTCCTCGCCCGCCTGGGCAAACATGAGGCCCGCGGGCCACGCGTGCTCGTCCTCGAGCCCACGCGAGAATTGGCCGCCCAAGTGGAGACCGCCTTCCGCGATTTTGGCCGCTTCACCGACATTCGCGCCACCGTCGTGCACGGCGGCGTCGGCTATGGTCGGCAACGCAGCGAAATCCAAGCGGGCACCGACATCGTGATCGCGACACCGGGCCGCTTGATGGATTTCCTCAATGAACGCACCTTACGCCTCGATGGTCTGCAGATTCTCATCCTCGACGAGGTGGATCGCATGCTCGACATGGGTTTCGTCAAAGATGTGAAGAAAATTATCGGCCTCTGTCCGCGCGAGCGCCAGACGCTATTTTTCTCCGCCACCATTCCGCCCGAGATCAATGCCATCGCCGCTTTCGCGCTGCGCAATCCAGCTCGCATCGAGATCGGTGTCGCTCGCACCGTTAATAAATCCGTCACCCACGCTTTTTATCCCGTGGGCACCGCGCTTAAATTCGAACTCCTCGTCGCGCTCCTCGAGAAAACTGATTTTCACAGCTGTTTGGTCTTCTCCCGCACGAAACACGGCGCGGATAAAATCGCGCGTAAACTAAAAGCGGCCAACCACTCGGTCGCCGTTTTACACGCCAACCGCTCCCAGTCGCAACGCGTGGAAGCCCTCGAAGGCTTTAAATCGGGCAAATATGAAGTGATGGTCGCCACCGACATTGCCGCTCGCGGCATCGATGTGGCCGGCGTCTCCCACGTCATCAACTACGATATCCCCGCGAATCCCGAAGATTATGTGCACCGCATCGGCCGCACGGGTCGCGCCCAAGCTGTCGGCGAGGCCTACACGCTCACCACGCCGGAACAGGCAGGCGAGATTCGGGATATCGAACGTTTCATCGGGCAAAAAGTACCGCAATTAAAACTGGAAGGTTTCAATTACAACGCCCCGCCACCGCGCCCGGCGATGGGTTATCAAGGTGCTGGCCCAGCTCACGACCAACGGCCGGCTTATGGTCAGCGTCCGAGCTATGGACACCAAGCTAGCTCTGGCCCGCGGCCAGCCCAAGCCCACCGCCCCGCCACCGCCCACGCTCCGCGCCCCGCCCAGGCCGCCCCGCACGCGGCCCCCGCAGCCCGTCCACACGCGGCCCCCGCAGCCCAGCCACGCGCCGGCCAAGCACACACTTACATTCAACCAGGTCAGCCCGAGCAGCCCAGCGGTCACT
>CAIVJE010000081.1 GCA_903906135.1 uncultured Verrucomicrobiota bacterium | reverse complement strand
GTTCGGCTCGTCGATATCGGCGGTTACTCCAAAGAACTTTGCGGCGGGACCCATGTCGCCACGACGGGCGAAATTGGCATCATCAAGATTGTCGCAGAAATGGCGATTGCGGCTGGCACCCGCCGCATTGAAGCCGTTTGCGGACAAGCGGCCTTTGACTATATCGCGACCAAAGAAAGCGCACTCGCAACCGTCAGCACGCGCTTGAATGCAGGAGTGCAGGATGTCGTGCAAAAATTTGAGCTAGTGCTCACTCATCAAAAAGAGCTGGAGCAAAAATTAAAAGCTTTTGAGGCCAAAGCTTCGGCGGCGTTAGCCCAAGAACTTGCGAGCACTGCCGTCGCCAAGGATGGGTTGCACTGGGTTTCCGCGGTGGTGGTTACCGATTCACCCGAGACCTTGCGCTCGCTCGGGAGTCAGGTGCTCCATAAAATCGAGCATGGCGTCGTGCAGTTAGGGGCAATCTTTGACGGCAAAGTCAGTTTAGTGGCCTACTGCTCTCCTGCCGCCATCAAAGCCGGTCATCAGGCTGGTAAAATCATAGGGGGGCTCACGGCTAAGCTCGGCGGCAAAGGTGGCGGCAAACCAGATTTTGCAATGGGGGGCGGAGGTGACGCCGGTAAGTTAGCCGAAATCATAAAAATCTAACGTCGGCGATGCGGTCCCGACCGCGCCAAGGTCACTTGCCCCGTAATGGCTTACGGCATGAGTCGCTCGATCTGCCAATCACCAGCTGCGACTTGCCGATAAACCAAACGATCGTGTAAGCGATTGGGTCGGCCTTGCCAAAACTCAAAAGTATGGGGAATCACGCGGTAACCACCCCAGAATTCCGGTAAGGGCACCTGCCCCGCTTGAAATTTATTTTTCATCTCGGCGAATTTTTCTTCAAGCAAAGCGCGCGTCGTAATGACCTGACTTTGCCGCGAAGCCCACGCGCCAATTTGGCTATCGTGAGGCCGACTGAGAAAATACTTCAGGGATTCGGCCGTGGAGATTTTTTCCGCTCGACCTCTCACGCTCACCTGACGTTCCAAGGGTAGCCATTGAAAAAGGCACGCGACCTGCGCATTGGCGGCGAGATCACGGGCCTTAGCGCTGGCGTAGTTAGTATAAAAAACCAAACCGCGCGGATCAAAACCCTTGAGTAAAACGGTCCGCACGGTGGGCGCACCGGCCGCCGAAACGGTAGCTAAGGCCATTGCATTCGGCTCAAATAATTCGGTTTCGATCGCCTCGCGCATCCAAAGATCAAATTGGGCGAACGGGTCAGCCTGGAGATCAGTCAGCTCGAGTGAGCGACTGGCATACTGGCGGCGCATGGCGGAAAGATTCACAGGAGAAGCATGCGTAGCTTATCGATAAATCGCAAGCATCCGTGAGCGCATGTCATCGTTGACGTGTAGATGCGTTGTGTTTGCTTAAGCCGATGACTGCGCCGCCCCCTGCTGCCAACGCCCTCTGCGTGCTACTCGCCTTCGATGCGAGCAACCGATTGGCGGTGCGCCGAGCTGGCACCAAATTTGGACACGCATTTGTCGGCGCAGATGAAACCATGGCCCAAGCGAGGCTCGCCAGTTGCTTCGCCACCGCGCTGCCACCGGTTCAGTATTTTACCGCTACGGCTAATGGCCTAAGTTATAGAATTTTCTTCACGCAAGTGGTCGGCGCGCCACTCGACGTTGAAGTGGAATATCACACCCTCGATGAGTTGGCCAATAACCGAGCGACCTTGGCGCCCTCCTTAGCGACAGTCTTAGACCAGTTGGGGCCTCATCTGATTGCCGTCCCCTACTTGCATCTCGGTGAGAACGATTACATCTACCGCTTCCGCGTCGAACGGGATCGGAACCGTGATATTTACCAGCAGGACCCAGCGGCGCGGGCGCTCTACCAAAGTGGATTATGCGAAGCCATCAAGGCCTTGGCGCGGACGAATGAGCGTTCCGCTTCGCAGCCGGCCACCCTCGATTTCGGCGCGGTGAGCTATATTATTCCCAGCCACTTTGGTTTCTGCCTCGGGGTTAAAAACGCCATCGAGCGTGCCTACGAAACGCTCGCGGAGAATCCGACCAAGCGCGTCTTCATGCTCAGTGAATTAATTCATAATTCATTCGTGAATGAGGATCTGCACCGCCGCGGTTTACGTTTTCTGCAGACTGATAAGGGGCAGCCTTTTACCACCGAGGGCAAGATTGCCGCCGCCGGTCATACGATTCCGCTCCTGTGGGCTACCCTAACCACAGAAGACATCGTGATCATCCCTGCTTTCGGGGCTACCGATGAAGACAAGAAGAAATTAGTCCGCAAAGGCATTCGCGTCGCGCAATATGATGCCACCTGCATGCTGGTGGAAAAGGTCTGGAAAGCTGCCCGCACTTTTGGTCGCGAAGGCTACACCGTCGTAATTCACGGTAAGAGCGAACACGAGGAGACGAAAGCCACCTTCTCTAATACCCTCCGTCATGCGCCCTCAATAATCCTGCGCAATCTTGCGGAGGCCGAAATTCTGGGCGACTACATCACGGCACCCAGCCACGAAAAACGCGCCGCCCTCCTCAGTCGATTTGCGAGCCTGCATACGCCAGACTTTGATCCTGATCGTCATCTCGATCGGCTCGCCGTGGTTAACCAGACCACCCTATTGATGAATGAAACCGCCGCCATCATCGATTATTTCAAAACTCTCTTTGTTAATAAATACGGCGAGATGGCAGGACCGGCTCATGTCGGCGGAGCCGGCAAAAAAGATACCCTCTGTTACGCCACCCAAGTTAATCAAGATGCCTTGCAGCGCGCCCTGAGTGAACCACTCGATGCGGCCTTTATTATCGGAGGTAAGAACAGCTCCAATACTTACCAACTCTATCGCTTGTGCGAACAGAAGCTAGGGAATCGGGCCTTTTTTATTCAATCAGAAGCTAACATTCAGTCGCGCGATTCGATTGAGCATTACGTATTTTCCGCCATCACTGGGAAAGGTGGTCACACCGAATTTCACCCCCTCTGGCCTGGCGACGACACCCCCAAGCGAGTGTTAATCACCGGCGGCGCTTCTTGTCCCGACGGTTTAGTCCAGCAAGTCGTGCTACGCATCAATTCTTTCTTCCCGCCATCGCGTTTACGCAGCGTGGAAAGCGTGATCGCAGACCTGACGGCCTAAGAACGGCCAGATCAGAATTTGACCGAGATCCCGCCGCGCAAGCCGACGGTGCTGCCTAGGTCGATTCGGGCTGTCCGACCTGCTACGGACTGATCATAGCCGCCAAATTTTTGCGCCGTGATCCCACCGAACAATCCGGTGCGATCATTGGCTAGCCATTCCAAGTTCAAATCAGCGTAGAAACCGCTCACAAACTTGCTCGCGGTGCTCACTTCGGTTGTGGAAATCGTCGTGCCAACTTCTGGTACGATGAAGGATTCAATCGCGCTGTAGTTCGTGCCAGCATAGGCCCCGGCAAGACCAAGGCCAGCGGTCAGACCAAATCGTTCAGATAATTGAGTGCGCAAGGAGGGGCCAACTTTCACCATAAAATAAGCCCCCTTAACCTGCCAATTACCGCTAACAGCAGTGCCACCAACTAAAGTGGAAGAAGTGGAGAGAGACCCTACAGGAGCATTACTAATTGGGGTGGTCGTCTCATAGCCCAACGTGACCAAGTCACCAGCTGGGTTAGTATACGGGCCCATGGAAGGCGCAACGTAAGGGGAAGCAGCCGAGGCTTCGGGCGCAGGCAAACCATTTAGTGAATAAAAATCAGTAAAGGTGTGCAGCGTGGATAAGACATTCCCGCCGACCTTGTTATTGATATCATTGAGGGCGATTCCCGTGGTTATACTCCATTCAGTGCGTTTGGAGATTTTCCCCAATTTTCTCGAATATTGAATTTCAACTCCCGCATTCACACCTTGTTTAGCATCGCGGAAACCACCGTCGGTCGAAGCGCTATAAGTACTAAAGGCAATATAACCCGGCTTAAGCTTGGTCTGCGCCATAGACCCGAAGGACCAATCACGGGTCAGACCAGCGGCATAACTCAACAGGTTACCGATAACTGTGTTGGTAGTAATATCGTCAGCGGTGCCAAGGACGGCATCGGGACCTGCGTCAGTACCATTAATGGAAGTCTGATAGCGCCCCCCTCCAAGATTGATCGTGTTGGTCGCAGTTTCGTCGTCTCTGACCATATCGACGTTAACCGTGCCGTTATCGTATGCGCGCTTAACCGCTCCCGCCGAAGCGGCCGCAATGTCACGACTGAGGGGCACTGAGCCGAGTTTTCCAAAATGCACTTTTGCCCCAGAGGTTAAAACCCTAAAACCAACCGTTACATTTGTCTGGGGAGTATAGATTTCCGAAGCTGACCTCGCCAGTGCTTCCAAGCGTTCTTCTTCGTTAGCGCTCAAACCTTGAGCAGAAAGAAAAACCGGCAGAGCGATGAGCGCAAATAAAGTGGCAGTTTGCAGCGAACGAAGGGTCATGTTGTAGAAGGACATAAAGAGGGTAAACCCACTTGGAAAGGCCAAATTCAATAAGGTTCCTTGGGGCATTTAAATAGCTTAGGCAGGGCAATCTTTACGCTCGTCCCCTGCTTTCAGCCTAGTTCCGAACCAACTTCGGGCGACCTAACCTATTTTGATTGGGCTTGGATCTTTCGCAGGAGAGCCGCTTCGCTAAGTTGAATAAAATTTTCCCGTTCTTTAAGGGCGGCTCGCTGTTCTCTAAGCGCCGCTTCTTGGCCATCCAGTTCATCTTTGAGGCGAGTCCAAGCCGCTATTTCCGCGGCAGGAATCCCCGAATTAATCGTTGGGGCAGGTTGCTTGCGCACGGCGTCGAGTACTTTTTCGCGCGCATGCAGCAACGCTTCTGATTCGGCTAATTCGCGATCGCGCTCCACTAATTTATTTTCGGCGGCCGCGAGGGCTAGCTCTTGTTCACC
>CAIVJE010000080.1 GCA_903906135.1 uncultured Verrucomicrobiota bacterium | reverse complement strand
GGCCGAAAATCGCAAGCAGTTAGCAACGCATTAGCCGCCGCCCGTGCGCGCTCGTCAGGTTGAAGAATAGTCAACTAGCGCGGAGGAAATTCGAATTCTGCCTTATCCTGTTTTTGGGAGAGGATGAGGTAAGCGCTAAATTTGTTGCCGCGCTTGGAAACAAATCCCTCGATCAGTTCGCTACGGCCGTCTTCGATGAGCTTGCGGATTTCATCGACGGGGATCTCCACGTCGCAAACTTTTCGGGCGCACTTAAACACCGCGCGGTTGTCCTGACCGGGCTTGCGCACGTAGTAGGCATCGTCAGTCATGACCAACTCACCACCGTGCACCTTGCTCTCACCGATGATGGTTGCGGTGGAAAGGTCGAGCGGCACGCGGGCCTTGCGGGCGATGGGGTTTCCATCCTTGTCGAGCTTGGCCTTACGCGGCGGAAACTCCCAAGCCATTTTGGGGCCCTCGCGCTTTAAAAATGCATCAAAGGGCCGGCCTTTCTTGGAGATGAAGCCGGTAATGAGGTCAGTCTTACCTTCAGCAACCATCTTGATCGCCTGCTCGGACGGGATCGACTTCTGGCACATAATGCGACCGAGCCGGAAAGTCTGCTTCCACGTTGCGCCATCATGTTCGCGTAAAACATAGCTGCTGCCGCTCTCACACAATTCGGCCTTCGTGGCCGGATCGGTCCAGAATGGCGTGAGGGTGGCGAGGTCAACCTTGTCACCGAAATCAAATTCGGTTTTCCATTTTTTGGTGACCACTTCCTTCTTGGTGACCTTGTCCTTCTTAGTCTCCTCGACAAGGGCCAGCTTGATGACAGCAGAAAATCGATTGCGGGTCTTGTTGGAGATGAAGCCATCGAGCGGACCGACCTGGCGTTTCTCGACGAGAGCTTGGACTTCGGACTCCTCCATACGCCGGCCGCCGATGATTTTGTAAACCATGAGTTCGCCGTCAGCCGATTTGTAACCACGGAGCGTTTCGCGCATGGGCAAGCCGTCCGTGGGGGAGATAATTTCGGTGACGCGAGAGGCGGAGTCATCTTCCTCAAAGCCCTTGACGCGTTCGACGATGCCTTTCGTCTCCTTAATAATTTCAGCCATGAACTTCTCGCGGGAGAACTTCCCATGTTCCATCTGGCGTAGATTGAACTCCCACTCCGCGGTCATCGCGGGGCTGGTGATGTCGGTGGCCTTCACGGCCTGTAAAAACTGCATCAGCTGCTCGGCCTTGGTGGTCGGCACCAACTCGCGCTGGGCGCGGTCCATGTATTTTTGGTTAACTAAGCCCTCGATGGTATCTGCGCGGGTGGCGGGTGTGCCGAGACCCCGTTCTTTCATCGCGTCGGCGAGTTCGTCGTCATCGAGGAGCTTACCGGCGCCTTCCATCGCGGAGAGGAGCGTGGCTTCGGTATAGCGTGGTGGGGGGCGGGTGCTTTCGGAGTGGAGGGTGGCGTCGAGCGTCTTCGCCTTGCTCTTGTCCTCGGGCGACATGGCGGGCAACGCCTTCGAATCGGGTGAATCGTCATCAACCGTGGACTTGCCGTAGACCGCGAGCCAGCCGGGTGAGGTAAGGACCTTGCCTTCAGTTTTGAAAGTGTGGCCGCTCACGACACTGAGGCGCGTGGTGATATCGAATTCGGCGACCGGGTGAAATGTAGCCACGAAGCGGCGGGCGATCATGTCAAACAACTTGGCTTCCGCTTCGTCGAGGTGTTTGGCGTCGTGCTGAGTCGGGATAATCGCGAAGTGATCCGACACCAGTGCATTGTTGAAAATGCGTTTATTCGGCTGCACCCAACCGGAATCGAGCACGCGTTGCGCGTGTACTTTGAGCTCGCCACCCAGATTGCCGAGGGTCTCACGAACGAGCGGCATATAATCCTCGGGTAAGGCGCGCGCATCGGTACGGGGGTAGGTGATCATCTTGTGCCGCTCATACAACGACTGCGCAATCTGGAGCGTGCGCTTAGCCGGAAAACCAAAGCGACCGTTCGCCTCGCGCTGCAGCGTGGTTAGATCGTAAAGTTTAGGCGCAATCGAGGTGCTGGCTTTTTTCTCCTCGGAAACAGCCGCCAGCGGGTGGCCCTGACAGGCGGCGACTACTTTTTCGGCGACCGC
This sequence comes from uncultured Verrucomicrobiota bacterium, assembly GCA_903906135.1. GTDB lineage: Bacteria > Verrucomicrobiota > Verrucomicrobiia > Opitutales > Opitutaceae > Lacunisphaera. The sequence continues at coordinate 7,998 of CAIVJE010000080.1, read as the reverse complement.
TTTCACCCAGAGGCGGTCAACGCGATCATGTTCATCGTCATTTTTTTTATAATCTGTACGCTGGTAAATGCCTTCGTAGTTACCCTTCGCGATCTCGAAATTGGCGGTGATGCGCCAGTAATCACGCGGCTTAAAGTTCCGGATCTCTAATTCGCGGTTATAGACAATGGCGAGAGTGGGAGTCTGCACGCGGCCGACCGAGGCCACGTTGCCGGCGCGGGAGCCGAACATACGTTTGGTCAGGGCACGGGTACCGTTGATGCCAATGAGCCAGTCGCTTTCGCTGCGGCAGCGCGCAGCGTCAGCCAGACCCTGCATCTGCTTGGCCGGGCGGAGGTGCTGGAAAGCTTCCTTGATGCCCGCATCGGTCATCGAGGACATCCACAGGCGTTCGAAGGGTTTTTTACACTTCGTCAGCTGGTAAATATAGGTAAAGATGAGTTCCCCCTCACGGCCCGCGTCGCAGGCGTTGATCACGCTGGTCACATCTTTGCGGGCGAGCAGCTTCTTGAGTTGGTCAAAGCGAGTTTTCGATTCTTTGATCGGCATCAGCTGAAATTCTTCCGGAATGATCGGGAGAGTTTCCAACCGCCAAAAACCATACTTTTTCTTATCGATATCCTCGGGCATTTGCAGGCCGACGAGATGACCCACCGCAGAAGAAATCACATATTTATCATTTTCAAAATGATCACCTTGCTTGGGGATTTTACCGAGGGCGCGCGCAAGATCAGCCGCAACGGAGGGTTTTTCAGCGATGATGAGACATTTCATGTGGGGCCGAGCGGTTACGCTTCGTCCCCAACAATTTCAAGCACTACTTTTACGGGCCCTTTTTATTCTGAGCTGAAATAACCCAAAATTCGTTCCAAGGGCTCTAGCTTTTTAGAATGAAAAACACTCTAGCTAGATTCATCGAGCGAGGTAGATCAGCCCAGCGCTTTGGTCGCCGCCAATTCTGCCAAGACTGCATCAAGGGCGGTGAGCAATGCGGTCATCGTCTCATCGGTCTCATCCCCCATATTAGAAATACGGAAGGCGAGTCCTTTTAATTTACCGTAGCCACCGTCGATGACGAAACCATGTTTGGCTTTCAGCAATTTATTTAAAGCGCTGAGGTCGACCTTAAGCGTGTTAGCAAAACAGTTGAGCGTCACCGAGCCGTAGCCGGCGGCCGGAAAAAGCTGAAAGCCCTTGGCGAGAGCCCAAGTACGCACCAATTGATTTAGCCGTGCATGACGTGCATAGCGGACGGTCGCACCTTCCGCCTTAATGTCGGCGAGTTTAGATTGGAGCGCGTAAATAAGGGAAATCGTCGGGGTGCTCGGAGTCATCCCGTTTTCGTGATTCTTCTGGAATTCAATGAAGTCAAAATAGTAACCGCGCCCCGTGATGGTAGCAGCGCGAGTGAGAGCCCGTTTCGAAACCGAAAAAATCGATAACCCGGGTGGCAGCGCTAGGGCCTTTTGCGAACCAGTAATCATCACATCGATGCCGAGTTCATCTTTCTTGATGGGCAGGGCGCTGAAAGAACTGATGGTATCGACGATACTGATAACTTCAGGAAACTCTCGGATGACCGCCATGAGCGCGGGAAGATCGCTCATGCAACCGCAAGAGGTTTCATTATGAATCAGGGTTATCGCGTCGTATTGCCCTGTCGCCAGCTCCATCCGAAGCATGGCGGGATCGATGGGTTGGCCCCATTCAAAACGGAGTCCACTGGCGGCGAGACCGCAGCGCTGGGCAACATCGAGCCATTTGTCGGCGAAGGCTCCATTCATGCAGCACAGAACCTTTTTCTTCACCACGTTGCGCAGTGATCCTTCCATCACGCCCCACGCACTGCTGGTGCTAAGGTAAACGGCGTCTTGGGTGTAGAAAAGCGCTTGGAGGTCTGGCTGAATTGATTGATAAAGTGCGACAAAGTCCGGACTACGGTGTCCGATCATGGGCTGCGTCATCGCGCGCAGGGTTTTTTCCGACACCGCAATCGGACCGGGAATGAAAAGTTTGTAGCTCATAGTAAATAGAAGCCAGGGTTGCATGTGGCAAAACCAGCCGCTAACTAAGACTCACAACCTTCCACCCCATAGCGTCAAAGCCAATTTGTTCATGCCCAATCGCTGGTTTCGTCATAAATTAGATACGGGCGAGCAATTCGCCATCGATGTGATCATGGGGCGGAGTGAAGGCACGCGCGCCGCGCTCTTAGGCGTTGGTTTGCAGGGGTTGGCTTATGTTTTCAGCGGACTAGTCCAGTTACGTCTCTGGCTTTATCGTAAGCGAATTTTGCGTGATCAGCCTCTGGGCTGCCTGGTGCTAGTCGTGGGTAATTTAACCGTTGGTGGTACGGGCAAAACTCCCGTGGTCGAAATGTTTGCTAAGGCGCTCCGTGATCGCGGCCGCAAGGTCGCAATTCTCTCGCGCGGTTATAAAAGTAAGGCGCCGCCGCTCTGGCAGAAATGGTGGTTTTGGCTCAATCATATCGCCGAGCCTCCGCCGCGGGTCGTCAGTGATGGCGTTAAAGTATGGCTGGATTCGGAGATCGCCGGTGATGAGCCTTACATGCTGGCGAAAAATTTGCCGGGCGTGGTGGTCCTCGTGGATAAAAATCGGGTAAAAGCGGGTGCTTATGCGATCAAGCAATTCGGCTGCGACACGCTTATTTTGGATGATGGATATCAGTATCTACCACTGAAGGGTCGGCTTAATTTGCTGTTGATCGATAAGACTAATCCTTTTGGCAATGGCTTTACGCTACCCCGCGGAATTTTGCGTGAACCGATCAAGCACTTGGCCCGGGCTTCCTATGTCTTGCTAACTAAATCAAAGGGCGTCCGCGATACCGAGCTCGAGACGATGATTCATAAATTTAATCCGGGGGTGGAAATTATTGAGTGCGCGCATCAACCCCAATATTTGCAGCACATTGCGACCGGCGAGCGCTTGCCTTTAACGACGCTAGCGGGACGAAAAATCGGGGCCTTCAGCGGCATTGCCGCGCCCGAGGGCTTCGAGGCTTTTTTGCGTGAAGCCGGCGCCTATTTGGCCACCACCCGCCGTTTCGTCGACCACCACCGTTTTACGCCCCAGGATCTGATTGACGTCTTTGCCGAAGCCCAAGCCGTGGGCGTTGAGTTAATGATCACCACGGAAAAAGATGCGGTGCGTATCAGCGCGAGCGAGCAAACTATCATTCCCTGTTATTATCTGCGCCTAGAAATAGATATTTTACGAGGTGCGGCGGATTTCCAGGAGGCGGTAAGTAAGATATGTTTTCCCCACGGTGAGACGTTCGGCCCTCGTCGCTAAGCGCTCCAACGTTTTTCCCTGAGGAAAGTTCCGTCGCCGCCGGGATACTTTTTCGGATTGTACGTTCTCTCGCAGTCGCGAAAGTAGCGCCATGAGTGATCCCCGTTATACCCAACTCGCCGAGGTGTTGACCGGCTTTTCGACGACCTTGAAAAAAGGTGAGCGCGTCCTGATCGACGCATTTGATGTGCCTGATGCTTTTACGATCGCACTCGTGCGCGCGGCCCGAAATTGCGGCGCCATCCCCTATGTCAATGTCCAGCGTGCCCGTATTACCCGTGAACTTTTGCAAGGCGCCACGGAGGAACAATACGCGGTGACCGCTGAGGTTGAACTCCACCGGATGCAGCAGATGCAGGCTTACATTGCGGTGCGTGGCTCGGAAAATATTTTTGAAACCTCCGATGTTCCCGCGGCACGGGTGCAAACTGTGGCCAAGACGCTTAAGCCTGTTTTGGACTATCGCGTTAACAAAACCAAATGGGTGGTGCTACGCTGGCCGTCCTCCGCGATGGCCCAACAGGCCGGCATGAGCACCGCCGCTTTTGAGGATTTCTACTTTCGCGTCTGCACTTTCGATTACCAGCGCTATGGCCCAGGAATGAAGACCCTCGCTGATTTAATGAGCAAGACGGACCGCGTCCACCTCAAGGGTCCAGGCACGGATTTAAGATTTTCGATCAAGGGCATTGGGGCGGTCCCGTGCGGTGGTGAACGCAATATCCCCGATGGCGAGGTGTTTTCTTGTCCGATCAGGGATAGCGTCGAAGGCGTTATTCAATACAACGCCCCCACCATTTACCTAGGAACTTCATTCGACAGTATCCGGCTGGTATTCAAACACGGGAAGATCGTCGAGGCCACGAGTAACAATACAAAACGCCTCAACGAGATACTCGATACAGATGACGGCGCGCGCTACATTGGTGAATTCGCCATTGGCTTTAACCCGCACATTCTCGAGCCCATGCGCGACATTCTCTTCGACGAGAAAATCGCCGGCTCCTTCCATTTCACCCCCGGGCAAGCTTACGAGCAGGCGGGCAATGGTAACAAATCGGCCGTTCACTGGGACATGGTAAATATTCAGCGTCCCGAGTACGGCGGTGGTGAGATTTGGTTCGACGGAAAACTTATTCGTAAAGACGGTCTCTTTACCTTGCCGGCACTTAAAAAACTAAATCCTGATCAACTCCTGAAAAAGGGGTAGGGATCCGGCCTACGCGTTTTTCGATATTTTCTGGTTGAATCGGATACAATCACGCGTCGCTTGCTCGAAAGTATTAATCGGCGCTTTTTCTTCCATGCTCCCTGCTGCATCATTGTCCGCGTTTATTCAGGCACTGCCGAAGACCGAGACTCATCTCCACGTAGAGGGTGCGCTGCCTTATGAATTGTTGAGAAACTGGCAGCCGGATGCTTACCAGGAATTTCCGGCATTTCGAGAACGCGCGTATCGCTACGAAAATTTCCCTGCTTTTGAAAAACAGCTTCTGGATAATGCGCTGCCGTGGTTTATCAGCGCCGAGCGCTATTTCGAAGCGGCTCAGGTGATGTTCGCTCAGCATGTCGCGCAGAATGTTAAATACGTTGAGACAAGCTTTCACCTGCCGGTCACGCAGTTCATAAATATACCCGGCCAAGAAATTATTGCCGCGATCAAGTCCGCGGCACCAGTTGGACTTGAGGTGCGCGTCTTTGCCGGCATGGCGCGCACGGATATTGCGGGCCCGCTGCGTGCCACCATCGACGAACTTCATCGCTGGGCTAATCTTGATGGAACCGACCTCCATGGCTTTGAAGGCCAGAAGACTGAACCTGATACCGCTAAAATCTGGGCGAAGCTGCGCGCGGCCGGCAAAATAACAAAGTGTCATGCGGGTGAATTTGATGGTCCTGCCCGCGTGCGTGAAGCGATCGAGCAACTCGGGGTAACGCGGATCCAGCATGGCATTCGGGCTAGTGAGGATCCCGAGGTCATGCGGCTGGCGGCCGATCGGGGAGTGACCTTTGACGTCTGCCCGATTAGCAATGTCGGCCTTAAAATTGTGCCCGACATGGCTCGTCACCCCCTGCGCAAACTGACCGCGGCGGGCATTCGCTGCACGATCAGCACTGATGATCCGCTTTGCTTTGCGAATACGGTTAATGAGGAGTATTCGGCTATTTCCCATGGCCTCGGATTTACGCGCAAGGAATTGGCGCGTTTCGCTCGCAATGGCTTTGAGGTTGCCAGTATGACCGCTGGGGCAAAACAGCCTTGGCTCGAGCAACTTGACGTGATCCTGAACGGGTAGGGCATCCTGCCTCCGGCAGGAAGGCAGCTTGCAGGCGACCAATAGTCCTGCACCATCCGCTCACTTGGAACCCACCGTTTACATCGTCCCTGATTCTATTCGTCGCGAACGTGCCGACAAAGTACTGGCGCAAGCCTTTCCTGAACATAGTCGCTCCGCCTTTCAGCGGGCGTTAGAGGCCGGTCGTGTCAAAGTGGATGGCCAGGTAATTGAGCAAAGTCAGGAGGTTAAAGCTGGGCAGAGCATCGCGTGGTCATTTCCCGAAGTAGTCCAAGCGGAGATTCGCGGCGTCGCTATCGCCCTCAATGTTATTTTTGAAGACAAGCATTTGATCGTGTTAAACAAAGCAGCGGGCATGGTGGTCCATCCCGGAATTGGTACCGGCGAAGATACGATGGTGCATGCGCTTCTCGCGCATTGCGCCGGTGGTTTGAGCGGCATCGGCGGCGTAGAACGCCCGGGCATCGTGCACCGCTTAGATAAGGAAACCTCCGGTCTGATCGTGGTCGCGAAGAACGATGCGGCGCACCGCGCCTTGGCTGATCAATTTGCTTCGCGCACCTTGCGCAAAGAATATGTCACGCTGGTAGCCGGCGTCCCAAAAAAAGACAGTGGCTGCATCGATCAGAGCATCAGTCGTCATCCCGTACATCGGCATCGTATGACAACCGGCGAAGGTGGTCGGCCGGCGCGCACGGATTGGACCGTCGAAAAAAAATTTGCTAATCAAGCGGCCTTCATCCGCTGCCGTATTCACACCGGACGCACACATCAAATCCGGGTACACCTTAAGTCGCTAGGCTATCCCGTGCTGGGTGATACTACTTATGGCTGGAAACAAAACCCCGCCTTGCCAGTGCCGCCACGGGTTATGCTCCATGCCGAACATTTGGTTTTTGCCCATCCCATCAGTAGCAAGGTTATGGATTTGACGGCGCCGCTGCCGGCCGATTTCAAGAAAATGCTGACCGCGCTACGGAAACTAAAGTGACTAGTTGAGGGGAAAGGCCCCAGTGCGATTTACCAGCCAGCGAGTGCTTCCGCCGCGAGCCCCCAGCGCAAATTGTGCAGTGAGTGGTGAAAGCGATCGATGTGAGCGTAGTCGGCCACCGTCAGCATGGTGATCAAAGCGGCGGGGAAAATATCGGCGCGCGCCTTGGACATCCCGGGCAGGGCTTGGCGGGCCACGAGATTGAGCTGGCTGATTTCGTCGAGCAAGGCCGCGATCGTTTCAATACCGATTAGCGTTGGGCTTTCAGCGAACGATAAATTATGCCGAGCGCCCTTCAAGCTGCGCACGGTGTTCATACTGCCGCCCATAAAAATCGCGGGCGGAGCAACTAAGGGAAAACGAAAACTGCTACGCTTAAGTTCGTCGCGTACGTGCAAGGCTAACGCCGTTGTTTCGGCGATCACCAGAGGGGCCGCGGGATCTTTAATAAAACGCTCGGTGAGCCGAACGCACCCGAGTTGGAGGCTCATGGTCTGAGTGATCTTGCGTTGGACAAAACGCAGGCACTCCAGGCTACCTCCGCCAAGATCAAAAAGATAAAAATCATTGAGCGCGGCAAATGCCGGATCGCTGCTCAAGCCGAGTCCAATCATATTCGCTTCCTCCTCGCCAGTGAGCACGCGAATTTCATGACCGGTCTCGGCGGCAACGCGGGCCCGGAAATCCACGCCGTTCGTGGCGTCGCGCACAGCGCTCGTGGCGACAAGAATAATTTTAACTGGTGAGTACGGCGCCGCCGTGGCGAGCAATGCTTGAATTGCCGTAAGCCCGCTGGCGATACCTTCCGCACTGAGCCGAGGTACCGCCTGGCTGATACCTTGGCTGATCCGAGTTTCGATCGTCTGACTCAGCAGCGTGTTGATTCCGCCTGATTTTCCTCGATTTGCGACGAGGAGCTTGAGCGAATTGCTCCCAATATCGATGATCGCGACAGCGGGATCCATGGTTAAAGCACGAAATCTTTGGGCGCAATGAGCACGACGAACTCACCTTTAAGGCTCAGCTTGAGGAGTTGCGCCAAGACATCGCCCGCCGAACCAGTCAGAAAGGTTTCGTGAATTTTAGTGACCTCTTTCGCGATGCAGATCACCCGTTCAGCCCCGAGGGTATGGACGATCTCCGTGGCGAATTTATCGATGCGATGGCAGCTTTCGTAGAGCGCGATAGTGTAATCGAAATCACGATGCCTTTCAAGGAAGGCCGTGCGGGCGGCTGTCTTGGGTGGCAGAAAGCCAGCGAACAAGAAGCCGTTGGTAGGCAATCCAGCGGCACTGAGAACTGCGATTACGGCACTCGGGCCGGGAACTGGGACGACGGGCAGCTGGCGGCGACGACAAGCGCGAACGATTCTAAAACCTGGATCACTTAAGCCAG
>CAIVJE010000079.1 GCA_903906135.1 uncultured Verrucomicrobiota bacterium | reverse complement strand
GTATGACACAGGGCCTAAAAATGTATTCATTATGCGATATGGATAGTTACCGGCCCCGTCAGGACATGCCATGAGCCCGCGCGCATGCGCCGCAAGCTCCTATCAACAAATAGATTAAGCACCTAAGCAGCAAAAAACATTCAGCTGCAAATTTGCTATGATTGCCTTTAAGGGCTCAACCTACCCCCGACCGGGGAAATCTTCATCCTGCCACGTGTCATCGGTGGGACGGTTATCCCAAAGGTCTAGGCCACAAAATATTTGGCGCGGATCATTTCGCGTCCCGAATTTTTCGGGCAGAGGTTTGTGCTTCGCCGGCGAACCATACGCGAGTGAGTTGGCGGGGATATCCTTCAACACCGTTGCCCCTGCCCCAATAAATACGTTATCACCGATCGTGATCCCCGGGCCGATGGTAACTCCGCCGCCAATCACAACATGATTGCCCACCGTTGCGCCCCGCACAACCGGCTCACGCATGGGATAACGCGCATTGAGGAAGGTCGTGCCGGGACCAATAAATACCATGCTCCCAATCACCGTGCTACTGGGCAGATAAATGTGCGCCATCAACTTGACCCCTTTGCCTAGTTTCAGCCGGCCCTCGAGCGTGCAGCCATGCAAGATCACCACGCGATCGCCAATCTCACACTCCGCGCGGATCGTCACGTTGTGCCCGCAGGTAAAACGCTCCCCGATCACCGTGTCAGCATAGATGACTGTCCCGCTATGAATACGGGCCCGCGTTCCGATCTTTGTCGGCAAACGACACCCGGGATAACGATAACCCAGCAAAACATTAGGCGCAATTTCCGCCCCTGCCCCAATTTCGTAGAAAGATGAATCGGCTGATGTTGTCATGGGGATCAATTATTTTTCACCGTTCGCGAACCGTGTCAATATGGGGATCGCCACATCGCCCACGGCGTCGCCGGCAGGAGCGCTGTACGGCGAACGACCTGGCAGATAGCGGAAAAATCCGCCCATGTATTCGCGATCATTGCAGGCCGTCGCATCCGCGATATAGCCGTAAGACCCATCCGTGTACCCACTGGGTAGCACACAGGGCAGCGGGGTCGCTTGCTTAATTCTCAAACCGATCCGCACAAAGGGCTCAAAGGGCATACCGACATAGCCGACATCACCGATGCGGGCCACGACGATCTCGATCGGCAAAGCTTTGGGCAATTTATCGGCCGCGCCCGTCTGCCGCTGATCAACGGCCCAGACATACCATGGCCGGACCATCTCAATTAACTTGGCCCGGTACGAAGGGGTTAAAGCACGCGGGAAATTCATGCCTACACACGTTAACGTATCCTGATCGCCAGCGCGACCTCGCCGGATGAAATCATCCACGGCCGCTAAATCTTTCTGCAAACTGGCCAATGAAGGGAGCGGCGCGTGAGGAATGTCCACCGCCGCACGGGTCCACTGCAAATCAGAGCGCTGCGAACGATGCAGGTTCTGGGTAGCCGCAATATAAGAATCACCCAAAAATTCGC
>CAIVJE010000078.1 GCA_903906135.1 uncultured Verrucomicrobiota bacterium | reverse complement strand
GTGTCGGCATGCTGTTGTTGATCCTCATTCACCACATTGTGGACGCCGGGTGGTCGACGGTGATTCGCCGTCAATTTGAGCACGGGCTCTCGGCCTTTCCTTGGCTGTTTGTGCTTTTCTTGCCCCTGCTGATTTCAGCTTGGGTGAAACCCGGTTTGATTTGGCCTTGGATGGATCTCAGTCACCCGCTGCATGGCGGTCACGGTACCATTGCGTCGGACATTCTTTATCAGAAAAAAGCCAGTTTCCTGAATGTGCGGATGTTCACTGGCATGACGCTCGGCTTCTTCGCCGTCTGGATTTGGCTATCCGCTCGCTTGCGCAAGGCCTCCTTTTCCCAAGATGCGGATGGCGATGTGAAGTGGACTTTCATGAATCGGAAGACCGCCGCTTTTGGTATTCCGCTGACCGCCCTGGCCCTGAGCTTTGCGGCCATCTATTGGATGAAGAGTCTCGAGTACCACTGGTTCTCCACGATGTACGGGGTGTGGTTCTTCGCGAATTGCATCCGCGCAGGTTTGGCCTTCGGGGTGATGATCACCTACTGGCTGTACATGCGGGGTGATTATAAAGGCATCTTTAACACGAACCAACTGCATTGTCTGGTCGCGCTGGCTTTTGCCTTCGTTGTGTTCTGGGCGTACGTCACTTTTTCGCAGTATTTCCTGATCTGGAACGCCAACGTCCCCGAGGAAACTTTTTGGTATAACATTCGTGAACACGGCGACTGGGTGTGGGTCGGCATGCTGATTTTATTCGGGCATTTCTTTTTCCCCTTTCTGTATTGGCTGTCTTATCGTCGCAAATCGACGCTCCGCGCGGCGCTGTTCATTAGCTGCTGGATAGCGGTCATTATTCTGGTCGATCTGTGCTACAACGTGCTGCCGATCATGAAAGACGCGCACGATGATCCGTTACCTTTCCTCTCGCTCCATTTGTTGTGGGTGCTGACCTCCGTCATCGGCGTGGGCGGAATTTGTGTGGCGGCTTACCTCCGGAGCTTTGGCACTGCGAAGATCATTCCTATTCGTGACCCGCGCATTCGTGAGTCGCTTACGCACCACGAAGCTACGGCGCCAGAAACTTATCAGCTCGAGGCCCACTCATGAGCAATTCCTCTGCCTCTTTTTCTTTCCCTGCGCGGACCCCGTTGTTTACCGCGGTGGTGGTGCTCATCTGCTTTGCCGCCTTGGGCTGGCTGGCGATGAAATGTTACGTCCCCCAGGCCTCTAAAATAGATAAAGTTGAAGGGGTGCGGACGCCCGCTGATCGAGCGGTATTGCTCGCGGAGCATCGGGCCAAAGAGCAAGCCGCGGCGAAAAGCTATAGCTGGGTGGAGCAGAAAACTGGCCACGTGCGTTTGCCAATCGAGCGCGCCATTGAACTCACCGTGCGCGAGCACGCGAAGCCGTAATTTTTGCCGATGAATTCCCCTGATCAACCTGTCCGCACGGAGCAAATGGAGATCGATGCCTCAGCCAAATGGCCGGGCTTGGCCCTCTTTGGTTCGGCGCTGTTTTGGCTGCTGCTGGGCGGCACGTTGCAACTCATTGCCGCGATCCAATTGCATACCCCGACCTTCTTGGCGGAGTGTGCCTGGTTTACCCATGGTCGTCTCACCCCCGCGGCGCAAAATGCGCTGGTGTACGGTTGGGGTATCAATGCAGCCCTCGGTTTTGGGCTTTGGTTGATGGCGCGTTTGTCGGCGACGACGCTGCGCCATGGCGGTTGGTTGTTGATCGCCATTAAATTTTGGAACACCGGAGTCGCGCTGGGCGTGTTGGGCATTCTCGGTGGTTATTCCACTTCGTTTGAACTCTTGGAGATGCCGCGCTTCGTGACTCTCATCTTGCTGGTTTCCTATGCGATGATGGGCGTCTGGGCCGTCACGACTTTTAGCATTCGCAATACAGAAAATGTTTTTGCCTCCCAATGGTATCTTTTCGGCGCGGCGTTCTGGTTTCCTTGGTTATATGCCATTGCCCAGCTGATGTTGTTCAAAGCTCCGGTGCGCGGCGTGCTGCAGCCCGTCGTCAATGCCTGGTACGTGCACGGTCTCTACGGTCTCTGGTTTGTCCCCATGGCGTTGGCCGCGGCTTATTATTTCCTGCCGAAAATTCTCGGGAAGCCGATTGCTAATTATTATTTGGCGCCGCTCGCTTTCTGGTGGTTGGTGATCGTGACCGCGCTGGCGGGTGGCAGCCGACTGATCGGCGCGCCGGTCCCCGTGTGGATTCCGACTTTGGGTACGGTCGCTAATTTCCTGCTGGTCGTTCCGGTCGTGATTATTGGCCTCAATCTTTTTGGCACGTTCTCGGGTCGTTACAGTGCGCTCGCGGGCAGCGTAACGCTGCGGTTTATTTTGCTCAGCGCGATCGCCTTCATTTTTGCCTCCGTGCTCAATCTGGCTTTTTCGTTCCGTGGTTTTGTGGAGATTGCGCAATTCACCTTACTGTCCGAATTGCGTGATTGGTTCGTGCTCTACGCCTGCTTCTCCTCGGCGATGTTCGGGGCAGCTTATTTTATTCTGCCGCGTTTGACCTCGGGCGCTTGGCGCTTCCCCTCGCTGGTCAAGCTGCACCTCGGCGCCACGCTAGTGGGGGTGGCTTTGCTAACGGTGGGCTTGGGCGTGGGTGGTTGGCAGCAGGGTCACTTGCTCACCACCGCCGGCGTGGCTTTCGGTGAAATCACGCAGGCCATGACCTTTTGGTTTACCCTCCGGACCGCGGGCTTCGCGGTGCTCTTGTTTGGACATCTTGCTTTTGTGATCAATTTTATGGGTCTCCTTTGTCCGCTGTGCACTTGCTGCAAAAAATCGACGGCTGACTTAGGCCAAGAGTCGAGCGCGGAGGGGCACGCATGAAAAACGGTCTTAAATTATTTCTCGGGGTTTTTGCGGCGCTCGCCCTCTCTTGGGTTGGGTTGCTGCTGACGGCGCACCAACAGATTGGCCGCCTTGGCCAATTCAAGGATCCGGTGGATGAGATGCTCCACCCGCAACCGCTCTCCGGTTTGGCGGTGCAAGGCAGTTTGGTTTATCAAGATCTTGGCTGCGTGAGCTGCCATACCCAGCAAGTCCGTCGTGATGGCTTCGGGGCTGATCTGGGTCGTAAATGGGGTCAGCGCGGCAGTTATGCCCGCGACTACATTCGTGATTCAGTGGTGTTAATTGGGCAAAGTCGTCTAGGGCCTGATTTGCGCAATGCGGGTAACCTCGACCTCCATCCGTACGCTGACGCAGATTATTTTTATCGGCTCCTGTATGCGCCACAGTCTGTGGCGCCTGGCACCAATATGCCGGCGCATGCCTTCCTGTTTGAGGTACATGCCTTGGCCGGCCGGCAGCCTTCGACCCAAGCGATCAAAGTGCCCGGTAAATTTGGACCAGGCGCGGGGTATGAAGTGGTCCCCACGAATCGCGCACATTCGCTGGTGGCCTACTTGCAAAGTTTAAAAGACACCTACGATTACCCCGTTGAACGCAGCCGTAATGCTTCAGCCGAAAAGCCCAAAGAGGGTGGACACTAAGATGAGCTCTCAGCCCGATAAAAATTTCCAACTCGAGCAGGCTAACGCCAGCGATGACAGCATCCAGCAGACGCATGCCCAATTGCTGCAGACCAAACCGGAAAAGACGGACGGTTATTCTTTCCTGCCCCTCGGCATCCTCGGTCTCATGTGTACCGCCGTTTTCTTTGGGTCGATTTATCTCGCCCATAATTCTGTGCGCTTCGATCCCCTCGTTTATAGCGAGGCGGCCAAGCGTGAGAAACCCGGCGCAGTGGTTAATGTCGCGCTTACGCGAGCCCAGCTGGGGAAGCGGGTTTATTCTAATGTGTGCATCGCGTGCCACCAAGCCAACGGCCTCGGCATACCGAGCGTCTATCCGCCGCTGGCCGGATCGGAATGGGCCCTCGGCAATGAAGAGCGGATCATTCGCATCGTGCTCCACGGCCTCAATGGGCCGATTGAAGTCAAGGGTTCGACCTATGCCAACGTGATGGCGCCGCTGGGTGAGGTGCTGAAGGACGAGCAGATCGCCAATGTCATTTCTTATGTTCGCTCCGAGTGGGGCAACGCCGCCAGCGAAGTGCAGCCGGAGTTGGTCGCCAAGGTGCGCGCGGCTACGGCGGCACGGAAGACCTACTGGACCGCCGCGGAATTGCAGCAAGTCGGGCCGTGAAAAAGGGCGACGGTTCGGCTGAAGCCTAAGTTGAACGGCATTGCCTCCTCGGCGGGGTACTGTCAGATTATGCGTCATGCCGGCTATTTTTAAGATGACGCGCCAGGTTGAGTTCGCGGAGACCGATATGGCGGGGATTGTGCACTTCGTTAATTTTTTCCGCTGGATGGAGAGCTGTGAGACCGCTTTTTATCGGTCGCTGGAATTGCCGCTGATTTCTTTTGTGCCGGGGCAGGTAGTCGGCTGGCCGCGCGTCAATGTGAGTTGCACGTATCGCGCCCCGTTGCGCTTTAATGATACGGTGGAGGTAACGCTTTTCGTGAAAAAACTGGGGACGCGTTCGGTTACCTATCTTTTTCAATTTCATCAGGCGGCGGTGCTCGTGGCGGCCGGCGAGGTCACGGCGGTGTGTGTGGGCGCGGGCGAAAAAGGCGGGATGATTTCGCAGCCCATCCCGGCAGCGGTGCGGGCCAAATTGCAGGTGGCACCGCCCTCAGCCTGGGGCGGTTGAGGTTTTAAATTTGCACGCGATAGATTTTCCGCTGGCCGATTGAGCCGGCGGCGTTGATCGTCGGGCCGTAATTATTAATCCTATTTGTTTATGGCCCCCCGCACCTGTACGTTTCATTACACGCTCAAAGATAGCCGTGGTCAGCTGATTGATACTTCGCGGGGTGGGGCGCCGATGCCGTTTACTGAGGGCACGGGACAAATTATTGAAGGTTTGGAGGAGCCGTTATTGCAGATGGCGGTCGGTGAAAAGCGCGCGGTGGTCGTGACCCCCGAGCGAGCTTATGGGCAGCCGGATCCCACCTTGGTGCAACGCATACCCCGCGCGCAGCTGCCCGTTGGTGAGCTAAAAGTGGGCGATCAATTTCAAACCGGACCCGATCGGCATGCCCCCGTGGTCACGGTGCGGGCGCTGGAAGGGACCGAGGTGCTGCTCGATGCCAATCATCCGCTGGCCGGGGAGGAATTGCATTTTGAGGTGGAGTTGATCACCGCGCGCCCGGCCACACCAGAGGAGTTGCCAGCAGCGACAAATTTAACCTAACGTAAAAATCCATGAAAGTACTCGGCATTGATATCGGTGGATCCGCTTTTAAAGGCGCTCCTGTAGACACCAAGACGGGCCGCTTGCTCGCGGAGCGGCATCGCGTGGAAGTCGACGCCCCTTGCCCTACCGCGCAAGGCCTCGCCGCGGTGCGTGAGATTGTGCAGCATTTTAACTGGAAGGGGCCCGTCGGCATTGGTTTTCCTGGAATTATCAAGGGCGATCACATTCGGGCGGTCGGCAACCTCGGCGAAAATTGGGCGCACCTCAATGGCGCGTCCCTGTTTGGTCGCGCCACGGGTGGCCAGGTGAGATTGTTTAACGATGCCGACGCTGCTGGGTTGGCTGAAATGAAATTTGGGGCCGGCCGCGGCCAAAAAGGGACGGTCTTGATGTTGACCTTTGGCACCGGCATTGGCTCGGCCTTATTTTATCAGGGGAAATTGTTCCCAAATATAGAATTAGGTTGGATTCCCTGGCGGGGCAAACCGATCGAACGCTTCGCTTCGGCCGCGGTTCGCAAACGCCGTGATCTCAGCTGGGCGGAATGGGCCAAGCGCGTTAATTTAAGTTTGGGGGCCATGGAACGGCTATTGTCTCCGGAATTAATTATCGTCGGCGGCGGCGTGAGCAAAAGATCGGATAAATGGTTTAAGTATCTGAAGGTAGACGCTCGGCTCGTCCCTGCGAAAATGCTCAATGATGCCGGAATCGTCGGCGCAGCGCTCGCTTGGGAACAGCCCCGCTAGCCCGTCTTGCGCAGTAGCCCTTCCCCAACTCGTTAGGGGGGCGCTTGATTGCTCCTTCAGCCGAGCTTTGCGCTCCGTCGCCACCACTTATCCGGCTGCGGCGTCCGTTCATCAAAACAGGCTGCAACTTTACCCCATAATCAGGTGTTTTGATCCTAGCCTTCGTCTCCTTGCCCAGTCGCGCCACTCCTTCGGAAACTTTGTTTAATTAATTTTATAATATGTCTGCACCTCTTCCTTCCACTCCGGCAAATTCGGCCGGTCCTCAAAAAAAGAAATCTCGGCGCACGCTCTTCATTATCCTCGGGGTCGTAGCCGTCCTCTTGATTATTGCCGCGGTCGTCGCGGCTAAACGCCAGGGGGAGAAGGCCACCCCCGTCACGGTTGAAAAAGCTGTCGTCCGGACGATTACCCACCTCGTCACCGCCACGGGTAAAGTCCAACCCGAGGTCGAGGTGAAAATCTCGCCCGAGGTGGCTGGCGAATTGATTGAAATTCCTGTGATTGAGGGCCAGAGCGTCAAGAAGGGCGACCTCTTGGTGCGGATTAAACCGGATTTTTATCAAGCAGCCCTTGAACAGCAGGAGGCTTCGTTAGCTTCCGCTAAGGCCACCAGCGTGCTGAGTCGGGCTCGGTTGACCAAGGCTCAGCATGATTTCAAGCAAGCCGAAGAACTCTACAGCAAGCAGCTCGTATCGAATGCGGATTTTGTCGCTGCCACCGCCAATCTGGATGTAGCGAAAGCGGATTTTGATTCTTCGTTGGCGCAGATTCGCCGCACGGAAGGCTCCGTTACCCAATCGCGTGATTCGTTGGCTAAGACCACGATCTACTCGCCGGTGGCTGGCAGCATTAGTTCGCTGAGCAGCGAAGTGGGGGAGCGCGTGGTGGGCACCGGCTCCTTTGCCGGTACGGAAATCATGCGCCTCGCTAATCTTGAGAACATGGAAGTCCGCGTGAAGGTGAATGAAAATGACATTATTAACGTTAAGTTAGGCGATCATACGATTGTGGCCGTGGACGCTTTTCCGGGCCGTAAATTTACCGGCGTAGTTAATGAAATTAGCAGCTCCGCTATTACCATTGGCGCGCAATCCGCCGCGACCTCCGCTTCGGATGAGGTAACTAATTTTCTCGTTAAGATTAGCATAAAAGCGCCGGGCGCGCAGTTGCGTCCTGGGATGAGCGCAACGGTGGATATTGAAACTCAGACCGTCGCCAATGTGGTGTCGGTACCGATTCAAAGCGTCACCGTGCGGGCCGCGGGCGGTAAGACCAGCGAGGAGCTGCAGCTCGCCAAGGCGAAAGAGGCCAAGGAGCGCTCGGGTAATGATCTGGAAGTAGCGAATGAGCGCGAAGATGCCCGCCGCAGCCGTGAGCAATTGGACCGCGTGGTATTCATTAAGATCGGCGACACGGTCAAGCAGCGCAAAGTTGAGACGGGGATTGCTGATAATACGTCCATTGAAATTAAAAGCGGCGTGAAAGCTGGCGATGAGGTGGTGGCCGGCAGTTATGCCGCGATCAGCCGCAAATTAAAGGATGGCAGCAAGGTCATGATTGAGAAGCCCAAGAAAGAGGAAACCAAGTAAGGCGTGGTGACCGGGTCGTGGATACACTGCGACCAGCTGACCGCCTGCCACATTATCCCATGAGTTCTTCGCTTAATCCTGTCAGCGCTTCTTCGGCTACTACGCTCGCCTCGGCGACGGCGAAACGTGGTCGCCGTGAGCCCGGTCCGATTGTGATCGAGATCAAGGATGTCACCAAACTTTACAAAATGGGTGAAGAGACTGTGCATGCCTTGTGCGGCGTCGCGCTGACGGTGCGGCGCAATGAGTACCTCGCCATCATGGGACCTTCGGGTAGCGGCAAGTCCACCATGATGAATATGCTGGGCTGTCTCGATACGCCGACGAGTGGTCATTATCATTTCACGGGGAAAGATGTTTCGCTGATGAGTGATGATGAGTTGGCGGACATTCGTAATCGGGAGATCGGTTTTGTTTTTCAAACGTTCAACCTATTGCCGCGTTCGAGTTCCCTGCAAAATGTCGAGTTGCCACTCATTTATGCCGGCTTGTCGCCGTCAGCGCGGCGCGACAAAGCGAGTCAAACCCTGCGGTCAGTCGGTCTCGGCGATCGAATGAGCCACAAGCCCAATGAGTTGTCGGGTGGACAACGGCAGCGCGTGGCCATTGCCCGGGCTTTGGTGAATAACCCCTCAATTATTTTAGCGGACGAACCGACTGGCAATCTCGACTCCAAAACCGGCGAAGAAATTATGCAATTGCTCGAGGAGTTGTATGCGCTTGGGAACACGATCATTGTCGTTACGCACGAAGAAGATATTGCCCGCCACGCTCGCCGCATTGTGCGCCTGCGCGACGGTTTGATCGAAAGCGATGTGCAGCAGGGTTAAATAAACATACAATGCAGCGTTTTTATAACGAATTCATTGAGTCTTGCCGGATTGCGCTCACGCAGATCCGGGCGAACAAGATGCGTTCGGTGCTGACCGCTTTGGGGGTGGTTATCGGGATTGTGGCGGTGACGTTGATGGGGACAGCCATCCGGGGGATCGATAAAGGCTTTCAAAATAGTTTAGCCATGTTGGGGGAAGATGTACTCTACGTGCAAAAGTGGCCGTGGGGGCCGGTGGAAGACTGGTGGAATTATAATAACCGGCCCAATCTGGTGCCGGCCGATGCCGATAAATTAAACCGGATTATCGCGGCGACGCCGGGCAGTTTACTGGAAATTGCGGTGCCGGTCGTGGGGCGGGGTTCGCCGGTAAAATTTGAAGATAATAAAGTTAGCAATGTGTTCACGCTCGGAACCACGGCAGACTATGCGCGGATTAACAGTGTCGAGTACCATGAGGGGCGGCTTTTTAATGACAGTGAAGCCGGCGTGGGTCGCGAGGTCTGCGTCTTAGGTTACGACGTGGCGGAAGCGCTTTTCCCCGGACGCCCGCCGCTCGATCAAATCGTGCGCATTGGCGGGCATCCCTTTCTCGTCGTCGGGGTCTTTGCTAAACAGGGAGAATTTCTCGGACTCTTTAGTTTTGATAATCAAGTCGTCTTGCCGCTCAGCGCTTTTCAGAAATATTTTAGCACGCGGCGCGGCGCCGAACTGCGCGTGAAGGCTAAAGATAAAAACCAACTGGCCGCCGCGAAAGAAGAGCTCACCGGGGCCATGCGGCGCGTGCGGGGGCAGTTACCGGGCGAACGAGATAATTTTAATATCAACGAGCAGCAGGCTTTTAAGGCCCAGCTTGAACCCGTGAAGTCGGGTATCGCCATTGCAGGATTATTTATCACCGGCCTCGCGCTCTTCGTCGGCGCCATTGGGATTATGAATATTACTTTTGTGAGCGTGAAGGAGCGCACCAAAGAGATTGGTACGCGCAAAGCTTTAGGGGCCCGGCGGCGGAGCATTTTAATGCAATTTTTAATTGAAGCCGTCGCGATTTGTCTGATCGGTGGCATCGCGGGCATGGTCCTTTCCTTGGGGTTGTTCATGATCGTCCAGCAAGTCGCGCCTAATTTCCCGGTGGAATTCTCCCCTGATTTGGTGGCGGTCAGCATGTTGGTATCGGTCATCACGGGAATTGTTTCCGGTTTTTTACCGGCCTATGGAGCCTCGCGGCTCGATCCGGTCGTCGCGCTGCGTTATGAATAAGATGTCCGTTTTAGAAATTCTGCGGATGGCGCTCGGCTCGCTCGGGGTTAACAAGCTGCGCTCTTTTTTAACGATGTCGGGTATTACGATTGGAGTATTTTCAATTATTGGCGTCATGACGGCCGTTTCCGCGCTGCGCAGTTCGATTGAGACCGGCATTAGTTTTCTCGGTACCAATATATTTCAATTTGCAAAATTCCCCGTGACGGGTGGCGGCGATGGCTCGCAGCGTCGGCGCTATCAATTGCGTCAGGATATCACGCTCGCGCAGGCGCTGCGTTATCAACAACTCATGGCGGGCAATCCGGAAGTGATTTGCCTCAAGGCGTTCGATCGTGAGGGCAATAGCCAGGCGGTTTATAATGGCCGCAAAACCACACCGGGGCTAACGTTTGGTGGATCGAACGAGCATTTTCTGGCGGCGAATCAGTTTTCGATTGAGCAGGGACGTAATTTTACGGCGGACGATATTGAATTAGCGCGGCCGGTGATCTTAATTGGACAAGGGATTCTGAAGAAACTATTCTTGTCGGAGAGTCCCCTGGGCAAAATTATTAAGATCAAGGATCGGACGTATACGGTCATCGGGACCTTTGCGGAAAAAGGGACTCAATTCGGTAACAGCCAAGATGACATCGGCATGGTGCCATTGACGCGCTTCTTGAACGACTTTGGCAGTGAGCGGGTCACCATAAATATCGCGACGCAAGCTCCGAGCCAGCTCGCTTACAATGAAACGATTGAGCGTGCCATCACGGCGATGCGCATCGTTCGGGGCCTTAAGCCCGAGCAAGAAAATGATTTTGAGCTTTATTCCAACGATTCACTCATTGCGACCTTCGCCAAGGTGGCGGACGCGATTGCCGCGGGCTCTTTCGTCATCAGTGGGATCGCGCTGCTCGCCGCTGGGGTTGGCATTATGAATATAATGTTGGTCAGTGTGACGGAGCGCACGAAAGAGATCGGGATTCGCAAATCGATCGGGGCGCGGAAGAAAAGTATTTTGATCCAATTTTTGTTGGAGGCCGTGGCCATTTCGCTCGCGGGTGGCGTTATGGGTATTTTGCTCGGGGTGGCGAGCGGGAATGGCTTGGCCGTGATGCTTAATGCCTCCGTGATTTTCCCTTGGAACTGGGCTGCCATCGGCCTGCTCGTCTGCTCCGGTATCGGCGTGGGCTTTGGCTTTTATCCTGCGTGGAAGGCCGCCTCACTCGACCCGATTGAGGCTTTACGCTACGAGTGAGTTGCCGCCGCGGCCTTACGCTTTGGGCTCAAACCGACTCGCAGCTCGATTTTTGGTCACGGTGTGAGCGGGGGCGACTTGGCCATTCATGGCAATGTACACGCCCGGGGGCAGGACTTGCAGCGCCCCGATGGCACAACCGAGATTGAAGACGGCGTCACTTTGTCGAAACCGGGCGGGCTGCATCGAACCCGTAAAGACGATCACCTTGTCGGAGAAGCCGGTGAGCAGCGCGGCCGTGGCGGTCATGGTATCAGTGCCGTGCGTGATGAGGATGAGTTTTTCTGGTGAGGCCTCGACCCGCGCGCGGATCAGGGCGCGATCTTCATCAGTCATCGCAAGGCTATCTTTTTGTAGGACGGACTCGACGACAAAATCGAAAGTGATGTTGGATTCACGGAAGACGAGGCCGACTTGGGGCTCGCCGATTTCATAGGTGCTGGCGGCATCGAAATATACTTTATCAATTGTCCCACCAGTGGAGATAACGCGCAGTCGCATACGGGATAATGGTGGTGCCCGGCGGTGAAGTTCAATCCGGATTAATCCTCAATTCCGCCGTAAGTTTAACCGCAAAAGGCACAGAAGTGCAGAATTAACCCAGGCAGGGCGGAAAAGATGAAAGCGGGAAAGTAGAAAATTAGAAAACCCGGAATCAGGCTTTTGAATTTAATCCAGATCGTATCCGTGAAATCCGTGGTTGAATTGGTTCGGATCAGCCAAGGCAGCGGCGGAAAAGATGAAATGGGGAAAGTGAAAAAAGGGAAACTAGGAGTCGGATCGACCAAGGCGTTTTGACCACGGATGGGATCAGGATGGGGGCAGGATGGAGCCAAGGCGCGGCGGCGGAATTTTTAACCGCGAAGGGCACGAAGTGACGCGAAGGGGGGAAGGAAAAGATGAAATGGGGAAAGTAGAAAATTGGGAAACAGAGTCGGCCCGATAACCTCTCACTCATAATCCATATCCTCCCGCCTCTAACCTCTGACCTCTCACCTAAGCGCTAGCGCCGCCAGCGAGGCGGTTTTGATCTAAGCGGGATTCGCTTTTTGTGAATTTCCAGTCTTGGGTGGTGGCATCCTGCCATGGCTGTGCCGCCTAATATTCTCTGGATCGTAACGACGCAGTGGCGCGCTTCGGCCACGGGCTATGCGGGCGATGTTAATGCTCGGACGCCGTGGCTGGACGGATTAGCGAGTGAGGCGGTTAATTTTACGGAAGCGGTGACGCCGCATCCGTTCGGGCCGCAGGCGCGCGCGGCCTTGCTCACGGGTCAGCGCTGTCCCGATAATGGGGTGAGTGATTACTGGGATCCCTTGCCGGCTGATGCGCGGACCGTGGCGCACGCCTTGCACGATCGTGGGTATGAGACGGCTTTTTTTGGGAAGTGGCACTTAGCCGAGCGGGATCGTATGGCCCCTTTGGTCGGCGAGGTCCACGCGAAGATGAAGGTGCCCCCGGCGCGGCGCGGCGGTTTTGCGCTATGGGAAGGCTTTGAGAGTGGTTTTTTGCTGAATGATCCGTGGCTGCACGGCTCACGGCTACCGGAGCCGAGGCATTTTAAGGGATATCAAGCAGAGGTCTTAGCGCAGCGGGCGGGTGAGTGGTCGCGCGTGCAGCAAGCGCGCCGCGAGGCGGGCGGGCCGCCTTCATTTTGTGTGGTGAGTATGGAGTCACCGCATCCGCCGTATCATGCGCCCACCCCGCATGTGGCCGAGCGGGCCGCGGCGGAGATTACCTTGCGGGCTAACGTCCCGCGCGGCGGCGAGGTTGAACGACAGGCGCGCCTGGAGCTGGCCGGCTATTATGCGCACATTGAGGCAACGGATCGAGCGATTGGCCAATTGATCGCGGAGATTGATTGGCATACCACGACGGTGGTTTTCACCTCGGTCCACGGTGACATGCACGGCGCGCATGGCCTATTTCGCAAAGGTTGGCCCTATGAGGAATCGGTCCGCGTACCGCTGTTGATTCGCCGTGAGCACGGGGCCGGCAATTTAGAATTTAATCAACCTGATCGTCGCCCAGTCAGTTTAGTTGATCTGCCGCATATGGCCGTGGCGTGGGCGGAAGGGCGGCCGTGGGCGTGCGTCCGCGATCATGCGGAAATTTCGATGCCCAGTCCCACGTTATTGCCGCACCAATGTCCGCAGGCGTGGCGGGGTTTTCGTTCGCCGCAGCACAAATTAATTCTGAATGCGGCGGGTGAGCCCTGGCTTTATTTCAATTTGGAGCACGATCCACTCGAAACACAGAATCTCGTAGCAGAACCGGCCCAGCGCGAGTCGATCGCTCGACTGCGTGCCCTGATGTGAAGGCCGTCCGTTCGGCTTAGCGCGAGGGCGGAATGGGCGTGGGCACCCCTGGCTCGATTAACCCCTTCGGCGCTACAGGGACGGGAGCATCAGCGGGACCCACGATGACTGACCAGTGTGGTTCCGTAAGAATGCCGCCCAGTTTTAATTCTAAAATGCTTGTGATCGGATTAATCACGATACCGATAATAGCCGTCAGGGGATTGTCGCTTTCCGCGAATGGTTTAAATTTTGCGGTAAAATTAAGAGCATCATTCGCGAGGATAAAATCTCCGTGGCCGTCGATAATTGCGCTCGGGCCAGAAATTTTTAGATCGGGGAAGTGGAGTCGGCCATTATCTAATTTGAAGCTCGTGCGGGCCGCTTCCAGTTTTAGGGAGGAGAATTTGAGCGATAATCCGCTGAGCACTTGTGAGAGCAGGCCAAACAACTGAATTTCCCCCAGCTCGATTCCGGTGATGGAGGCATTTCCGGTGCCGGTGAAGCTGGCGAGATCGCCGGGTTGACCTTCCGCGGAGAGCGCCACATCGAGTCGGCCGCCCGAGGCGCGCTGAATAAATTTGCTCTCAGTGGCGTTGGCAATTTTTTGTCCGCGCCGATTGGCCTGATATTCTTCGCCGGCCCGGATAGCGCGGGCCAGATCCGTCCCGTTAACATTGAGATCAAAGCCTAGTCGGCGCGTCTCACCGGACCGGTAAAGGGCGGCTTTGCCCGCGCCGTGTCCGCCCGCCGTGGTGAATTCAATTTCATCCAAGCGGACCTCTGTACCCGTGACGCCCCCTTTAACCCGCGCGGTTTCGAGGGGGAAACCATAATAGTGGAGGCCGCCGCTGGCCTGGCCGCGGAAGGTATAATTAGGCGTGGCCCCTGGCCAGCGCCCTTCAATCGCGCCCTCCGCGTGCAGATGGGGTGGTTGGGCTAACTGCAGACTGGCGATTACCTCGTCGGCTTTTCCGTCGAGCATTTTGCCCAATGTGGCCGGATCAATCTGCGTATCAAAAAGAAATTCAAAGCGATTAGTTTCGCGGGAGCCCGGAGTGGAAAAACGCTTGAAATTGCCCGTGAGCTGTTGCGTGCCTTGTGCGCGCGTGCCCTTGAGGCGCAGGCCGTGCGTAAAATGAGGTCGGAGAAAAATTACGGCGTCCGCTTGCTCGAAATCGCCCCCCCAAATGGTCGCGTGCGAGACGGTGGTGGACCCAAAATAAAAGGTGCGGTTTGGATCTACCCAGCGGCCTTGCACATCAACTTGGGCGGCGGGCGGGGGGCCAGAGAAATCAAAGTGGGCTGTCCAAAAACGAGACCACCAATCGCTATTGAACCAGCCGCTAATGGCTACGGGGCGCAGTTTACCCTCGAGGAGCATGCGATAATCCGAGGTGATGAAATTCATGCCATAGGATCCGTGGGCCGAATTTTCGCCTAATTCCATCTGGGCGTCATGGACGAATAGCGTGGTCGGATGGAGATCGATTTGACCGCGGAGGGCGGTGATTGGGACGCCATGCGAGTCAAGGCGCCCGGCGTCGAAGCGCCCGACCAGGTGCGAAAAATTCCAGTGGGGGCCGAAGGAGGCCGTCGCGCGAAAGGCGATGGGATCAGCAAAAAGAAAATACGAGGCCGCCCGTGGGGTGTGTGCGCCGAGGATACTGCTGATGAGCGTGGGGGCGACGCGGCCTTCCGCTTGGATGAGGGCGGTTTGGTTCTGCAGCTGGGCGCTGACTTCTGCCCGAATAAATTCGCCGTTAATTTGCGTCGCAACTTCCATTTGAACAGCGGGCCAGCGGGAGAAATTGGCTTGGAGTACGGGGGCTTGGGCTTGCTCACCGAGAGCCGTGAGCGTGCTGGCGGCGACCAGTGCCTCGGTGGGTTGGAGGGAAAATTTGTTCAGCGCAATTTGGAAGGTCAGGATTGCCCGAATTTGTTCTAAAGTGTAATCGCCTTGGTAGGCCCCGTGATGAATGGCGGCATGCACGCGCAAGGTGCGCGGGCCAGTCCCATCCAGCCGCAGCGTGGTGGTGGCGGCGAAGGAGCCGAGGGTGATCGGTTGATCCCAAGGTCGGTGAGCCGCTCGCGCGGTGAATAGTATATTAGCCCTATTGCCAACGCCCGCTGGGCTATCGAAGCGTAGGGTCAGCGTGGGATCATCAAAACTATCAAACCGGTGGATATTGGGTACCAATTGACGGCTGAGTTGCAGCAGGCGGAGGGCCATTGCCTCAAGCGTGGGCGGCGTGCCCGCGGGGGTGATTGCGGGTGGGGCGAGGGTGCCTTGGGCCGTGACCGTTAACTGGCCAAGGCGGCCCGCGCCAAGGTCGATGTGCCAGAGCCGGCCTTCGTGGCGCAACTTGAGGGTCAGATCGCGGACGAGTGGTTCTGTCGTGCCGCTCGGGGCCAGCATCGCGGGCAGCTGCAGAGTGGCGTTGATTAAATGAATTTCATCGGGGAGCGACTGGCCGGCGAGTTGGGCCCAGAGGTTGGCGCGCACGTATACGAGGCGGCTCGTTATCAGCGGCTCCTCAAACTGGCGTAGGCGCAGAGAGAAATCTTTAAATAAAATTTGGCCGGTCGGATCGAAACTAACCTGGCCAAATTTAATCGCGAGGTTGGCGCTGGCGAGTTTCGTCTCAATGTGCCGCAGCACGAAATCGGGCACCGGGAGCTCTTTAGCTACAGTGATGTACACTAAACCGCCCAGAGTGCCGCCGAGGGTAAGCCAAGCTGTCCACCAGCCGAGCATGATCAAGCAGGAGCGGCCGAAGCGAAAAGCTGAGGTGGCGAGAGAGAAGAGAAAGGACATGGCGGCGCAGCGCTGGCGCAAATCTTACGGCTGGCTGGCGGCGGCTGGGGGGAGCGGCTGCGCGGGTTTTACGGCTGGCGCTGGCGTGGGTGCGGGCACCATGGCACCGGGATCGTGCTTCTCTGCATACGTGAGCGTAAAAAGGGCATCGAGCATGGGCTGCGTAACTTCAAACTGGACCCCATTATAAAATTCCGCAGAGCCGGCTAACAGGGTCGTGCCACCCAAGCGCTCGGTGAGGAAGAGGGTGGAGGTGCTTTTTTGGGTCGCTCCCGTGCCGCTGACCAAGGCTAAGCCGACATCGAGTCGATATTTCCAAGGACGCTCGCCTTCGGGGGTATTGGCCTGTTCTGGCCGAAAGCTGTCTGCGGTGAAATTTTTTGCGCGCAGGGTGCGCAGCTCAGTGAGGAGGGTGGCGAGGGCGGCTTGCTGACTGGTGGGTAAGGGGGCGAGGATCGCTTCCCAGTTTTTATCAGCGCTGGGCAATTGGTAACTGTGCACCGCGGTATTGGTGCTGAGATCGGTGAGCGTTAAGTCGGTCAGCCGAGCGCTTTCGGGTAATTCGCGCAGGAGTCGCTGACGATAGTGACGGACGCGACTGGGGGTAACGGTTAAAATATCGGGCAGGATTTGGTAAAGAAACGGGGTGTTCTTCACTCGGGCAAAGGCGACGTTGGGCTGATTCGGGGAGACTCCGATTTGCAGCGTGAGCGTGGAGGGTTCATTGCCTTGCGGGCCGCCCCCAGTGCTCAGACTAAGCGTGATCTCCCTTTCTGGGCGATTGAATCCGTATTGTTCGAGATCCGCGGCGGCCGGGGCATCACTGAGGAATTTCTTGGCGGCAAGGAGATGGATTTTCTGCAGGAGCTCTTCCACGAGAGCCGTATCAGCTGACGCGGGGAGAGGCGCTTGTCCGGGCACGCGCGTGACCACCTGCCAGGCGACCGCGCCCGTGCTGCCTACGACGCGCTGCAAACTTAACTCAGGTTGGCCGGGGGTGCTCAGCGTGAGGGCACTGACCGTCGTGGGCTCAAACTCGAGCACGCGGGTTTCTCGTAACTCTTCTTGCGCCGTCCGCAACGTCGCGAGCAGAGCGGGGGGCAGGGTGACGGTAAAGATTACGGCCTTATCTTCAATTTTAGAAAAATAATCGCCGGCGCTATCAACTTGGCCCAGGAGCAGCGTCTCGCGGCGCGCATTGCCTTCAAGGGTAACGCGCAGGGCGGCGGTCGTGAGTCCGGCGCGGTCTAGATCGCTGTCGCGGGGGTCGAGAAATTTTTTCGCATTCAGCGCGTTCAGCGCGTTGATGGTCACGACGACCGCGGTCTTGCTCGCGCGGGCGCTGATCGGTGTCTCAAAGCCCCAACGGCCGGCCGCATCGCGGCGCAGGCGCACTTTCAGGTTGGGCGCAGCGGTTTGAATATTCAGGGAGCGCACTTCAAACATCGGGACGGTGAAAATGGAGTCCGCGCGCAAATCCTCGAGAGGCAGCCCGACACTTTCGGCGAGGCTCCGGCCAACGACGTGGATGCGTTGGCCGTTTGGGGAGAGGACATAGAGGCGATTACCAATCTTGGTGTCGTCGCCAATTTTCAGCACATAATCTTTTTTCGCGGACGTAAACGTCAGGACAAACGCCGGTTGGTCGAGGCCGTAATCGGCGAGGGTTTGGCCGCTTCGGGTCAAGTCAGCGACCGCAAAGCTCGTCTCGTGCTCGAGAAATTGCAGTTCATTGATCAGGCGGGTGACCGCATTAGGATTGGCCAGCCACTCGTAGGGTTCCTGCAGCCACCAAGCATCACCACGGCGTTCTAATTTAAGCGGGGCCGCGCCGCGACTAGTCCGGGTGATGGCAGCAATGGTGGCGACTTCGGCGCCGAGCACGCGCTTACCATTGGCGTCGGGGAGTTTTACTTTCTCATATTGAAAAATATAGAAAAACAAAACGACGTTAAGAAACAGGAGAGCGACGGTGACTTTGGAGCGCATGGCAGGAAAAGCGTGAGCGGTGGAGTTACGCGCGGGGGTTAATTTCGGCGGGTCCAAAAAACCACGAGTCCGAGGAGAGCGACGATGCCGGGCACCACCAAGTAGAGCCCGAGACGCAGCCGCATGAGTTCATCGCGGCTCAGTGCCAGTTGGAAACGCTGGATGGGCCGAGGGGGAATATTGAGTTGGGTATCGCTGTCGACCGTCCAGCTAACGGTGGCGAGGAAGAGGTTAAGATTGCCGCCGTAACTGATGCGATTGTTGGTGACGAGATCTGCTGTGCCGACCACGGCGAGCCGTCCGCCTCGCACGCTGAGCGGCAAATTATTGGCGGGCTTGAGTCGTTCTGAGACTACCATCACGCCGAGTTGGCCGGTTAAGTCTTGTCCGGGTGTATAGGCGGCGGGCAGACGGAGGCGGTAGCTGGTCTCGCCCCAGGCGGTTTCATTCGTGGCCATCAGTACGTTGACGTTGAGGCCGTCATCGGGGGAACGCCCTTTATCTTCCGTGACGACGCGGGCGGGGCCGACGAGCACGGGCAGGTCGCTGCTGACTAAGTTGCGAGTGATGTAATGATCTTTTTTGAAATGCCGCAGCATGAGTTCGCCGGTATCGGAAAGATAGGCGCTGCTGGTATCGTGAATAATATTGTCGTAGGCGATGATGCCCCAATCAAAGAGCAGATCGTCGAGGCCGTGCACCCGCGTGGGATCGAGGAGGAGTAAAATGCGACCGGCGCGCGTCTGCAGATAGTTGCGCAGTAATTCCTGCTCGAAGGGCTGCATGCGACCTTGTTGGCCGGGAATGAGAATCAACGCCGTATCGTCAGGGATTTTGTGGGTGAGACTGAGGTCAAGGCCGGCGAGCTCGTAATTGCGTTGGCGCAATTCGTCGCGGAGTTGCGAGAGGCCGTGGGCCCCATCGACTTCGTCGGGCCGCATCTCGCCATGGCCCGCGAGGAAATAAATCTTTTTCTTATTGGGCGCCGAGACATCGAGGATGGCGGCCGTCAGCGCGGCTTCACCTAAAAATGATTCTTTGCGCTTTTCCTTAAGATTGACGCGGTAAAATTCGCTGAGCGGCATGATGCGCCGGTGGCCTTCGCTTTCGAGGACGACGACATTCGGCTGGTCAATGCGGAGGGCTTCGGCCTCGCGGCGGCTTTGATAAACGTCGAGGTAGCGGACCGTAATTTTCCCATTGGGGGTGTTGCGCGACTGGTAGGCGTATTCGCGCAGCAAGCCGCTGATGTCGCGGTAAGCGGAGGCGAGGTCAGGATTATCCGAGTCGTTGGTGAGAGTGACCGTAATCGTGACATTATGCTCGAGGCCTTCGAGGTAGGCTTTGCTCTCGGCGGAGAGGGAGTGCTGGCGGCCTTGCGTCAGGTCGAAGCGCCAGGCGTGCTGGAGGGCGATGTAATTGAGCCCGGCGAAGAGCGTCAGAAAGAGGATCGCTTGCAGAATCAGATTAATAAAACGGATCCAGCGGGCGGCGCGAAAGCTGTCGGCAAAATTCATGCGTTAGCTATTCAGGATTTTGGCTTCCACGCCGAGAATGCTCAAGAGGAGCGTGAGAATAGCGCCGGTGAAATAGAAAAATACTTGCCGCGTATCAATCACCCCATGCGTGAAATCTTCCATGTGCGCGGGAATCCGCAATGATTCCACCGCATTCTTGAGGGGCTGGAGCCCATCGGCGTTCAAGGCGCTGAGTTCGCCCAAATAGCTGAAGCCCCCAATTAAGCCGAGTAAGCACGTGAAACAGAGAATGCCGGCGACCGCCTGATTGCGGGTCAGGGCACTGGCGAGAATCCCCAAGGCGATGAAGAGCAGTCCGCTCAGGGCGATGAAGAGATAGCCGCCAATCAGCGGAGCTGGGTCCAAGAAGCGAGCATCGCGAGCATAGACTTTTAGCAGATAATGGAATCCCAGGGTAGAACCCCACAGTAATATATAGAAAAAATAGGCCGCCGAAAATTTCCCTAGCACTACTTCCGTCGTGCTGACCGGAGCGGTGAGGAGTGTCTCCAGCGTGCCCAAGCGGCGTTCCTCGGCGAACGATTTCATCGTGAGCAGCGGGACCATGAAAAAAACCGGAAACCAAAAAAGCTGAAAGAAAACGACCGCAGGCGACGTCTCTTGCGGAGCTTTACCGTAGAGTTCGAGAATGCCGGCAAAAACAAAACCCATCACGCCAAGAAAAAGCACGGCGGCGATATAGGTGCTGGAGCTATACAGCAAGGTGCGGACTTCGTGAGAGAGGATGGTGAAGTAATGGCGCATGAACGAGCGGCGGTGGGGGCGGGCGTTTAAATTTTTGGCAACGGTTGGCGCTGGTCGCCATTTTGCACCTTTTTGTCGGGGAGTCGCGCATCCCAACTGCGTCGCGTGGCGGCGAGGAAGACGTCTTCGAGTGAGGGTTGGGTGCGATGCAGGGCGCGGAGGCGATAGCCCCCGGCAGGTAAGCGCTGGAGGAGCTTTTCTCCGAGATCCTCGGGGGCGGTGGTGACGAGCGTGGCCACACAGAAACCATCGCCGCTGCAGTCGCCGACGGTGGCGACACTCAGGGAGGCGTCGATGGTGGTGAGGTGAGCCGCGAAGGCGGCGTTGTGGCCGGCGAACTCTACGCGGTAGCTAGTGTGACCGAAAATTTCCCGGCGCAACTCAGCCGGCGAGCCCTGCGCGACGATGCGGCCGCCATTAATAATCAGCACGCGATCGCAGGTGGCTTCAATCTCCGGCAAGATATGGCTGGAAATAATCACGCTCATCCGGCCGCGGAGACTGGCGATGAGATCGCGGACAATAATAATTTGATGGGGATCGAGGCCGATCGTGGGCTCGTCCATGATGATGACGGCCGGCTCTGCCAGGATAGCTTCCGCGATGCCGACGCGCTGCTTGTTGCCTTTGGATAAGCGGCCGAGGATGCGATGGCGGTTGCGCTTGAGATCGCAGAGCTCGAGCACTTCGTCGATCCGCGCCCGCAGTTTAGCGCGCGGCATTTCTTTGAGGCGGCCGCGGAACCAAAGATATTCAGACACCCGCATATCTTCCGGTAGCGGATTATTTTCCGGCATGTAGCCGATGTGGTGCTTGGTGGCTTCCGCTTGGCTGGCGACGGGGAGGCCGCAGATCTTCACCGAGCCGGAGTTGGCTGGCAGATAGCCGGTGAGAATGCGCATCGTCGTGCTTTTGCCAGCGCCATTGGGGCCGAGCAGGCCGACAATCTCTCCACGTTTGACGGTGAAACTGAGGTCATCGACGGCGGTCAGGCTGCCGTAAGTCTTTACGAGATGAGAGACCTCAATGGTGATGTCGGGAATTTCGGTCATGCAGTCGTTGGCGCAGAGCATTTACACGAAGATTTGGCCTCGCGAGCAAGCTTGGGTATCAGATCTTCGGCGCGGCGGGCTGGCTCAAGGTGACCTCCCCCGCGTGGAAGCGTTCCGTCCGGCCGGAATCGAGGCGGACGATGAGCGAACCCTTGGCGTCGATCCCGGTGGCGGTGCCGGTTAAGGTGCGGTCGCTGAGGGTGATCGTCACGGGCCGACCGCGCAGCAGATCATAGCGCTGCCACAGCGAGGCAAATTGCTCGCGGTATTCGCCGGCGATGAATTGGTCGTAGGCTGATAGCACGCGCCCGATCAGGGCGGCGGCGAATCGGTTCAGGGGAATCGGCGCTCCCGTGGCCTCCGCGAGCGAGGTGGCAATGCGTTGCAGCTCGCGGGGCAGGTCTTGGGCCCGACCGTTCAGATTGAGGCCAAGCCCAAAGACGAGATCGCGGATCTGATCCGCATCGATGCGCGCTTCCGTGAGCATGCCGCCCGCCTTGCGTTCATTCAGCAGCAAATCGTTCGGCCATTTGAGGCCGGGTTTAAGCTGGGCAAAATTTTCGATGAGCACGCAAAGATTCAGGCCCATCCAGAGCGTGAAATCTTGGAGGCGCGCCGGAGCGATTTTTGGGCGAAAAACAAAGGTGCAATAAAGATTGCCCGCGGCCGGACTGTGCCAAGCGCGGCCCCGACGCCCGCGCCCTTGGGTCTGGGCCTGCGCGAGAATTACGAGCGGAGTTGGGCAACCATTCGCGAGCTGACGCTCAGCCTCACTATTGGTGCTATCAACACTGTCCAGGCAGAGCAAATGAGGCGGATGAAGGCGGCGGCTCAGATAAGCTTGGACGAGGGCCGGGTGGAGTCGGTCCGGCATTTGTTTGAGCCGATAGCCCCGACTCTGGACTGCTTCAAAAACGAAACCCTGCTTGGTTAGTTTCTGCAGTTGCAGCCACACGGCGACGCGCGAGATCCCGAGGGTTTTTGCCAGTCGCGAGCCGGACACTAAACCGGTGTCCGCGGCGAGCAGTTCGCGCAAAATGGTGATTTCAGTGGAGGGCATGGGCGCTGGGGCTACCGGCCATGGATTTTAAAATAAAGGGAGCGGCTTGGTCCGCACAAGCTGGGCGTCAGGTTTACGGTTTATCGATGGCTTGGCGCATGGCTTTGGCCTGCGCGGGGTCGATGGCCTCGGCAACTTGCGCGAGGTGCTGCACGTCAGCGGCCATCTGATCTTTTTTGGCTCGTTCATATTCCTCGCGGGCGCGGTCCGCCGCGGACGTGCCAAAGAGCGGGAGGGTGTAGCGATTAAGGACATTGCGGTCGAAGGAACTCAATTTGTCGCGAGCGAGTTTTTCATTAAACGCTTTCGTGGTCAGGCTGATGTCGGGCGTGAGCCGCGGGCGCTGCTTGGGCGACACTTTCATCTTGGGCAATTCAATCACGTCAGGATTTGGGGCATTGGCTGGTTTAGCCTCCGCCACAGGCTTCGGTGGCGAATATTTCGGCAGGGCCGCCGTAATTGATTGGGTGATTTGCGAAGAAACTTTCGGCGCCACGGTGGGCTGAGTGGCGGTGGTCGCATCCTGTGCCCGCAGCAGGCTAGGAGCAGCGGCGAGCAGGAGAGTCAGCGTGAAGCCGAGGTGGCGCATAAAATGATGGCGGCGTTAGGTGCTGGCGAGGGCCGCCGTTTGGATTCGCAGGCGCGGCCAATGTAAATCGGGGATCGTTGCGCCCAGATGCTGCACGGTTTCAGAACCGAGCAATGAACCCATGGCGCCCGCGGCCGGTAAGCTCAATCCGCGTAAATAACCGTAGAGAAATCCCGCCGCCCAAGCATCGCCGGCGCCGGTGGTGTCGACGACGTGCGCCGCGGGGACGGGGGCGATGCGATGTAATTGCGACCCGTGCGCGATCCAGGCGCCGTCTTTGCCCATTTTCACGGCTGCAATGCCGCCGTAGCTCGCTAGTTTTTTGGCGAGGCTGTCGTAGCTGGACGTAGTGTCCTGAAAGAGCGCGCGAATTTCATCTTCATTAGCGAAGATCACGGCGACGCCTTGCTTGATTTGGGCCAAGAGCCAATCGCGTGCGACGTTCGCGACCTCGAAGGAGGCGAGGTCGATGCTGAGGGTGCAGCCGGCAGCGCGCGCGGTCGCGACAACTTTTTCGCCGAGGGCTGGATTGAACATGAGATAGCCTTCGATGTGCGCATGGCGCGTGCCGACAAAATCAACGCGGGTGATCTCATCCGGACTCAGGGTCATGGCGGCGCCCAGATGCGTGCGCATCGTGCGTTGGCCATCAGGTGTCACCAAAGAGAGACAGCGACCATTGGGCAGAGTCGCGCGTTTGAAGCGCGAGATATCGCCGCCCGCGGTGAGAAAATTATTGTGGTAATCCTTCGCCGTGATGTCGCCCCCGATCTTGCCCAGATACGTCGTGCGCAAGCCTAGGCGGGTGGCGCCGAGCGTCGTGTTGGCTGCGGAGCCGCCGGGGGTGATGGCGAGACCGGTGCCGCCGAGCTGAGCGACGAGGTGGATAATATCTTGGTCATCGACGAGCACCATGCCGCCCTTGTCGCCGGTGACATGGGTCGTCAGAAAAGATTCAGGAACTTGGGCCAGCAGATCCATAATGGGATTGCCGACGCCAATCAGGTCAAAGGAAGGATAGGACACGGTAAGGAGAAGTTGAAATTAGGTAGGACTATGGTCGAACGCAGGCGCGGTTGGGTCAGCTGACGATCAAGTTGGTGGCGAGGATCGGTTCATCATCCACCTCGATCAGAATAGAATATTCCCCTGGCTGATCGAAACTCAAATTGCGGAGTTCGTTGATGAGATTAATGCGGTGCAGGGGGCTCTGGGATTCGAATTCGCGGTGGAGGAGTTCGCCCGGATTAGTGGGATCAAGGCCCATCGACATTTTGATCATGTGTTTCCCTGGCTGGACATCCGTCAGCGTTAAAAACCACACCATATAAGGGTGCACGACCGGAAAGGAGCGGGCTTGGATATTAGAGAAAACACCGAGGATCGTGTGCTTGCCGGAGGCGGGGTCGATATGGACCCCATCGCACGTAATCCAAGTGAGAAGAGAAGGTTTCGAACGCACAGCCAAAACATGGCGCGGCGCATAAAAGCGGCAAACTATTTTGCAGGGGAAAGCGGCTGGAATTGAACTCGAGCAAGCGAGCAGCCGCCAAAGCCGAATAAGGCGTTTTTTACCACGAAGGGCACGAAGTGACGCGAAGGGGGGAAGAAAAAGATGAAAGGGGGAAAGTAGAAAATTGGGAAACTCGGCGTCGGACCGATAACCGATAACCCATGACCTCTCATCTCTAGTCTCAAGCTTACGATCAGCCACAAAAGGCGCAGAAGGCGCAGAATCGATCAGGCAAAGCGGGAAAGATGAAAGGGGGAAAGTAGAAAATCGGGAAACTCGGAGTCGGACTGATAACCCATGACCCATAACCTCTGACCTTTCGCCTCAAGCTTACGATCAGCCACAAAAGGC
>CAIVJE010000077.1 GCA_903906135.1 uncultured Verrucomicrobiota bacterium | reverse complement strand
CAGCCAAGTGAAAGGTTATGTCACGGGAGCGCCGCTGAGCTTCCAGCCGGGCATGTTTGCCGGCATCGAGTTGGTGCTCGAGGTGCATCGCGGGGTACTGACAGTTCCGGAGGGGGCGATCCTGACAACTTCCCGGGGCACACAAGTGATTACGGTGGTCGAGCAGAAAGGCGAAAAAGTGGCGGCCTTTGTGCCCGTGCAACTCGGGTTGCGGGAAAAGGGGCTGGTTGAGATCCGCGCGATCAGTCCAGCGGTATTGACTGATAAACAAGCGATCGTGGCCTCGGGGGTGG
Organism: uncultured Verrucomicrobiota bacterium; assembly: GCA_903906135.1. GTDB lineage: Bacteria > Verrucomicrobiota > Verrucomicrobiia > Opitutales > Opitutaceae > Lacunisphaera. The sequence goes on along the minus strand of CAIVJE010000077.1, from coordinate 9,558 downwards.
GCGCGCTTATTTTATATCCAGGCATCAAGCTGGAGCCACGTCCGCTCCGGGCTGAATTCCGCATTGAGGATTAAGTTATGATTTTGTCTGACGTCTCAATCCGGCGTCCCGTGGTCGCCATGGTTGCCTCCATTGTGGTGGTGTTGATTGGGGTTATAAATTTCGACCGCTTAGCCGTTCGCGAATACCCGCTCATCGATTCCCCCATCGTTTCGATCGAGACGGCATATCGGGGGGCCTCCGCGGAAGTGGTGGAGGCTAAAATTACTGAGCCGCTCGAAAAGGAAATCGCCTCGATCGATGGGATTCGCGTGATCCGCTCGAGCTCCCAAGAGGAGCAGTCGCGGATCACCATTGAGTTCGGCCTGAGTCGAAAAGTGGACGAGGCGGCCAATGATGTGCGAGATCGGGTGAGTCGGGCCCGCGGGCGGTTGCCAGATGAAGTCAGTGACCCCGTTATTACCAAGGCAGATGCCGATGCTAACCCGGTCATCACCTTGGCTTTTACTTCGGAGCGCTACAGTCGTTTGGAAATTGTGGAACTGATTGAGCGGCTCGCGATTCAACGCATCCAGACGATCCCTGGGGTCGGCACGGTAAATATCCGCGGCCCCCGTTACGCCATGCGGCTTTGGGTGGATAGTGATAAGCTGGCGGCGCATCAGCTGACGGTACTCGATGTCGAGAATGCCCTGCGCCAGCAGAATGTAGAAATTCCCGGTGGGCGGATCGAATCCACGGCCCGCGAATTTCCGGTGCGGATTGAGGGCCGCATGTCGAAAATCACTGATTTCGAGAACCTCATCCTCGCGACCCGCGGAGTGCATCAGGTCAAATTTACGGATATCGGCCGCGTGGAACTGGGGGCGGAGGAGTATCGTTCCGAAAGTTATTTCCGCGGGAAGCCGACCGTCAGCATCCAAGTCCTCCGGCAGGCACAGGCTAATGTGCTTGATCTAGCCAATGCGGTGAAGCAGGCGGTGCCATTGATCAAACTCGATCTGCCCGCAGGGATAAACGTGGAAGTCGGCTTTGATAGTTCAGTGTTTGTCGATCGCTCGGTGCGCGAAGTTTACAAGACGCTGTGGGAAGCGGCGCTCTTGGTCGTGCTGATGATATTCCTGTTTTTGAGGGATTGGCGCGCCACCTTGGTGCCGCTGGTGGCGATTCCGGTATCGCTCGTGGGTTCCTTTGCCGTAATGGCGTGGCTTGGTTTTACGATTAACACATTGACGTTGCTCGCGCTGGTTCTCGCGGTCGGGTTAGTCGTCGATGACGCGATTGTGATGTTAGAAAACATCTATCGCCGGATTGAAGCGGGGGAAAAGCCTATCCCCGCCGCGATTTTTGGCGCTCGGCAGGTCGCCTTTGCGATCATCGCCACGACGCTGACGTTGGCCGCAGTTTTCTTGCCGGTCGCCTTTCAGTCCGGTCAGACGGGCCGTTTGTTTTTTGAATTTGGCATTACGCTGTCCGTCGCCGTGATGGTGTCCGCTTTCGTGGCCTTGACGCTTACGCCGATGATGTGTTCGCGCATGCTGAAGGCGAAGGTGGTGGACGGTCACGTGCAGCACGGGTGGCTTTATAACCGGACCGAACCCTTCTTCGTTTGGCTCAATTCGCGCTTTGCGCAGACCCTGCGTTTTTCGCTGCGGCAGCGCGGAATTTTCTTGGGGGCGGCGCTACTATTTACGCTGGGCGGTCTATTTCTCTACACGAAGCTCCAGCGCGAACTCACGCCGCTCGAAGATCGCGGGATTCTTACGGCTAACTTGATTGCCCCGATCGGGGCCACGCCAGAGTATTTGCGCCTCTACTCCTATGATATGGAGCAGATGATTCTCCAGCTTCCCGTGATCGATCGAACTTTTCATCGCACGGGTGATGGGGGACGAGCTTTCATATTCGCGACTCTGAAGCCATGGGAGGAACGTACGCGTAAGACCCAAGAAGTTACCGCAGAACTCCGGCGCAAATTTCAGCAAGAAGTTACTGGGGGCCAAGCCGTGGTGAATCCGATTCGTCCTTTTAGCAGCGGGCGCGGCGGGAGTAGCGGCGGAATTCAATTGGTTTTGCTCGGGAGTGATTTCAATGAATTACAACGAATCGGCAGCGAATACCTCGTGGCGATGCGTGAAAGCGGACAATTTATTCAACCGCGAGTCGATCCTTCCCCGACCAAGCCGCAATTAGATATCAAAATAGACCGAGCGAAAGCGGCTGATCTCCGGGTGCCAGTAAGTGCGATTGCCTCTACCTTGGAGTCCTTATTGGGGGGGCGGCGCGTCACTGAATTTCAGCGCGGCAGTCAGCAATACTATGCCATCGTGCAGGTGACAGATCAGAATCGTACCACGCCCAGTGATCTCTCCCGTCTCTACGTTCGCTCGACCGATGGTGTGCTGATTCAGTTGAGCAATGTGGTCACCTGGAATGAAAATACGGTGCCCGAAAGCTACCCGCACTTTAACCGCCTGCGCTCCGTCACGGTATCGGCGCAATTAGCCGAGGGCCGAACGATCGGCGATGGAGTTAATTTTCTGACTGACCTGAGCCGGGAAAAATTACCCGTGGGCTATACTTATGCTTGGGACGGAGAAACGCGCGAATTTGTGGAAAGTGGCAACGACACCATTATTCTTTTTGGGTTGGCGCTCATTTTTACCTTCCTGATTTTGGCGGCGCAGTTTGAGTCTTGGATTCATCCGATCACTATTTTCACCGGCATTTTTATCGCGGTAGCGGGCGGCTTGCTGGTGCTCTATGCCACGCGTTATTGGGGGCCGGCGATGACGGATAATCTTTTTTCGCGCTTTGGGCTGATCATGTTGATCGGGTTGGTGGCGAAGAATGGCATCTTGATTGTGGAATTCGCGAACCAGCTCCAGGTGCAGAAAGGCGAGAATGCGGCGGAGGCAGCGTTTGAGGCGGCGACGCTTCGCTTTCGCCCAATCTTAATGACGTCGATTTCGACCGTTTTAGGGGCTGTCCCGATTGCCTTTGCGCATGGGGCAGGGGCTGAGACGCGCAACCCAATGGGCATTGTGGTGGTGGGTGGTTTGATGCTTTCGACCCTGATCACGCTTTATATTATTCCCATCGTCTACGTGCTCATGGACCGGCTCTGTGTAAAATTCACGGGCAAATCGAGCGCGTATGGACTAGTTGAGGCCGCCGCGATTGAGCGGGAAACGAATGCCACGGTGGAGAATAGCTCAGCGCCTGTTGGCTGATTTTCGATTTGGCTAGGATCCGGAGACGGGGGCAGCAATCAGCCGTAGTTTTAAGAGCCGCCATCAAAAACACAAAAGGCGCGAAAATAAAGTGAGGGGTTTTGAATCGCGAAGTTTCGAGCTCGGGCTTGGCCACAAAAAACACCAGAAACACAATAGCGGCTAAGGCATCGCTGCGGAAATGATGACATTGTGAAAGGAGGCAATTGGGCGACAAAGACGCGGCCTCATGACCTATAAGCGCTAACTTTTTACCGCAGGCCTTAGTTTATAATCAGCTCGGTTCCGTGTCATCTGTGGTTGAATTTCATCGCTAGCCGGCTCTAAGCCTTCCGCCGCTGAAGCCGACGCAGCCTCGCCGAATAAGGGCATAAAAAAGCCCGCGGCACGAAAGATCGCGCGCGGGCTGAGATTGGTGCAGGCAGCGTTTACTTGCCGGCTTTGGTGGCCTTAACGCGGGCGCCTGAGTTCAGGATACGCTTGCGGAGACGCAGATTCTTTGGGGTCACTTCCACGAATTCATCAGCAGCGATGTATTCAATGGCACGTTCCAGAGAGAATTTTGCGGCCGGGGTGAGTCCGGTCGCCACGCCTGAGCCTTGCGAGCGAAAGTTGGTCAGCTGTTTAGCGCGGACCGCATTACAAGCGATGTCTTCATTGCGGGGATTCTCGCCGACGATCATGCCTTCATAAACTTCCTCGCCTGGGTCGACGAATAATTTGCCGCGTTCCTGCACCATTTCGAGCGCGTAGCCGGTGGTGGTGCCGGCTTCGGTTGCGATGATGGTGCCCGTGATGCGCGTGAGCACCTCGCCAGCGTAGGGACCGTATTCTTTGAAAAGGTGACTGAGAACGCCGCGGCCGCTGGTGGCATTTACGACGTCGATTTCCATGCCGATCAAGCCGCGCGTCGTGATGGTTGCTTCCATCATCGTGGTGTGCGGAAGTTTTTCCATGTTGGTCAAGCGGCCCTTACGATTCGCCAGATTCGACATGATGGCGCCGACGCATTCATCGGGCACTTCAATCCATACGGTTTCGTAGGGTTCTTGGCGGACCCCGTCGACTTGCCGTTCGATTACGGTAGGGCGAGAGACCAGCAACTCAAAGCCTTCGCGGCGCATAGTCTCGACGAGGACGGCGATCTGCATGGCGCCGCGGCCCTTGACGTTGAAAATGCCCGCTTTGTCGCTATCCTCAATATTGATCGAGACGTTGGTCTTCAACTCGCGCATGAGGCGCTCACGCAGTTGGCGTGAGGTAACGAGTTTGCCTTCGCGGCCGACGAGCGGACCGTCGTTGACGCAGAACTGCATCTCCAAAGTCGGCGGATCAATTTGGGTGAAGGGCAGGGCGTGACCGGCTTCATCGGCGGTAATGGTATCGCCAATGTCAATATCCTCCACTCCGGCGATGCCGACGATGTTACCGGCGCTGGCGCTCGGCGCTTCGGCAGTGCCGAGACCAGTGAATTCGAAAATCTTGCTGATTTTAGCCCGGACACGTTTCCCGTCAGAATTGCGCACCACGAAGATGGTGTCGCCGATCGTGGCGGTGCCACCGAGAATTTTGCCCACGGCGATACGGCCGACATAATCGCTCCAATCAATATTGGATACGAGCATATGAAACGCCTCATCGGGCTTAGCAAACGGTGGTGGGACGTGGTCGAGAATCGTCTGAAAGAGCGGGCTCATGTCCTTCTTCTCGTCACCGAGGTGCAACATCATGTAACCGTCACGGCCAGAGCCGTAAACAACGGGGGCATCAAACTGTTCTTCGGTGGCATTGAGCTCCATCAGCAACTCGAGTACTTTGTCGTACATCTTGGCTGGCTCAGCGTTTTCGCGGTCAATTTTATTGATGACGAGCACGACTTTGAGGCCATGGGCGAGGGCTTTGCGGAGTACGAAGCGAGTTTGGGCCTGGGGGCCATCGTAGGCGTCGATCAGGAGAAGTACGCCATCGACCATGCGGAGGGCGCGTTCGACTTCGCCGCCGAAGTCAGCGTGTCCGGGAGTATCAACGATGTTGATCGTCTTGTCCCTCCAGTGGACGGAGGTGTTTTTGGCCTTAATGGTGATGCCCTTCTCTTTCTCGAGGTCCATGGAGTCCATGGCGCGTTCTTCCACGCGTTGATTGGCGCGGTAAACGCCGCCTTCCTTGAGCAATTTATCAACCAGCGTAGTTTTGCCGTGGTCAACGTGGGCGATAATAGCGATATTGCGGATGTGCTGATTCATTTCTGCGGTGGCGTTTGGAAGTTGTGTAATTGGAAAAGTTGTAAGCTGGTTTAGCGCTTGGCAAGAAGGAACCTTGGCGGATTTTTAGAAGCAATCTACGGGTATTAACAATCGCTGAAATGATGTTACTCATTGTTTACCTATATTTTGTGACATAGGTGGTGCTGATAATATCAGGCCGAGCAGCTTGCGGCGTGCTTACAGGTCTAGCCAACGCAGGTAAACGTGGAGGTTGTGCCACCCGCGCAGGCTCGGGCGGTCTTTCCAGCGATGCGGATCTAGTCCCTTGAGTTTCCCTTCGGGCTAAACTTGTCAGGCTGACCGGCGCCTCTATGGCGCTACTTTCAAGTCTCCGCGGTACACGCCCAAATCCTGCCCGAGCCTAATGGCCTGACTCACGGGGAGTCGCTTGAATGGGGAAATGGCAGCGAAAGCATGTCCCTTGGCCTGGGGTAGTTTCGAGCGTTACAAAGCCTTTATGCCGACGGACGAGGCGAATGACGGTAGCGAGGCCGAGTCCGGTGCCTTTGCCTTTTGGCTTAGTGCTAAAAAATGGATCAAATAATTTAGGCAAAATATGGGCCGGAATGCCGGTCCCAGTGTCGCGCACGCTCAGCACAATGTAATCGCCGGCGGCGGGAGTATCCCCCATGACCGCGGTGAGACCATTAGGCACGGTCCGGCGATCGAGGCTGATCGTGAGCTGTCCGCCATCGGGCATCGCATCACGCGCGTTGACGCAAAGATTCATCACAATCTGATGGATCTGGGTTGGGTCAACGAGCACGCGAGGCAAATCAGCCGCGGCCTCATAATTTACCTCATAAAGCCGGCCAAAAGTTTCTTTAATCATCGCCGCTACTTCGGCCGTCGGCTCGGTTGGGCTGGTTAATTCGAGGGCTTCATCATCGCCGCGCGCGAACATCATCAATTGACGAAGCATGCTGGCTCCGCGCTCGGTGCTCGTAAGAATTTGGTCGAGGTGGATTTTAAAATCCTGCCCGGCTTTCATTTCGATGAGCTGGGCGCTGCCGTAGATGGCGCTAAGGATATTGTTCACATCGTGAATCGTGCTTCCGGCCAGTTGACCCAGTAATTCGATGCGCTGAGAATGCAGCAACTGCTCTTCGAGTTGCTTTTCTTCAGTGCGATCGCGCACTACGAAATGGGCGATGCGCCGGCCTTGCCAAGGAATCAGGGCACAGGAAATTTCGACCACAGTCGCAGGGTTAAGCGCAAAGGTGAGCGCAGCTTCGAGCGCCATCACCGTGGTTAAGTTTGCGGCGAGCGTTTGCTGTAATTTCGCGGCCACTGCGGAGGAAAAATAGTTATAAAAATTCTCCAGTTCGGCCGAAGCGGGGGTGAGCAGTCGCGTGAAGGCCGCATTGCGCTGAAGGATTTTCCCGTCCAACTCGGCCAACACGACGCCATATGGTGCATAGGTGATGGCGGCCTCCATCCGTGCGCGTTCCTCGTAAAGTTGGCGAAAGCGATTGAGCCGCGTGATCGCCCGGATGCGCGCGCGCAGTTCAATGGAGTCAAATGGCTTGGCTAGAAAATCGTCAGCCCCGGCTTCCAAGCCTCGCAGCATCGACTCCCGATCATCCAAAGCCGTCAGCATGAGAATCGGGATATTGGCTAAGGCCGGATCCGCGCGCAACTGGGTGCAAACTTGATAGCCATCCATTTCCGGCATCATCACATCCAAGAGGACAATATCCGGAATTTCGCTCTGCGCCACGCGCAGTGCTTCGGCGCCCGAGTGAGCGTCAAATAATTTATAACCATCCGGGGTGAGTAGATTTCGCAGTAGACGAAGCGCATTCGGCTCGTCGTCGACGATCAGGATCTTGCTCGGGGTCGGCATGCTCAAGAGGACTGCGCGGGCAAGACTGACTTGAGCTGCTCGAGAATAATCCGATCAAGTTCCGCCAGATTGAGCGGTTTGCTTAAATAAGCATTCGCGCCGGCTTCGAGGCAACGGAGGCTGTCCTCGGGCATGGCCAACGCCGTCAACGTGATGATGGGAATGGCGGCGGTGGCGGAGTTTGCGCGCAGGCGCCGCGTGGCTTCGAGGCCATCGAGCACCGGCATTTGGATATCCATGAGAATGAGCGCAGGTTGCTCGGTGATGGCGCGATCGATCGCTTCCTGCCCATCATGCGCAAAGATAACCCGGCAGCCGCGGGGGCGCAGATGGTTCTCGAGCAAAAGCAGATTAGCGGGGTTATCCTCGGCAATAAGTATGAGGGGATTGTTGGGTAGGAGTGCGCGAAAGGGGACCTCGGAACGGAGCCGCTGCATGGTTTGACCGGCCGTGAGTGGGTTTTGGAGCGGAAGTGTAATGGTAAAGCGGGCGCCTTGACCTGGTTTGCTGGCAACGGCAACGGTGCCGCCATGCATCTCGGTCATGAGCTTGACGAGGGAAAGGCCGAGACCGGTGCCGGCATATTTTCGATTCAGGGCACTATCAATTTGCTGAAAGGATTTAAATAATTTCGGTAAATCTTTTTCATCAATCCCGATGCCATTATCTTGCACGGAGAAATTGATTTGCTGTCGGTCGATGGGCTGACTGACCTCGATGGTGATATGGCCGCCTTCGGGCGTAAATTTCACAGAATTGGCCAGCAGATTGACAAGAATTTGTTTCAGACGGCGAGCATCGACGTGAAGGTAGAGAATTTCTTGGCGGTAGCTTGATTCGAGGGTGATTTTCTTTCGATGCGCGGCTTCGCGGACGAAGCGCAAGCTGGATTCGACGACATCACGCACGGCGGCTTCTTGGATATCAAGTTGCAGCATGCCGGCCTCGATTTTGGAAAGGTCCAAGATGTCATTGATCAGGGAGAGCAGATAGCGTCCGCTTTCCTCCACGCTGGCCACGCTTTCCTGTTGGTCGCGATTGAGATCACCGAGGGTTTCTTTGCGCAGAATCTCCGCCATGCCCAAGATGACATTGAGCGGCGTTCTTAGCTCATGACTCATGCTCGCGAGAAATTCGCTTTTCGCCTGATTCGCCGCTTCCGCGATTTGGCGCGCTTCATTGAATTGTTTGGCTTCGGTCAGATCGCGAATGATGAAGTGAACAATGCGGCGGCCTTCCCAGGGAACCAAAGCGAAAGAAATTTCCACAACGGTAGCGGGAGTGAGGGCTACATTAAGGGAAGTTTCCAGCGGTGTGAGCGTAATCGGGTCAGAGGCGATCGATTGCTTAAGCTTCAGGGCGGTTTCAGCCGGCAGATAGGAATAGAAATTATCAATTTCTGTTGCGAGCGGGGCCAGCAGCCGAACAAACGCCGCGTTGCGCTGGAGAATCCGGCCATCTAATTCCCCGAGCACCACGCCGTACGGTGCGTATGCAATCGCCGCTTCGAGGCGGGCGCGTTCTTCATAGAGTTGGCGGAAACGATTCAGCCGAGTGATCGTGCGCAAGCGGGCGCGCAGCTCGAATGAATCAAAAGGTTTGGAAATAAAATCATCCGCGCCGGCTTCTAAGCCATGAATTCTCGATTCTTGATCGTCGAGCGCCGTCAAAAGTAAAATGGGCACATTGGCGAGGCGCAGATCAGCGCGAAGTTTAGCGCAGACTTCGTAGCCATCCATATCAGGCATCATGACATCGAGCAGGACGACGTCGGGAGTTTCGCGCATGGCGACGGTCAGGGCTTCAGCCCCCGAATGAGCCGTCAGCACATTATAGCCGTCAGGGCTCAGCAGCCCACGCAGCATGCGGACGGCATTAACTTCGTCGTCGACGATCAGGATTTTGCTCGGAACGGCCATAATTTATAGAAAACGAGACGGGAGAAGGAACGTGGGTTTAAAAAATGATGAGATTGAATCGCTGGGGCCGCTAGGCCAAAAAATCTGTTCCCATCGGAACAGGGCGTCAGACTTGGCCAGTAGGGCAAATGATTTGCTATTAGCAATTATCGAAAAACCAAATCTGGGCCGAACTGCGCCAGGTCAACCACAACGTTTGCTGGCTGGCTGGTAATGAAGAATTGCGGCTGCCGCCGAGGCACAAGTGGCGAAAAAATGCATAGGTTAGCCTGATGGGCCACATAGCCTATCGGGCT
>CAIVJE010000076.1 GCA_903906135.1 uncultured Verrucomicrobiota bacterium | reverse complement strand
GTTAATCCGCTGCAATTTGGACCAAGTGAAGATTTTGCCCGTTACCCCCGCTCGCCCGCTGCCGACGCCGCCCTCAGTGAAAAAGCGGGCGTTGATGTATTCTTTACCCCGACCGCGGAGGAAATGTTCCCGCGGGGGTTTTCTTCCCACCTTCAAGAAGATGCTGTCAGCAAGCCATTGTGTGGGGCCGTGCGGCCCGCCTTATTTCGCGGGGTCCTGACGTGTTGGTTAAAATTATTTAATATTATCCGGCCCGAGGTGGTCGTGATGGGGGCAAAGGATGCTCAACAAGTAGCCGTAGTGCGCAAAGTTGTCACCGATCTGTGTTTGCCGGTGGAGATTTTAGTCGGGCCCACGGTCCGTGATCCTGATGGCCTCGCGCTCAGTGCGCGTAATAGTTACCTCACTCCGACGCAGCGGGAGGAGGCCCTCGCGGTCATCAGTGCCTTGCGTCGGGCGCAGGAGATGGTGGCCGGTGGGGTGAAAAGTGCGGATCGACTTGTGGCGGAAGTCACGCACCTCATTGCCGCCAAGCGTCGACTGCGGGTCGTCTATATTGCGGTGGTGGATCAGCACACCATGGAGCCGTTGCGCGAGATCATTCCTGGTCAGTGTTTGTTGGCTATTTCTTTTTGGGTCGATGAGGTGAGATTGACGGATAATCTACCGCTGTAAGTGCTGTTTGGGGCTGTGAATAACTTGTCAGCCCAGCTAGATTTCCCCTCACAAAGCAGTCGAGGGATGCGCTGGTGAACGATTCGTGGATAATTTGTAAATAGCAGGCTGGAAAATGATCTGGCGCCGCGCAGGGAGGGATGACGTGAAGTCAAGCGACTGGCGGTGCGCTCGATCAGTTAATCGTAATGCATTAGCAGTAATGGATTAGGGGGGTGCGGCTCAATGCGATTAAGGGATTCTCCCCGCAAGCTATGAAATAGGCCTAGACTCGAAGCTTATCGGCTGGGTGACTTAGGGCATTAACTCGGTTCGATTAGCTGGGCTTCCTGAGGGTAGCCGGCCGGTGGATTTTGACTGTGAAGAAAGCGAGGTTTTCGCGCTGGGCCGTTGGGACTGCAGGATTGTCTTTTTGGTGATATTTAGGAGTACTCAGCATTATGAGCACACCTTTTCCCGCTAAGCCCCGCATCGCGATTATCGGTACCGGCGCCCTCGGTTGTTATTATGGAGCGTTGCTCGTCAAGGCGGGCCTCGACGTTCATTTTTTAGTGCGCAGCGGGCGAGCGGCGGTGATGGCTCGTGGAATTCGGATCAAGCTGCCGACGGAGCGGATTCATGTGCGCAAGGTGCAGGTCTATGGTTCGGCCGCGGAGATTGGTCCCTGTGATTTGGTGATCGTGGCGATCAAGGCGACGGCTAATGCGGAGCTTAAAAATCTCCTGCCGCCGTTGCTCGGGCCTGAGACGATGGTGCTCACTTTGCAGAATGGCCTCGGGGTCGAAGAGCCCGTCGCTAATATCGCTGGGGCGCATCGGGTGTTGGGGGCGATTTGTTATATTGGCTGCACGCGGACCGCGCCGGGCGTCGTGCATTGTTCTTTTCCTGGGCTCATGACGATTGGCAAGTTTGGCAAGCCGGCCAGTGAGCGCACGCAGGCCCTGGCCGCCTTGTGGCGGCGCGTCGGCGTAAAATGTACCGCGCTCGATAACCTTGAAGCGCAGCGTTGGCACAAACTCGTTTGGAATGTGCCGTTTAATGGACTCGCCATCATTGCCGGTGGGCTCACCACCGACTTGCTTTTGGCGGACGAAGGCCTCCGGACCTTGGCGCGGCGCTTGATGGAGGAGATCGTTGAAGCGGCGGCCAAATTTGGGCATGATATTCCCCGTTCGTTTGTCGATTTGCAATTTGAGCGCACCGCCAAAATGGGCGCTTACCGGCCATCGAGCCTGATTGATTTTGAGGAAGGGCGCGAAGTTGAGCTCGAGGAGATTTGGGGCGAGCCCGTGCGACGGGCGAAAGCGGTCGGTGTTTCCGTGGCGCGCCTTGAAATGCTTTACTGGCTAATTAAGCGCATGCTGGCCGCGCGAAAATTGCCTAAGCGGAAAAAATAATTGATGGGTCTGGGCTCGT
>CAIVJE010000075.1 GCA_903906135.1 uncultured Verrucomicrobiota bacterium | reverse complement strand
TTCACGAGGGCCTAACGCCTAATCCACCGGCCGATCCGCGCACGCTCGTGCGGCGGGCCTACCTCACCTTGATTGGCTTGCCGCCGTCTTTCGAACGCGTGGAGCAATTCGCGGCGCAGCCGACCCCGGCCGCGTTCGCTGAACTCGTTGATCAATTACTGGCCCGCCCAGAATACGGTCAGCGTTGGGGCCGCCACTGGCTCGATGTTGCCCGCTATTCCGATACCACCGAAAAATCCGTTGATGGCGAACGCCGCATTCCCTTCGCGCATACCTATCGCGACTACGTGATCGAATCCTTTAATACCGATCGCCCCTTCAATCGCTTTATCTTGGAGCAGATCGCCGCCGATCGATTACCCACCGCCGCTAAACCTGACTTACGCGCCCTCGGCTTTCTGACTGTGGGCCGGCGTTTTGAAGGTAATATTGAGGCGCCAAATCTCATCATCGATGATCGCATCGACACCATTGGGCGCGGGGTGTTGGGACTCACGCTCGCCTGTGCGCGGTGTCATGATCATAAATTTGATGCGATCCCCACCGCCGATTATTATTCGCTCGTGGGTATTCTGGCGAGTAGTCACGAGCCAATGGATCTCCCGGAGGTCGGCCCACCGCTCACCTCGGATGCCATCACTAAATATCGCACGGACCGCGCCGCGCTTTTTGCTGACTATGAAAAGCACGTCGATACGACGACTGTTTTAGCGCGGCGGCTCGTGCGCGAACTTGCCCCAGAGTATCTGCGTCACTTGGTCGAAGAATCGCCCAACCATCGCACCGTTGACGGTTTCATTCCGCTGGATACGCCCCGTGGTCTACTCGTTTTAGGTGGGGCACCAGCGTGGGCTCGTTTGATCGATGAGAGCGTGCAACGCGGCGAACCCTATTTCGCTCTCTGGGCACAATTCATGAAACTCCCGGCGGTCGGCTTTGCCGAGCAGGCGCAGGCCCTGCTCGCGGCTGCGGCCCGCCAGCCCGAGCGGCACGATGCTTGCGTGCTCGCGGCTTTTGCCGAAAAGCCAGTGACTACTATGCTCGAGGTGGCTGATCGCTTCGGGGCGATCATCACCGAGGCCTTAAAAACACCGGAAGCCCCTGGTTTAGCCGCGGTTATTAATGCGCCGCATTCGCCCCTACAGTTCACCCGAGCAGCGGTGGCCGAAGATCTGCTGCGTTTTGTAACCGAGGCCTTAATTGTGGCCCGACGCGACAACGAGGCGGCCGGAAAAATTCGCGAAAAAATTACCACGCTGGAGGCCAACGCGCCGATTGAGCGCGCCCAAGCGGTCGCCGTGTCGGCGGTGTTGGTCGATCCGACTATTTTGATTCGCGGTGACCGCCTAAAAATCGGCGCAGCCGTGCCGCGGCGGCTCCCTCATTTACTCGCGGCGATCGATGATCAGGCTTTTGCCGATGATGGCCGACTGAAGCTCGCGGAGGCTTTGACCAGCTCCAAGAATCCGCTCACTGCGCGCGTGATGGTGAATCGTGTCTGGCAGCAGCATTTCGGTCGGGGACTGGTGACGACGGCAGATAATTTTGGGGCCATGGGCGAACGCCCATCTCACCCCGAGTTACTTGATCATCTGGCCGCGTGGTTTATGGAGCATGGTTGGTCGCTCAAGGCGCTGCATCGCTACATCCTCGCTTCCGCGACCTGGCAGCAAAGTGGGGCGGGGCAAGTGGTCGCCTTGGAGCGCGATGCTAGTAACCGCTGGCTCTGGCGCATGCCGCCACGCCGGCTCGAGTTTGAGGCCCTGCGTGATAGTTTGCTGCGCGTGGCGGGTCGGCTCGATACCCGCCTCGGTGGCCATAGCGCCCCGCTCGATGACGAGAACGTTCGCCGCGCCGTCTACGGTTATACGGATCGCTTCCGCATTTCTGCGTTGCTGCGGAATTTTGATGGCGCCAATCCCGATCAATCGATCGCCCGCCGTTCGGAGACAACTAATCCGCTGCAGGCGCTTTATTTTCTCAATAGTCCATTCCTGCGGGCGCAGGCCGAGAATGTTAATCGTCAGCCGGAGATCGCCGAATTGCTCGACGTGTCTGAACGCGTGGCCGCACTCTACCGGCGTATTCTGATCCGCCGTCCGCAGAGCGAAGAGGTTGCTTTGGCGAAGGTCTTTTTAGGAGTCGCTCCCACGACGGCGCAGTGGATTCAATTTGCCCAAGTGCTGTTGCTCTCGAACGAATTTTTCTTCTGCGACTAATTACGCGTATGGCTCATTCCCCCTTTTCTTTTTCCGATCCGATCTCTCGCCGGGAAATGCTGCGCCGTTGCGGGGCGGGCTTTGGGACCTTGGGCCTCGCCTCCTTGTTGAGTAATGTGCCGAACTTGGGTGCCGCGCCGACGGGAAATCCCTTATTGCCGCGCGGGCCTCACTTTCGTCCCCGGGCAAAATATGTTATTCAGATTCTCGCCAATGGTGGGCCGGCGCAGATGGACACGTTCGACCCGAAGCCTTTATTGACGAAATACCATGGTCAGCGGTTGCCGATACATCTTGCGACTGAACGGCCGACGAGTACCGCACTCGGTTCACCGTTTTCTTTTGCCCGTTATGGTCAGTCAGGGTTGGAGGTCAGCGAGCTCTTCGCGGGGCTCGCGGCGAAACATGCCGATGATCTATGTGTGATTCGCTCGATGTATTCGGACACTCCAGTGCATGAAAATTCGCTGCGTCTGATGAATTGTGGTGCGAGCATTATGGCCCGTCCGAGTATTGGTTCTTGGATTACTTATGGGCTGGGGACGGAAAATCAAAATCTCCCGGGCTTTGTCGTATTGGTGCCGCGGGGCCTGCCCGTCGCTGGGGCTGACAACTGGCAATCCTCGTTTCTGCCGGGCGCCTATCAGGGCACCTACATCGAGACGCAGGATCGCAAGGCGGCGCAACTGATCGATTATCTCACGAATTCTAATCTTAATCCCACCGAACAGCGCGCGCAGCTCGATTTAGCTGCAGCGCTCAATCGTCGACATCTTGAAAGCCGCCAAGATCCTGCGCTCGAGGCCCGCATTCAAAGTTTTGAAACCGCCTTCCGCATGCAGACGGCCGCGACTGATGCGTTCGATATCGATCGCGAGCCTGAGCATATCCGTACGCTTTATGGTAATACTGCCCAAGCGAAGCAGATGTTGATTGCCCGCCGCTTGGTTGAACGCGGGGTGCGTTTCGTGCAAGTCTGGCACGGCACGCTTCAGCCTTGGGATAGTCACGATAATATTGAGAAGGCGCATCGGCAGCTCGCCGCGGAAAGTTGTCAGGGCATCACCGCCTTGTTGACGGACCTCAAGCAACGCGGCTTGTTCGACGAGACGCTCATTATCTGGGGTGGGGAGTTTGGGCGCACGCCGACGGTTGAGCTATCGCAGACAGAAAAAGTTGGTCCCACGGCGGGTCGTGATCACAATCACCACGGCTTTAGCATGTGGCTCGCGGGCGGTGGCACTAAGGGCGGTATGGTTCACGGAGCGACCGATGATTTTGGTTTTCAGGCGGTGAAGGATCGCGTTCACGTGCACGATCTACACGCCACGGTTCTTCATCTCCTCGGCCTCGATCATCAGCGCCTAACCTATAAGCATAGTGGCCGCGATTTCCGGCTGACCGATGTCTATGGTAACGTGGTAACCGCGTTGCTCGCTTAGGTTAAGCTGCCATCGGCCCTAAGGTCATTTTGACTCAGGGCTCCGCTCCGATTGATCGGCACGAGCCACTGGATGTGCATGAAATGAGTAAATGTTAATAAATTTTGACTATAGCTATATAGTATGCTATAGGTATATACTCTATGAATGTTAATGCGCTTAAGAAACTCGCCCAGTATCAAAAGAAAATAGCTCAAATCGAGCGCGGCTTGGTTAAGTTTAACCAGCAGCTCACCCAGTTGCCGGCTCGGTTTGGTTTCAAATCAATGGCCGATTTTATTGCGGCACTGCGTCAGGCGGCCGCTGTATCCGGCGCAAAGGTGTTGGCGCCAAAAGCGACCAAGCGGCGGAAGCGGGCCGTGATCACCGCGGATACTAGATTAAAAGTTAAGCAGCTGGTGGCGGCGAAAAAAACCGGCGAAGAAATTGCGCGGACCCTGGGGATTTCCTTGCCGAGCGTACAGAATATTAAAAAGGCGCTTGGTTTGGTCAAGAGTCGCCGCTGAGGTAGCGGGCGCGCCGCCGTTGATTTTAGGATAACCGCTTAAGGCGCCGGCCCACCGTGGCTGGTGGGAATACTTGCTGGGCGCGCTTCTGGCTGCCGTGGATTAAGCGATCCGGCTCAGTTTTTTTGCGATGACGGGCTGACGAGCTTTCCAGCGGACAACGTTTACGGTACTCGGAGTTATGTCTAAGGCATCGGCAATCGCTTTTGGGGAATAGCCTAAATCTGCGAGCCTTAAAATTTGGTTATGACGACTCGGTGCCTTCGGCATCAGCTGAGTTAATTTTTGAATGGGAGCATCGCTGCTAACAAGCTCAGTCGCGTTAAGCAGTAGCGTAAAGATGTCACCCATTAATTTAACCTCAGTGCCAACGGGCGTGCTAATTCCCAGAAAACCCGCCGCCTGCATGGTCGGCATGGGGCGGAGTGGGATAAGCCAAAGATAAACGGCACTCTGATTCTGTCTGGAATCGATATTCTGAATGAACCCTGACCAGGGGCGGCACTGGGTCAGAGCAACCTGACAACATTCACGATAGGAAGCTTTGGAGCCTTTTACTGGCTGCAGAATCTGGGGGGAGACGCCGATGATATCCGCTAGCTTATATTTATAATAATCAAGAAAAGCCTGATTAGCATAGATAAAGATATTATCCCCATTGGTGATCGTGGCGGGCGAACTGATGGAGTCCAACAGGCGCTTGATGCTGGCTAAATGCTTCACGGTCTACTCCTTCGCAAGTCAGCTTTTAACGACAAGGTTGGCATTCAGATCTCATGCTATAAAAGCAGAGCATCGTCGACTAATGAAGCCTTTAGTTTGGTTTACTAGTGATTATTTTAGGTCTCTAATTATCTAAACCGTATACATTGCTTATACAATCTCGCTATTTCTATATTGAGAAAATAGAGCGCGAAGCGCTCGATCATCTGCCAGTGTCACCGTGCTAATTAGAGAAGCATCGCGAGGGCCGATAAATTTTAAGAGCAAGATTTTGCTGGCCGTATCGCTCTCTTGATCAGCACTAGTAATCTGGCCAGTGGCGGTAACGGTGAGTTCTCCGAGGCGAATACGTGGCAAGAACAGCACTTGTTGCTCGCGTAGATTTTCAGCTGAAGTTTGATCGATAAAAATCAGAGCAGATCCGAGTTCCAGATCGGCTGGGCTTTGCTCCACAATTTTAAGTTTTACCACAACGCGCGGCAGTTACCTGGGTGTGGCCTTTTTCGGCTTGAGCGATAACTTGGGTCAGTCGTTCCGCGGCGGCGGCTTTGATTTGACGCTCTTACTCGGCGGCTTGCTTGAGGCGTTTTTTCTCCTGAGCGGCTAATTGCTCGCGGATCGGTTGGGCCGTGCGCTCGTTTAAGGTGAGTACATAATCTTGGTCCGGCGGGGTGAGCGTGGCTTCCGCGATGGATTTTAAAAGAGTGAGCTGCTGGGCAAGTTGTTCTTGGGTCGTGGCTCTATTAGCACTCAATGAAACGCCAGCTTGGGTTAGGCCATCGCGATAGGCGCTCAGACGCTGCCGGTGGTCCGGTTCGATCCCTAAATCTGCCAGGATGCTGAGCAGCTCGTTAAAATCTGTCAGGCTGGTGGCTGGCAGCGGTGCGGGGGCGTCGTTTGAACCCGAAGATTTTTTGGGTGGCAGTGTGCGCGAATCATTTCTCCGTCGATCTGGCTGAGGTGCGGGAGATTTTCGCGGGCTTAGCGGCGAGCCGATTTTCTTATTTTCTGCGGGCGGATTAGAGGGCGGAGGACTCGCGAGGCGCCCGGCGCGGAACAGGGTATAATGGACAAAATCGTCTCGGAGCGCCGGAAGGAGGCGGGCGGCCTCGCGGGAGGCTTGGGGTAGTTCGGCCGGGACGGTGCGCAGTTGTTCAATCAGCTGGAGGGCTTGATCACGTAATTTTTTTAAATTCGGCTGGGGACTGCGAAGACCAGCTCGAATCGCGGTATTTTCTTTTTGGATTTTTTTGAGAATGGCTCGATCACTTTGGTTCAGTAAGAATTTTTTTCCTAGGGGCTGAGCGGCAAACGCTGCTTCGCTCCCATAATAAGCGAGCAAGGCATCGATTGGCGTGGCTTGACCTTGAGCGAGAGCGGTCAGCGCTTGGCGGGTCGTCGTTTCGGCGAGCCACTCGCCAAAGAGCTGCAGCGAGGCTTCGGCGGCCGTCGGTAGCTCGGTCGGGGCCGGACGAGCGCCGAGGGTCTTGAGGATTTGGCTAGTGGCGGGGGTCTGTAATTCAGTCGCCAGCTGGCTCAGCCAGCGGGCCGTGGCCGTCGGTTCACTCCGCTCAGCTTTTTTCTTATCAGCCGCTGGCGAGGGGACGTGGGCCGAGATATCGGCAACAACTGCGGCGAAGCTTGTATAAAATTCGGGTAAGCTGAGGCGATCGGCCAGTGGGGTGAATCGTTCACGAGCGAGGGCGGCGTCAGTGGCGGCGAGTTGGGCCGCCCTGATGAGGAGTTCGCTTCTGTTCTCCGCCGATAATTGGGCGGTGAGCGCTAGAAACGAAGTCTGGTCCGCCGCATTGTCGGTGAGCGCGCGGGCCATGGAGCGGAGGGCGACCGCCGCTATGGCTTGGCGCAGAGGTTGCGCCGCTGCGCGTACGTCGGGCGCGGTTTCGGCCTCGATTTGGTTTTGGCGGGC
>CAIVJE010000074.1 GCA_903906135.1 uncultured Verrucomicrobiota bacterium | reverse complement strand
GCGCGGAGCGCCGCCGCAATCAGAAAAGGCTTCGCCCCGATGTCGAGTAGCCGGGTCACCGCTGAGGGTGCATCATTCGTGTGCAAGGTACTAAAAACCAGATGGCCCGTGAGGGCGGCGTTAAGCGCAATTTCGGCGGTCTCCCGATCCCGAATCTCTCCCACCATCACGATATTCGGCGCCTGCCGCAACAGCGCACGCAACGCCGCCGCAAAGGTCATCCCAATGTCCGGATTGACCGGCACCTGATTAACTCCGGACAACTGATACTCCACGGGATCCTCCACCGTAATGATTTTTCGATCAGACTGATTTAGGTGGTGGAGTGCCGCATAGAGACTCGTCGTTTTCCCCGAACCCGTCGGCCCAGTTACCAAAATAATACCATCGGGCGACTGCAGCAGTTGAGCAAAGGCGCGTTCATCATCTGGCTCAAAACCCAACTCAGGCAGACCCAAGGGTAGGCTCGCGGGGTCGAGTACCCGGAGAACCATACTCTCGCCATGCGCGGTTGGCAGGGAGGAAACCCGCAGGTCGAGCGAACGCCCAGCGGCGACAAATCGTAGACGCCCATCTTGGGGCAAGCGCTTTTCGGCGATACTGAGATTCGCCATAATTTTAACCCGTGAGAGCAGAGCTAATTCAAATTGTTTTGGTGGGGCCGCCACCTCTTGCAGCACGCCATCAATCCGATAACGCACGCGCAAGCGCGACGCGAGCGGCTCGAGATGAATATCTGATGCGCGACGGCGAATCGCTTCCGCAATAATATCATGCACGAGGCGGATAATGGGAGCCTCTTGCGGCGAGGCATCCGAGATTTCAGCGACTGCGGGAATCAGCTGGGCCTGCGGCTCAACCGATAAACTAAGGGCCCGGTGGCTCGCCTGCAAATCAGGCGCCGCGCTATAATAAAAGGCGATGGCCGCGCGAATATCAGCCGATGAAGCCAGTTCTACCTGAACCGGCCGCCCCGCCACATAGTGGAGCCCATCGATAATATCGAGAGCCAGCGGATCAGAGATCGCGACCCGCAAGCGCCCCTGAGCTTGAGCAAAGGGCATGACATTGTGTTCCAAGACAAATGAGCGGGGCAGCGCCGCCAGCACCTCGGCCGAAATCTTCAATCCCGCCAGAAGGATAGAAGGCAGGCCATAATTTTCAACGACAGGCGAATGGCGGGAAGTTTCCCCAAGTCCACCCTCGCCTAAGCTACCGGGTAAGCGCATTGGACTCAAAAGCTCCGCCCGGGGGCCGTTTTTTATACCAGAGTCGTCGGCCGTAATCACAAATTCTAGCGACGAGTTTTAACGATTCAGGCTCATCAAAAATTCCGCATTGGTTTTAGTTTTTTTCAAACGCTGGATCAACATGTCCAATGAATCAGCGGCCGGAACCCCTTGCATCGCCCGCCGCAACGCGTAAACGCGCAACAATTCATCAGGGTGATAGATCAGCTCTTCTTTGCGCGTCCCACTCTTATCAATATTGATGGCGGGAAAAATACGCTTGTTCACCAAATCACGATCGAGATGGAGCTCCATATTACCAGTGCCCTTGAATTCCTCGAAGATAATTTCATCCATGCGACTGCCGGTATCGACCAAAGCAGTGCCGAGAATCGTCAGACTACCCGCGCCTTCAATATTACGTGCTGAACCGAAAAAACGCTTGGGTTTTTGCAGAGCGTTTGCCTCCAAACCACCAGACATGATCTTGCCACTATTCCCCGCGAGGGCGTTGTAAGCTCGCGCGAGCCGTGTAATGGAATCAAGCAAGATGACTACTTGGTCGCCCTGCTCCACCAGGCGCCGAGCCTTTTCGATCACCATTTCAGCGCAATGCACGTGGCTTTCGGGTGTCTCGTCAAAGGTTGAACTCACGACCTCGCCTTTGCAGTGACGTTTGAAGTCAGTGACTTCTTCGGGCCGTTCATCCACCAGTAAAATGATCAACTTCGTTTCAGGCGAATTCGCCGCAATCGAGTTGGCCATATTCTGCATTAAGATGGTCTTACCTGTGCGGGGGGGGGCGACAATGAGGCCACGTTGGCCGAAACCAACTGGAGTAACGATATCCACCATTCGCATCGAAACATCTTTGGCCCCTTCCTGCTCGAGCATAATGCGCTTGAGAGGATAATACGGCGTGAGTTCTTCAAACGGTTGAATTTTTGAAATGTCGGCGGGCTTGCCGCCCATCACGCTGCGAATGGCGACAACCGCCGGACAACGATCGTTCCCTTGTGGAGCTTGCAATTGAACTTCCACGGCGTGGCCACGCTTCAACCCAAACTCACGCACAAAAATCTCAGGGAGATAGGCGTCCTCCGGATAGAGACGATAGTTAACATCTTCGTGCACGATGAAGCTGCCGCGATCGTTCATGTCGATATAACCACGATCATACAGCGGGTGCTTTTGCTCAATCGTAGCAGCAAAAATCTGTGTAATCAGCTGGCGGCGGTTGGGTGCGCCCTCAAACTTGATCTCCATTTTTTTGGCAAAGGCAGTCAGCTCAGCTAAGTTGAGTCCATAGAGCTCATTCAGCCAGATCGGGTCCGCCTGACGGCTAGAAATTTCCTCGGCAAGTTGCGCCACAGCCACGAGGCTCTGGAAGCGGGCGGGGTCTGGGAGGTCGCCATAATGAACGACCTCTTGGGGCGGTGCAGACTGCGGCGGATATTTAGGTGCCGGCTGAAAACTAGGGTTCCCCCACTTGCCGCCCCCGCGGAATTGTTTTCCACCGCGACCGCGACGGCCAAATTTGCCGCCACCTGGCTGCTGATAGTGACCACCCTGACCTTCCCCGTAGTTATCGTGCCCAGCGGGGGCAGCCGCATCCACGGTCATCGCCGGGGCGGGAATATGACTGACGGGTTCGGCGCTCGCAACGGGTACTGGCGCAGGCGTGGGCGCAATTTCCCGAATGACGGCAACCTCGGGTGCGGACGCGACCGGAGACTGTAGCATTGCCTTGGCCGCGGAAGCTGATTTCGCCGAGCGGGACTCGCCCTTGGCCGCGGGAATTTTCACCACTTTTTTAGTGGTGCGGTAAAGCCGAGAGCGCACTGGGCGCTTACTTTTGACTGAATCACTCTGGGGAGCATCAGCTGAGGAGGAACTTTCGTCGTCGGATTTAGGAGGGACTTGCATGAGGGCGGCCGGCGGGCCGATCGGTTGGGATTTTCAAAAGACGGTCGGCCAACGCCTCGACTTGTTCACGCAAAAATTCGGTAGTGCCGTCATTAAGGAGAACAAAGTCTGCCAGCTCGCACTTTCGGGCTAGTGGCAGTTGTTTGTCTAAGCGCTGACGGGCGAGTTCCAGGGGGATACCCTTCTGCTCCAGCCGTCTCAATTGCGAGATGGAGTCTGTGGTGACGCAGATGATGAAATCAAACCAATTCTCTAGGCCCTTTTCAAAGAGTAACGGAACCTCCACAATGAAGGCTTCGTCATGGCTTTGCTCAAAAATCTTCCGCCAATGGGCTAATAATAATGGATGAAGGAGTTCCTCGAGCCAGGCCAGAGCCGCGGCATCATTAAACACCAGCTCCGCCAGCCGAGCCCGGCTCACTTGCCCAGCTTCATCCAATATCGTCGAACCAAATTGCTTCGAAATAGCCTGCACGATGGCTCGGTCCGGCAATAAATGCTCCCGGATAACCTGATCAGCATCAAGACGGCGGAAACCGAGTTCAGCAAAAAATGCCGCGGCGGTCGATTTCCCACACCCCATCCCGCCAGTCAGACCAACAATCGTATTTGTGCTGCTCCACATTCTTTTCGGACGCAGACAATCGGCTTGCGGCATAGGGTTCAATCCCTATCTGATCTTATTGTTATGGGTTTGCCTCTCACCATGGACACCAAAAACTCGGCCGCCATAGGGAGTTTAGTGCAAGAGGCTTTTAATAATATTGGCGCGCAGAATAGCGCGCCGCTGATCACTCGATTATTTAGCGATGTCACCGCCATGTTTGCTGGCCGTTACCCTGGTTATCAGGCCAGCGATCTGCTTTATCACGATTACGAACATACGCTACAGGTCACCGTATGTCTGATTAAATTATTAGAAGGTTATCATAAAACGGGTGATCAACCACTCCTAACCATTCGCGACTGGGAGTTGGCCCTGATGGCCGTGCTATTACATGATAGCGGCTACCTTAAAACGACTAATGATCGCATTGGTACCGGTGCAAAATATACCCGCACCCACGAGCTTCGCGGCGCTGACTTTGCTCGTAACTACCTGCCTGACCTAGGAGTCATGCCCTCAGAAATAGATGATATTTGCTCAGCCATCATCTGCACCGAACCCCAAAGTAAACTCGGGCAAAATACTTTCCACCGCGAAGAAGCGCGTTTACTAGCCAGCTTCCTCGTCACGGCGGACTATCTCGCCCAAATGAGTGCGGCCGATTACCTTAATAAGTTGCCCATGCTTTTTCTCGAATTCCAAGAAGCTTATGATTTTGAGCGGGTTGCTCCGGCCGATCGCAATTATCGACAACTCGATGAATTATTTGCCGGCACTCCAGGTTTTTGGGAAAATTACGTAAGACCTTTGCTGGACAGAGACGCCAGGGGCGTCCATCGCTACTTAACGACAGCGGGCCAACCCAATCTCTATCTGCAGGCGGTCGAAGCTAATATTGCCGAAGTGCGTCGACGCTTACAGCTGAGTGCGGGTCGTAAATAATCCCTTCAGTTTTCTGTCCTATGTTAGCGACCATCTGCTCAGCAGCATTGCTGGGCATCGACGCCGTCCCGGTCCAAGTTGAAGTCAACACGGGTGAAAGCGGCGTGCCTAATCTAATCCTCGTCGGCCTACCCGACGCTGCCGTTAAAGAATCCGAAGACCGCGTATTCTCTGCGCTCAGCAACTCTGGACTCCGCATGCCACGCACCCGGACCACGATCAACCTCGCGCCCGGTGATTTGCGCAAGGAGGGCGCGATCTACGACCTGCCCATCGCACTGGGCATTCTCGTCGCCACCGCCCAATTAGTTTGTGAAAACCTTCCCGATTTTCTCATTGCTGGTGAACTGAGCCTCTCGGGCGCTACTCGCCCCATCAAGGGTGGCCTCGCCATGGCCGTGCTCGCCCGTGATCAAGGCAAACAGGCTATCATGCTACCGCCTGGCGCCGCCCAAGAAGCTGCCCTCGTCAAAGGAATCGACGTCTACCAAATAACTTCCCTCGATCAGGCTCATCGTTTTCTCGGTGGTCTGCTTAAGTTGGTACCGCTGGCAGCCCCGCAAGCGGCGGCCCGCACGACTACCCGCAGCGACCATGAACCGGATTTCGCCGATATTAAGGGACAGCATGCCGTGCGGCGCGCCGTCGAGGTGGCGGTCGCCGGCGGTCATAATCTCATCATGATAGGGCCGCCAGGCTCGGGGAAGTCCATGATCGCAAAACGTATTCCAGGAATCATGCCAGCACCGACCTTGGATGAGTACTTAGATATTCTGCGCATTCATTCCGCCGCGGGCCAAACGATTCAAGGCAGCGTCCCCTTCCTTCAGCGTCCTGCCCGCGCCCCCCACCACACCATCTCTGATGTAGGGCTCCTAGGGGGCGGGGCTATTCCCGGTCCCGGCGAAATTTCCCTCGCCCATCATGGAATTTTATTTCTCGACGAACTCCCCGAGTTTAAACGCTCGGCGCTCGAGGTCCTACGTCAACCGCTTGAAGACGGCCACGTGACGATCTCGCGGAGTGCTGGCAAAATTACCTTACCTTGCCACTTCATGCTCGTGGCCGCGATGAACCCCTGCCCCTGCGGCTACCTCGGCGACCCGAAGCACGAATGTCGCTGTGCCCCCGCCCAAATTCAACGCTACCGCGCCCGCATCAGCGGTCCGTTGCTCGACCGCATCGATCTGCACATCGAGGCCCCCGCTCTCTCGATCGCCGAATTGCGCAACGATCAGCCCGGGGAAAATTCTGCAGCCATTCGGGGCCGTGTGGAATACGCCCGTCAACGGCAACGCCAACGCTTCCAAGGCGGAAGCAGCAATGCAAATGCGCGGATGCCCACCGCTCAGTTGAAGAAATTCTGTGCGCTCGAACCTAAATTAGGCGACCTGCTCCAACAGGCGATGGAGCAACTCTCCCTCTCGGCCCGCGCTTACGATCGGATCATTAAAGTCGCCCGCACTATCGCTGATCTAGCTGGAGCCGAGGAGATCAATTCACCCCACCTGCTCGAAGCGATTCAGTACCGCAGTCTCGATCGGAATATTTTTTATTAATTGTCATTCGCTTCCGGTGATCGCGAACCGCTCCCATTGTAACAATTAGGTAAACCAGCCAAAATCGCCTGTTTTGTGTTGAACGCTATCCCGGCTATTACGTCTCTCATCGTGTAGTTAGGGTTAGGGTGTGTTAGGGTGAAGGGCCGTTTCTGATGAGACGGCCCTTCTGCTTTACTGGGATAATTATTCGCCGAATTTGCTCCCCTCCCCGACTGGCTTCGCTCATACGAGGTCAGCCATGAAGAAAACTTTTTCACTTAAAGACCCCTCGAAAGCAGATGCCCGCGTTCTTGAGGCGATCAAACAAGACGTGCGCAAATATGTTAAGCGGGAACGGCGCAAAGCCTTGCCCACCGGGGTAGATTTCTGGGACTTCAACTGCCAACTCGGCTTGGATCAAGCGCCTCCGAAGGCCTTGCACTTGGCGGAACTCATCCCCGCCATCGAAGCGGCCACCCAAACCGAAGGGACCACCAGCATTTATGTGGAAATTGTTGCCAAGCCAGGCCACCGCACGAAGAAACCTGTGCCCGAAGCCCTCGCCATTGATGGCAACCCCTCAGTCCCACTCACGCCCAGCGCGGAGCCCGCGCCTAGCATTGAGCAAATCGCTGACTAGTTTAGCCGAAAGCCCAGCGTCTCGAGCTCGTTCATATTGAACGGCGCACTCTCGAGCACCTCCTGCAATTTGGCGAGCACCTCCGCCATCGTGGCCGCATCAAAGCGGGCGGCCCCATCATCACTATCGTGTAAATAAAGTGCCCACGGACTGCTCGCGGCATCGGCCCCAACCTGAAAAGCCGAGCCATAAAGATAATTCCCCGGCAAACCAGGATGCGGGCCCGTGCCGGGAACCAAAATTAAAGTGTGCACCGGATCATGGGCGGCGGCGACCCCGTGCTTCGTCCGATGATGAGCGACACGCCCAGCTACCGTCAGACGATAACTCTCGGCCTTAGCGCGACGCGCGGGGGGCAATGATTGGATATACCGCTCAAAGATGCTGCTATTAGCTTCTAAAGTCTCCGGCGCAATGTGGCCGGCTAATAATTCCGCCAAATTGTTCGCGTGAAATAACGGTAATTTAGCCAAAGAGCGGGCGGTCACATGACCATCTTTATAATCGGCATTCGCATAAGCACGATGGGAGGAGTATAGTCGATTAAGAGCATCCTGATAAGCTGGGGTCACGGGCACTGCCCCCACCGGACTATGTTCAATCATCTCGAGAACAGTTTGGTCGAAATTCGCATGGGGGTTATGGGGCATTACCTGACACTGCCCAGCTGGATCAGGAAAGACGAGGTTCATCTCGACCAGCCAATCGGCTCTTTTTGCACTCGCTTTTAACCAATTTCACCGCGGCATTCGCCTCATGCCGTTTAACAAACTCGGGCTATTTTCTAGTATCGTCCGCGCCGTCGCCGCCAAAGGCTATGGTGAACCCACCCCCATCCAGCAACAGGCGATCCCCGTGGTCCTCAGTGGCCGCGACCTCATCGCCTCCGCCCAAACTGGCACCGGAAAAACTGCCGCCTTTGCCTTGCCAATTTTAAACCGCCTCGGCGGGCATAAAAGTCCATCGCCGCGCGTCTTGGTCCTCGAACCGACCCGCGAACTCGCCGCCCAAGTTGACGAGGCCTTTCGCGAATTCGGTCAATTCACGGGCCTACGGACTGCCCTCATCCATGGTGGGGTCGGCTATGGAGCTCAACGCAAAGCGCTCCACACGGGCAGTGATATCGTTGTCGCCACCGTGGGACGATTAATGGATTTCCTTCAAGAACGGGCGCTCCGCTTAGATCACCTGGAAGTCCTCGTTCTCGATGAAGTAGACCGCATGCTGGATATGGGCTTCATCAATGACGTAAAAAAAATCGTCAATTTGTCTCCGCGCAAACGGCAGACGCTCTTCTTTTCCGCCACGGTGCCGCCAGAAATTGAAGCGGTCGCCCGCTTTGCTCTCACTAATCCCGAGCGCATCGCGATCGGTCGCGCGCGCTCCGTCAATGAATCCGTCACCCACGCCATCTATCCCGTCAGCCAAGGACTAAAATTTAAACTGCTCTTAGCGCTGCTCGAGAAAACCGATTTTCACAGCGTGTTGGTTTTTACCCGCACCAAACACGGCGCCGACAAAATTGCCCTGCGCCTCAAGGAAGCCGATCACACGGTCGCCGTGCTCCACGGCAATCGCAGCCAAGCCCAGCGCACCGCTGCTTTGAAGGGTTTCAAGGATGGTCAGTACGAGGTCATGGTCGCCACCGATATCGCCGCTCGCGGCATCGATGTAGCCGATATTTCTCACGTCATTAATTACGATATCCCGATGACTCCCGATGATTACGTACATCGCATCGGTCGCACCGGTCGAGCCGCCGCGGTCGGCGATGCCTTCACCCTCGTTACCCCACAGGAAGCCGGCGACGTCCGAGCCATTGAGCGCTTCATCAAAGCCACCATTCCGCAACTTCAACTCGAAGGCTTCGATTATAAAGCGATTCCGCCCGCCGCCTTCGCCGAAGAAAATGAATCCCGCGGTCGCCGATTCGGCGGTGGTGGCCGCCGGACTTCCCGCGGCGGTAGCAGCAGTCAAGGGGCCCCCGCGTATCATCCGAAAGGCAAACCCGGTGGACACTGGCACACCGGCGGACGGCGTTGAGTGAAACCAACTAGGCACCCCAAAAAAATTGCGGACCAACCAAAGCCAACCGCTTGAGCTAATATTCTATTTTAATGACTCTGATTGACACAATCCTCACCCATCCCGGTGGCGCCCATAAGGACGAATTCCTGGCCTGCAGCGTCTTGCTGGCATTACATCCGGTGCCACTGGTGCGGCGCGAACCCACGCCAGAAGACTTAACTAACCCCGCCATCTGCGTCGTTGATGTGGGCCATCAGCACGAGCCGGCGCGCCATAATTTCGATCATCACCAGCTGCCCAAAGATCATCCGCCCACCT
>CAIVJE010000073.1 GCA_903906135.1 uncultured Verrucomicrobiota bacterium | reverse complement strand
TGAGGTTAGAGGTGAGGTCGGCACCGTTGTTGATTACTATCAACCCGGTGTTCGTCCTCAGTTCTCGCCTTTGGCGAAACAGAGGCGAAAGGTCAGAGGTTAGAGGGCCGATCTAGATCTCAGTTTGACGATTTCTACTTTCCAAATTTTCCTCTTTTCCGCCTCCTTTCGCGTCACTTCGCGCCCTTCGCGGTTAAAAATTCCTAGTTCGATTTTTCCGTTTCCAAATTTTCTACTTTCCCGATTTTCCTCTTTTCCTCCGCTGTCTTGGTCGATCCGGATCGTCGTTTCCCAATTTTCTACTTTCCAGATTTTCCTCTTTTCCGGCCCTGCCTAGATCGATTTTGCGCTTCTGTGCCTTTTGTGGCGGCTTTGAGATTGCGACGACCTGATGCCCGAACATCCTCGCGAACATGAGTCGATCTTGCTTTCTCGCGGCCGCCGTTCTCATGGCGGGATTCTCCAATTCACTGCTGATGGCCGAGACGGACCTCGTTCCACTCAAGGCCGAGATCGCGAAAAATCACGATCGGGCCGTCGCTCGGTTGCAGGACTGGATTCGCCGCCCATCGATCGCCGCGGAGAACCTTGGTTTCCCCGATGGGGCCAATCATTTAATCACCCTCCTGCAGGAGGTCGGCTTCCAGCACACCGAGCTGATCGACACGAAGGGCAAGCCGGGCGTCTTCGCCACTCTGGATGCGGGCGCACCCAAGACCCTCGGGATCTATTTCATGTACGACGTGAAACAGTTCGACCCAGCCGAATGGAAGGTCGCGCCGCCGCTCGAAGCCAGGATCGTCGATCGCGACGGCCTAGGTAAGGTCATGATCGGTCGCGGGTCCTCGAACCAGAAGGGACCGCAGGCGGCGTTCCTGGCCGCACTCGATGCCTTTCGCACTTTGAACCGTAAACTGCCGGTCAACCTCGTGCTGGTAGCCGAGGGCGAGGAGGAGATCGGCTCACCCAACATTCGACAAATTGTTTACAGGCCGCATGTGCAAGCCGCGCTTGCTCAGACGATCGGCGTCATGATGCCGAGTGGCACGCAAGGCGTCGATGGCAGCGTGACCGTCTATCTCGGGGCCAAGGGTGTGATCGAAGTCGAGCTGACCGCGGACGGTCAGACCTGGGGGCGCGGACCGATGCGCGACACTCATTCCTCTTACAAGGCTATGGTCGACAGCCCGCTCTGGCATCTCGTGCAGGGGCTGAGCACACTGGTCACGGCTGATGGCAACACCCCGCTAATCGACGGCCTATTTGAAAATGTGCGGCCGCTGACTGAGGGGGAGAAAGTGCAGATCGCCATCGCGGCCCGGAAAATCACCGAGCGTCAATACCAGGTGGTCACAGGCGCGACCAAGTGGATCGACGACCTTCCCTTTCAAGCCGCCTTGGAGCGGTTGGTCTCCCAACCAACCGTGAACATCGAAGGCATTCATGGCGGCTACACCGGTCCCGGCGGCAAGACTATCCTGCCGCACCGCGCCTCGGCTAAGCTCGATCTCCGTCTCGTGCCCAACCAAACGGCTGAGGAGGTGCTGGGCAAGCTCAAGGCCCATCTCGTGCGGCGCGGCTACGGCGACATCGAGGTGAATTTCACCGGCGGCTATAATCCGACGGCCAGTTCCGCTGACGCGGCCATTTTCAAGGCTCAGATTGCCGTGCTGAAACAACGCGGCATCGACCCGGTGCTTTGGCCTCGGGTGGCAGGATCCTATCCGGGCTTCGCCTTCACCGAGCCACCGCTGAGTCTGCCCGCCGGACACTATGGACTTGGCCACGGCGGTGGGGCGCACGCGCCGGACGAGTATTACCTCATCGAGTCCAGCAATCCGAAAATCAGCGGCTTCGACGGGGCCGCCGCTTCGTTTGCCGAGTATCTCTACGAGCTGGCTAAGTAACCACGGCGAATGCTCGAATCTTAAACTCTAAACGAGCAGGGCCGCCTCGAGCCTCAAGCCTACGAGCAGCCACAAAAAGCACAGAAGGCGCAAAATCGACCAATTCATTTGGCCCGCGAAATACGCGAAATGACGCGAAAGAGGGGAGGAAAAGATGAAAATTGGGAAAGTAGAAAATCGGGAAACGACGCTGAGGTTCCGAGCTTAAACCTTAAAAGTTTGGTAAGTAGAGATCGTGAAACGAAGATCCGGATCGACCCTCTGACCTCTAACCTCAGACCTCAGACCTCTAGCTGATAGCAGTCAACAACGGCGCCGCCTCCCGCCTGCGTTGATATCAATATCCGCAGCCTGACCCCTTTGGCCGATCTCGTTTAGTGGTGCGCCCGGAGAGATTCGAACTCCCGACCCTCTGGTTCGAAGCCAGATGCTCTATCCAATTGAGCTACGGGCGCAGTCACTGACAGGAAAACTGATAGGAAACTGAATGGGCTGGGGGAAGGAGATTATCGTCCGATTTATTTCCAATATACCCGCGCGAGCAGGAGATCCCCGATGTAGCGGATGTAGTTGAAGTCTTGGCGATCCACCCAGAAGAGGTCGCCCTTTTTCGAGTGGGAGAACTTCCCTTGCAGCCATTCGCCGCTGGTGATCCAGACTTCGTCGTCCGAGATATTCACCAAATTGAAATTGCCCATCCGAGCGCCGTTTTGCGGGAAGACGATCCGCTCCGTTTGGCGGATGACCCGCAGCGTGGCCGGATCCACTTCCGCCATGAACAGGGGCGCGCGGCTGCGGAACACGCCGTCGTTCAATTCGCTCTTCCGGTTGTACACGAGGTAGAGCGTGTCGCGGTGCTTCAGCCATTTCTGCTGCGTGTTGTAGTTGCCGAGATCCTCGCCGTCGTCGAAACGCCAGGGCGTCGGCTCGCTGAACTGCAGGCCGTCATCGCTCCGCGCCACATAGCCGCGGAGATCGTGCCGGATGGTGAGGAAAAATTTCCCGCCAAAGGCGATCAGGGAGGGCTCGGCCAGGCCCCGGCTCGTGTCCACCGCGAGGATGTTGCCATGCTCAAGCAGGGTGAGCTTCTTACCGTCGAAGCTGAAACGCAGCACGGTGACGCGGATATGCTTTGGATCTTCGCCCGGCTTGAGCGCGCCGCGGTAGTAGCCGGGGAGCAGGATCGTACCGTCCGGCTGTTCGTGGAACTGCGCGTTGTAGTAAATGCCCAATTCCGGTTCCGGCGGCAGGTTGACCGCCTCCCAGGGATCGAAGTCGTTTTTCGCCGGATTCCACAGGGAGAGGACGATGCGGCCGCGCAGTTTGGCCGAGCGGTAGTGGCCTTCGTTTTTATTGTTCGGATCGATGGGTTGATGGTCGGAGGCGAAATGATTGCCGCCGCCATCGCGGACAAAGTGCGTGTTACCAAGGGCGAGGAACGTCCCGGTTTTCCGGTGATAGAGAAATCCGAACCAGGGCTCTTCGAAGACGTTTTCCTCCTGCGGCTCCTTGCGCCAGTTCTGGCACAGGATCGGATTGGTCCAGGTTTTGCCCAGATTGTCGGTCTTCAGGTAAAACTGCGGGCCGACATCGTTTCCGGTCAGGTAGGTGGCGCGGATGAAAACCTGCGGCGGCTGGCCGGCCTCGCCCGGGATCATCCCGATCGCGGGTTCGAACCAAGCCTGGTTGTTCCGGCGGCCGTGGAGGACGATTTCATTTTCGATCCGGTCGATGGCCATGGGCGCGGCCAAGGCCGTCGCCTGCAGCCCGAGGGCCAGCAGAATGCCCAAGGCGGACAGCCGGGGGCGGAGCGGGGATTCACGTCGGGGGTGGGGAATCATGGGGAAAAAATTAAAACGGAGGACGGCGGAACGATCCGCGCACCAGCCGTTTTTCGCGGGGAGGCAAGCGGGTGAATCATTTGGCGAAGCTTTAGACCTGAGTCGAGCGAGGTTTTGCCCTGACCGCCGACATAACAGCTTTCAGAGCAGCGCAGCTAAGGGGGCGGAAAAGTAGAAAATCGGAAAAGTAGAAAATCGGGAAAGTGGAAATCCAGATCGAACAATACATTTTGGCCCGCGAAAAACGCGAAACGACGCGAAAGGGGGGG
>CAIVJE010000072.1 GCA_903906135.1 uncultured Verrucomicrobiota bacterium | reverse complement strand
GGCAAATCCCTGCCGTCTCATCGCGACTGCCATCGTTCACGAGAATCAATTCGTGACCACCTTCGATCGTGAGCTGCTCAATCTCCTGCACCAAGGCCGTAATGGTATCCGCGCTATAATAAAGAGGGATGACGAAACTAAGAGCGGGAGTCATGCGGGTAGCTTGTCACAACTTTCGGGCGACAGTCAGCACCGAATTACCAAAGGGCAGGCTCACCCCCAAACTGAGCCAGGCCTGCTCAAGAGCCATCAGGCCATTAAAAAACGCCTCCAGTAACGGTGGATAACTACGCACGTCGCTCACGGACTGAGCGGGCGGCAAAAGTCTCCTCCGTACGAACGCCAAAGGAAACAACAGCGTGTTCCAATAAGTGCTGGTCACCACCGTAAAGCCAGCGGCCCGCAAGAGGGCATTAACTTCTCCCCGATCATAACGCCGTAAATTACCAACCGCACGATCATGATAAGAATACATCCACGGATACGCCGGCATGGTCAGCACGATCGTGCCGCCCGGCTTGAGACAGCGGTGAAACTCCTGGAGGGCCAGCTCCGCTGCCGCGACTTGACAGACAACATCGCATGATACGATGGCATCGAAGCGGCCATCGGCAAACGGCAGAGCCGTAATGCTGCCGGCGACGACTTCAACCCCGCTGCGTTCGCGCGCCAAGGCGCAGGCCAGTGGGGAAAAATCAATACCCGTGAGGACCCACGCCGGCTGCTTCACTCGCAGATGCCGCAGCAGACCCCCGGTGCCACAACCCGCATCCAGGACCAGCGCAGCCGAAGCCCCCAGCACATGAGTCAAGCTACGCGCCACGTGCCGATGCAAAGCCCGATAATACCACATGGCATCCTCGACCGCGGCCATTTTATGATATTCGTCGGGTTGCATCGGAAGTCGGGCAACGTTCAAGGTTGAGGCAATAAATGCAGCTCCAAACGATGTAGCCCGATTCCCAGTTTGCGCGGGTCAACCCCAGCCTGCTGGCGATTATTTTTTGCTGGGCTAAGCGTGAGGATCGAAGCCCCCGGCGGCAGCGTCAAATATACAGGCTCCATCCAACTCGCTTCGGAGCTGATCCTCGCTGCCTGCAAAAGTTGCGCATTGCAGCTAACCTCAAGCGCATCTTCGCCACGTAAACCTTGAACCATCAAACGCATTCGTGCCCTCACGGGAGCTGATTGAGTGTTAGTCAATATAATCTGTCCCGTGCCTCTCGTCCAACGCCACTGATCAGTAACAAAATTCTCGAAGGCGTACCAACCTAACCCAAATTCAGCCCGCAGGGCTGAAATAGCGAGTGGTCGCACCAGCTGAAAATTCCGCCCGAGCTCGCGGTGGTCAGCTCCGCTGGAAGGAAAAATTTGAAGCAAGCTGTACTTTAAATCCCATTCGCCCCGCAGCGGCGTGACGTTGCGGCCCTCGTAAGTCGACTCGGCGAAATAATGAGGCGTGCGGAGCAGAAAAGCATCAGCCCAAAGCCGCGCCCAGTAATGGCTAATTTTCAAGTTTATGGAGCCGACTTCAGGGCGAGCCTCCAGCTTACCTAATTCGACAATCTGCTTATTCACCCTAAGCGGGGGGCGAGCCATGATCTGACGATATTCATTAGCCCGGATAAGATTAAAGCTGATTACAATAATCATGACACTCGTCGAGACAGCCGATTTTAGATTCTTTTCACTCAAAACTAAACCGGCGCCCAAACCGGCTAATAAGCCGGGATAAAAAACTGAAATCAATTTGAAGGCATCGTAGCTCGCGTTGGTGCGCGTCAGACTTGCCCAAGCGAGGATGGTCCAACCCAGTACTACGGGGAGCACTAAAGCGGCAGCCGCAACTGCCCGTAGACGTTCCTGCCGCCAAGCTCGCCACAGCCAGCCCAGCCAGCCTGCGCCGAGCCCGAGCATCAGGAGCGGCTGCCAAAATGATCCTAGCGGCTCGAGATAAACATCACTCACCAGCCCCAGCCAGCCATCCCACGCCAATAGCGGCACTCGCCAGCCGTAATCATAGTCTGAAAATAATTGAAACCGCTCAACGATGCCCGAAAACCGCGGCCAGAAAAGGGCGGTGCAGAGCAATAAGGCTACGCTCATGACCAAGGCTAGGGGTTTAATTGATTGGGTTTGTCTCTTAACCAGCGCCCGCCCCAACACCCAAGGCACCACTTGAGCTAAACAAACGATGAGAATAAAATTATAGCTCCCCGCGAGCAGCCAAAAGGCCGCGAACAACATGAACCCCCAGGGCCACAGCGGGCGCCCCCTCCGCTCCTCACGAAAAAGTAAAGCGGTGATCACCACCAAGAGCGCGATGCCTTGCGCCGCGAGTAATTGGCCCAACCCACCTTGATGAACGGCATAGGCACTGAGGGGGGAAATCGCATAAAGCGCGGCCACAAATAAAGCGACGCCGACCCGCACCCCAGCGGCCACTCGCGCCAAAAAAAACACCAAGGGAATATTTAGCAACAATAGCACGACCGCCGTAACACTAATCAGTCGGTAAGGCTCCAGCCCAAAAATTGCGCTCTGGTGCGCAATTAAAGCCGAAGGCGTGAAGTGATTTAATCGCAGCCAGAAATCAAAAAAATACTCGGCGGAGCCAATACGGGTCACCTCCGATAAACCTAACATGCCG
This sequence comes from uncultured Verrucomicrobiota bacterium, assembly GCA_903906135.1. Lineage (GTDB taxonomy): Bacteria > Verrucomicrobiota > Verrucomicrobiia > Opitutales > Opitutaceae > Lacunisphaera. The sequence continues at coordinate 8,977 of CAIVJE010000072.1, read as the reverse complement.
ACGCGATCGTCTTTAGAAAATTCCAACAACACTCGCGCCCCCGCCGCATAATCAGCGTGATCACAACTCCCGAGCGAACTGGAGGTCACCCCGCGACCTGCCGCCGCCATGGGGCTCAATAAAAACCAAGCCGCGATTGCACTAATTCCCACCAGCAGCACGGCTGGGGGTCGCCAAAAATTTCGGGCCAAGCTTCTTAGAGTAGGCAAACCAAGCCGATGGCCACCGACCCAGAGCAAAATCAACGGCAGCAACTCACTCCACCACGCATAACTGGCCGTGCCCGGCAAAAGAGTGTGGGCACCGACCCACACCACGGCAGATTGTAGCGCCAGCCCCAAGCCCGGCGCAAAGGCCCACCACCAGCGCCGCCAACGCACGGGCAAGACCAACCCAGTTGCCCCCATCCCCCAAAAATAAGTGTGCAGGATTAATCCGGCAGCGATGAAGTAGTACGGCATAGCCTGTACCCAAAGTCAGTACGGGTTTAGGCCACGCGTAAAAGGAAAAAGCACCGCCCAATCCTGCTAAGCTGAAAGGTGCTCCTTAGGGGTTAGCCTTGGGCAAAGATAAAATCACTTGCAGATCTTCAACCAAGAAAGTTAGCCGACGTTGATCATGCTCAAAGCCGGGCGAGGTGGGCTCTCCCGTCGTATCGAGTTCAATGGTGGTATCTCCCGGTAGCGCGAGAAAAGGGGCCGTCATAATTTGGCGAGGCCGGCGCAGCCAGTTCGAAGCCCAAAGCGAGCGTCCACCCACGCTGATCTTGAAGTTTCGCGGAGCCAAACTTCTCGCCATGAAAGCCAGCCGCACTTCCAACGGTTGCTCGCCAGAATTGGTTATGATCATCGTGGCATGTTGGGCCGTAGCCCAGCGCCACTTATGCTGACGGGTTTGCTCGGCATCTCCCCAGCCACGGGCAAGCTGTAATTCCACCGCTCGTACCGCGACCGCAGGGCCCACGCTACGATACTCTGTCGACGACACTGCCTTTATAATAACCAAATCACGCAGTCCAAATTGATAGACCCCATAAGGCACAAAACAATTACCGAGGAGGAACCAAACCAACCAAGAGCGGCGCGGCCTCAGGGCTAGCATTAAATTAAAAGCTAAGGTAATTGCGAGCGCATGCCGGGTGACCGTAAAATGCTCCTCCCACGCAAAATAATTAATACACAGAAAATAGGGGACAAAAATTACCCCCACCCGCCAGATTCGATTATTCCACTCACGATGCGTCAGCAGATAAATACACTGCGTTAGCGTCGCTACAATCGTGAGCAAAGCGTGCAGCGCATAATTAGTATAAAACTCGGTATACCATTCGCGCCAAATAATTTCTCCGCTAATGGCCTGAACACTAATCTCACCGAGCTTCGACATGATACCAACGAGCGGCCACGAGAAATTCCCCCCCGCGAGCGTATTGTCGACCGGCGGGAAACGCATGGTCACATACACAAACCACAACGCGCAAGGCAGCCCCGCGATCAAAGCGAGTAGGATATTGCGTTTCGCGGTCGTTAGCCACGGCGATCGATAATCCCAAAGACCAAGTAACCCGATAATATTAGGCTCCCGGGCCAAGGCCGCCAAAGCGAGCACCCCGGCACCGCTCGCTCCCTCGAGCATGAGACCCGCCGTCATCAGTACGAAGCCTGGAAAATCGGCCAACGAGCCTTGCATCGATTCGATGATGCCGCAGGTCATTAATAACGACGCCCACCCCGCTAAACCGCGCCAGCCGTAAGGGCGAAAAAGACGGCCAAGCAAAAAGGCATAGCCAATCCAAAAAATTAGATTCAAGGCGGTATAGACATTAAGAATCCAAAAGGGTCGGCCTAACCCACCCACCCAAGCTAACCAGGGCAGCAAAATTCGTCGTGCTCGGTAGGGTGGATTATCGAGGGCGATAGTCATTTGCGGGTCACGTAAGAGCGGATCGAGCGCGAGCTCCGCATAAAACTGACCGTCAAAGCCCCACTGACTTGCTGGGTCGATATATTTAGGCGTCGTCCGGTAAATAGCTAAGCCCCGATCATTAAATTCCCAACCGACCTGCAGCAGCTTGGTAATACCAAAAGCAGGAGAATAATTGCGCTGATATGCGCTGAAGATCAAAAAAAATGCGGCGACGCCGAGCAAGATGAAGATCCCGCGGGTGGGTCGAGCAAAGAATTGTTTGAGCGAGGACAAAATAAAAGCGGGATTAAATTATACGGACATTGAGGTGAGAATTAAAATCAACGGCGAAAAATATCGCAACCAGTGCGCAGCCCCTCGCTTTAATAACGGTTGGATCAAGGCGCTTTGCCCATTAAATGCACCTGCAGATTACCGAGATTAAAGGCGAGCGGTCGAGGATCTGGACCGACGGTAGCGCCGGGAATATCGGTAATAAATTCAAACTGGTTATTGCCGCTGGCTAACACGAGATTCATCAAATTGGCCGATGCCGTATCTTGATCCTCTAACACCGCATGCCAGATTTCCGCCCCCTTAAATCGCACGGCCACTCGGCGCGCGCCCACCACGGAAATGTTAAAGGCAAGCTGCACGCGGAGCGATTGTGGCTGGGGATTGTAGATCACTAACTCATTATTACCCGGCGACCACATCCAGTAGCGGGTGCCATCGTGCTCAATTGCGTACCATTTTTCCGAAAAATTGATGGTGGCAATTTGGCCCGCTGCATTGCGTCGCAGGACTCGATCCCCTTTAAATTCATAACCTTCATTAGCGATGGAATCTAAAGTGATGTGACCCGTGAGCAAAGTGAGATTGCCGAGCAGTAATACCGGCACCCACCAGCGGCCTGACGGCACGAGTACATTAAAAGCAAATTGCATCGGGAGTAGCACCCGCGAAGCCGCACTCGGCTCCCCCTCCCACACCGCTTCACCGAGAAACATCAGAAGTACGGCAAAAGTTGCGCCGACCCGCCACCACGCCTGCTGCCACTGCGGCCGCATCACTAAATAGATAAATTGCACGGCCACCGCTATGAGCATGGTGAGATTAGCGAGTGGATGAAGATATTTAAAAGTAGTTCTAGGCAAAACTATGAGCGTCTCCTGCCACTTGTGGACATAGGCCGAGAAGGGCAGGGTAAAATTACGGGTCCCCACCGCCAACACGGGACCAAAGTGCACATAAAGATAGGCGATCCATAACAATAGTGGAGCCGCGGTTAGACTACCCCGCAAAATCACCCCACCCCACCCCTTCCACCCGAGCGGCTTCGCCGGCAATAAGGCGGACGATCCGAGAAGATTGGTCTCTTTGCCCAAACCACTCAGCGCAAATATGATTGTAGCCAACCAAGGCCGATTTTTCTCCACCAACAAAACCCCGAGCGCAATCAGCAGCAAACTGGGGCCATCTAACAGCGCATTCCGCACGCTGGCACATAAACCCAACGAAAACATCACCCCCGCCCAGCGAATAAAATGAGACCAGCTCGTCGGCGGAAACCAACGCAGCGAAATCCAAGCCAGCAAGAACCAGCAAAGGGCATTCTGTAACGCGTAGGCCTGTAAGATCCAAGCGGAGTGACCGAGCCCCAAAACCCAAGCAGTCGCCGGCAAAAGAATGCGGCGCGCCCGGTAAGGCAAATCATCAACCGCGCGGCGCAATTGCGTATTCCGCAATGAAGGATCTAGGGCGATCTGCGCGTAATATTGCGCATCATAGCCGTCAGAATGCCGATCCACATAATGCTCCAACTTCTGAAGTTTGCTCAGACTCGCTTGTTCATTTCTGCTCCCGAAATTAATCAGGTAAGTAAATCCTTTGCCCGGCAGATAGAATTGGCAGAAAATCCAAATAAATATCGCGACCACTCCCAAATAGCCCATCACGACTGACCGGTTAATGGAGGGCTCAGCGGAAGTCTTTAAAGAATTACCCACGCGCGGTTCAATCATGGCATCCACAGGAATGCCCGCCACGGCGGAGGTTTTTAGTTTGAGCCATCGTTGCAAATAATGGCAGGCTTGTGCGCCCGACAACGCTAAATAATGCCTCCCCCCTCGCCCACCTTGATTGCCGCCCCGCCCGCTACCTACCTGCGACGCGGGTGGATGACTATCACTTTGATCGGAGTCGTCGCCTACCTGGGAATTCTTTCCACCTATATGTCCCCCCACGCGGGGGGTTCCGACTCATCAGGCTATCTCACCAGCGCTCGACTGCTAGCTCAGGGTAAATTTTTTGCGCCGGTCCGCAGCCTGCCAGAACACTCCTCCGTGGCGTTTGGTGAAATGGCCTTCCAGCCTTTAGGCCTCCGCCTGCACCCCACGGGCGATCGCCTCGTCCCGACCTACCCGATCGGCCTGCCCCTGCATCTGGGCGCTGCCGCTCAAATCGTGGGTTGGGATTATACCGTTATCGCGGTTAATCTACTATCCATTTTAGCTAGCGGCGGCTTGCTTTGGACTCTGGCTCGGCAACTCGGTTTATCGCCCCTTTGGTCGGCCGCCGGGGTGCTTTGGCTCTGGCTGTGTCCCGTTTTTATTTTTTCCGCGCTACAACCGATGAGCGACTTGCTCGCCTTGGCTTGGTCCCTCGCCGTATTATCCAGCGCTCTGCGCGTTCGCGATGACTGGCGCTGGGGACTCGCCTGCGGGGCCGCTCTCAGCCTAGCCGTACTCGTGCGCCCCACGAGCGCCCTGCTGGTGCTTCCCGGGTTGATCGCTCTGGGGTTTCAGTGGAGGGCTTACCTAGCGGTTGGCGTGGGCGGCCTGCCCGGCGCCGCTTTCTTGGCTTTCTACAATTGGAAAGTTTATGGCTCTCCGCTGGCCACCGGTTACGGCGATGTGTGGTCCGCCTTTAGCCGAGAATATTTCGCGCCCAATTTGCTCCAGTTCGCTCGCTGGATCCCTGTTTTGTTTTCTCCCCTTATTATCGCAGCACTGGCCGCACCGTTTCTCCCCACCGCTCGGCGGCGCGGCTATAAAATGCTCGCGATATGGTTCGTCACCCTCGTTGGCTTTTATGGCTTTTACTACTGCGCCGGCGAAACCTGGTGGTATCTGCGTTTTATTTTACCGGCCTTCCCCGCCTTAATTCTAGCGGCCGTCAGTGCCCTCGCCGCCACCGAACAGACTCTTCGGCTCACTCCTAAAACAACCGCAATGGCTGCGGCAGCCCTGCTCGCAATCTCAGCCGCTTGGCAGATCAGCGCAATCCAGCGCTTGGATGTGATGACGCTGGAGCAACGCGAACGCACTTATCCAGATTCCGCCCGTTGGGCCCAAACCCACTTGCCGGCTAATGCCGCCATTTTTTGCATGCAAGTCAGCGGCGCTTTTTTCTATTATAACGATTTTCTGCTGATCCGCTGGGATCAGGATCGCTCCAGCTCACTCTTCGCCACCCTCGCTGCGCAAAAGCGCCCGATCTATGCCGCACTCCTCCCCTTTGAGTCAGCGGAAGCCTTAAGGAAAATTGGCGGCCATTGGACCAAACTCAGCACTGTTGGTCAGGTAACCTTTTGGGAACGTCAGCCCTAACTTGCATGCTCCTCTTCGACGCTACCCATACCAGCCACACTTCCGCGCAGACGGGCATTCAACGCGTGTGCCGCACCCTGTTTGCCGAACTGCAATTGCAAGGAGCCGTGACGCCCATCTGCTACGATCCCCACCTCATTGGCTGGCGAGCCCTCGCACCGAAGGAAACGTCCATTCTGCTTGATCGCAGTGGTGGCACGGGCCGCTCACGCGGGGCCAAGTGGACGCTTACCCAGAAAATAGCTGGCGCCACCCAGCGGTGGCTCGGAGCTAAACCTTCGCTACCCGCCGCGCATGGTCTCATTTGCCCAGAATTATTTTCAGCTAAAGTAGGAGCGCAATTGCCCAGTTTGTTATCCTCGGTTGCCGGCCCGCGGGTCGCCATTTTCTACGATGCGATTGCTTTAAAATTTCCTGAGCTCACGCCCCCAGGAACGGTCGCCCGCTTTCCCGCCTATCTGCGCGAGTTGCTTTTATTTGATGGGGTCATCGCCATCTCAGAAGATTCCGCAACTAGCCTACGCGACTATTGGCGCTGGCTGGGGATCGATCAACCGCCTCCGGTCCACGCCATCCCCCTCGGCGTCGATCGTCCCGCGCTGCTCTCAGCTAACGAAGCGAACCCATCCCCAACCCTGCCCCGATTGCTCTGTGTCTGCACGATCGAAGGCCGCAAAAACCACCTCGCCTTACTCGAAGCTTGCGAAGCGCTCTGGCTTGAAGGCCTCGCTTTCGAGTTGCAGCTGATCGGAATGCCCCGAGCTGACACGGCCGGCCCAGCCCTAGCCCGAATTCACGCCCTCCAGCAAGCGGGCCGCCCCCTACTCTTTTCCGGATCGGTGCCCGACGCCACTCTCCACGCGGCCTACCAACAATGCAGTTTCACCGTCTACCCATCATTAATTGAGGGTTTTGGCATGCCCGTGCTGGAAAGCCTCCACTACGGTAAACCCTGTGTCTGCTCGAGCCGCGGGGCCCTCGGCGAATCCGCCCACGGTGGGGGCTGTCTCACCCTGGCTTCAGTCGATGCCAACAATCTCGCCGCAACGTTAGGTCGATTGATTAAAAATCCAACCGAAGTCGCGCAACTCGCAGCTCAGGCCCGCACCCGCCACCTGAAAACGTGGCCAGAGTACGCCACCGCGTTCACGACGTGGATGCGCGCCCTACCGCGTCGCGTTTGAGCCAAGGCTTTGCGGTTGCTTAGAATCATCAACTGACGTCTAGTCCGACCAAATTTCTATGGCCCTGTCTCTGTTCAATTCCAAAACCAGCAAAGCCATCGTTAGCCGTGCGCAAGATGACCACGCGACGAAGATGCGGCTGAAATATAAGCCTTACTATCATGCCATGGAGTCGCAACAGGGGACGAGGATCAAGTTGCAAGGACGCGAGATGGTCATGCTTTCGAGCAATGATTATCTCGGACTTTCCTTTCACCCCAAAGTGATCGAAGCCTGCGCGCAAGGAGCCAAAATTTGGGGCTCCAGCCCGACTGGGGCGCGTATCTCTAATGGTTCCCGCGCCTATCATATCGCCCTCGAGGAAAAACTTGCGGCCTTCCTTGGTCGAGAGGCCTGCCACGTCAGTGTGGCAGGATATGTTTCTTGCCTCTCGGCCGTCGCCACTTTTGCCCAAAAAGGTGATACCATCCTCGCCGACAAAAACATCCACTCGTGCCTTTGGGACGGCGTCCGGCTATCCACGGCAGCGGTTGAACGTTTTAGCCATAATAACCCCGAAGATCTTCGGCAAATCTTACAGTCGCTTGAGCCGAAGACGCCAAAAATGATCGTCGTAGAAGGCGTTTATTCAATGGAAGGACATATTTGTCGCTTGCCCGAAATCGCGCGATCAAGCGAGGAGTCCGGTTCCTTTATGGTGGTCGATGACGCTCATGGTTTCGGCGTGCTGGGCCGCCAAGGCCGCGGAACCGTCGATCACTTTCAACTCAATGATAAGGTCGATATTATTTGTGGCTCGATGTCTAAATCTCTCGCCAGCACCGGAGGTTTTATTGCGGGATCGCGCACACTGATCGAATATTTAAGAACCAACTCCAAACAAACCCTCTTCAGCGCCGCGCTCGCCCCGAGCCAAGCGGCCGCCGCAACCACCTCACTTGAGCTGATGCAATCAGAGCCTGAGCACTTAGCTCGCCTGTGGAAAAATACTAAACGCTATCGTGAGATGCTGAAAGGTCTTGGGCTCGATACCTGGGAGAGCGAAACCCCCGCCGTGCCGATCGTGCTAGGTTCGAAAGAACTCGTCTATCGTTTCTGGCAAGCCCTGTTGGAGAAAGGCGTATTCACAGTCATGTCGATCGCGCCCGCGGTTCCCCCAGGTAAAGACCTCATTCGTACCGCCATCTCCGCACTGCATAGCGAGGAAGATTTAGACAAAATTGCCACCGCCATGGCCTATGCGGTGAAGCAAATGTAAGTTAGCGCAAAGCCTGCAATAACGTCCGCGCGGTATGGGACCATCGGGGTAAAGCCCGCGCCATGGCTTCAGTTTGTAAGCGCTGATGATCTGCCTCATTCGTCAAGAGGCCGCGCAATTGTTTCTGCCAATCTAGATGATGATTAACCGGCGCTAAAAGACAGCCCCCCGCGGCGGCATTCTCACGCAAGACCGGCAGATCGCTGCACACACATGGCACGCCGCGCCATAAAGCTTCCAGCAGCGGTAAGCCACAGCCTTCCGCGATCGTCGGGAAAACGACGGCGCGCGCATTGGCATAGAGTCGACCCAGTTCACGATCGCTCACTTGCGCATGAAAACGGAAAAGCTTCTGCCGATCCTCGAGTGCCCGCATGCGCTTCAGCAACGGGCGACCAAAGTGAGGATTGATTCGACCAACCACATGTAATTCGAAATTTACGCCTTCTCCCCATAACGCCTCGGCGACCTCGAGCAAAAAGCTCTGATTTTTACGCGGCTCGACAATCCCCACGCACACCAGTGCTGGGCGGCCTTGTGTCGGCCGGGTATCGCGCTGCACCCGATTGCTCCCATCAAAATCTGCTCCGAGTTCGATGACCTCTACCGGCCCTTTCGGCGCGATTCCCTGCCAATCCCAGAAGCCCATAAAATCTCGCCGCGTGGCCTCTGAGATGGCCCAGGTCCGATCAAAGCTCGCCAATAATTTCATGTACTCGGGATGCCGCTGAACACTTTGCGGCCACGTGATGTGGGGAAATTTGATCGGAATGGCATCATGAAACATCGCCGCCAATCGGCAAGGAGGGTGATGCACAAAATCAGCAAAGCCCGGCCGCTCGGCCTCGCTGAACATTTCCACGGTGAATAGCCAATCCGCTGAAGTAAAATCAACCGGAGACTTTTTGGCGTGAGTCAAAAATGACCGACGCGAATTATCCCAAACTACCGCAGTAACATTGCCCCCGAGCTCTTCCATCAAGCGAGATGTCAGCCGCATCAAACCCGAGCGATGCTTC
>CAIVJE010000071.1 GCA_903906135.1 uncultured Verrucomicrobiota bacterium | reverse complement strand
TGACCACCGTGGCTCGTGGGAGCTCGGTTGGTGACGCCCGAAGAACGGGAGTCGTCTGGATGCAAAAACTGGAAGGAACGAGTGCAATCTCCGCGCGACAGTTTGCGTAGTCAACGCGGCGGCAGGTCATAAGGAGGCGCGCGTGGCGCGCGCCGGTTTAAGGTTTAAGTTCTAAGTTTAAGATTGGGGAACTTCCAATCAGCCACAAAAGGTACAGAAGGCGCAAAATCGATCTAGGAAGGGACGGAAAAGATGAAAATCTGGAAAGTAGAAATCGTGAAACTGGACTCGGATCGACCAAGGCATTTTTAACCGCGAAGGGCGCGAAGTGACGCGAACCCAAAATCCGAGCTTAAAACTTAGAACTTAAACCTTAAAACTTTTCCGCCTCTCACCTCTCACCTCTGACCTTTTACCTCGATTTTGCGCTTTTTGCGCCTTTTGTGGCTGGCTCGCAATCAGCGGCTCGATCCGATCTTAAACTTAAACTCTAAACTTAAACGAGCGGCTCCGCCGCTCAGCGGCGGACGGCGTTTTAATCAATCCAGAGCACGATCATTCCTTCGGCCTCAGTCACCTTGAATTTCTCCACGCTGGTCGCGGGAGAATCTAGGACATCAACGGGGTAAGTTTTAACGCGCACGGCCTCGGGCATGAAAACGGAACGGCCGGTCGTGAGATCAAATTCCCAGCCATGCCAAGGGCAGCGCAGAATCTCTCCTTCGCGTTCAAGCACCAGCTGGTAGGGCTGCTCCGCAGTGTACAAGCCCAGCAAGCGGCCGGCGCAGAGCGGGGCTCCCCGATGTGGGCAGAGGTTGCGGAGGGCAAAATAGCGGCCATCGGCCAAGCGAAAAACCCCGATGCTGCGGCCCGCAATTTCTACAATTTTCCGTCCACCGAGTGGCAGCTCGCTGACGCGACAAACAGCATGAGCGGTCGGCATAGCTTAATTTTGCTCAGGCTCCCGCCAGCCCAGCGAGCTTCGGGTAGCTGGCGAGGGCGTTTTCTGCGAGGATCTGCCGGCGCAATTGCGGACTGAATCGCGCCGGGATCGACTCCGGGGGATCAAAATCCCAGTGCGGAAAATCGCTCGAGTACAGGAGAGTCTTGGCGCCATGCATCCACTTCACAATTTCGTCGACGGCCCGGGGCGGTTGGCTCTCCTCGAAGGGCTGCGTCGTGAAGCGAAGATTTTGCGCCAGATACTCACTGGGCAGTCGCTTGATCCACGGCGTTTGGGAGCGGAGTTCCTTCCAAGCCATATCGGCCCGCCAGAAAAATGACGGCACCCACCCGAACCCGGATTCGCAGCAAATCACTTTTAGCTGCGGAAATTTTTCAAAGGTGCCTTCGAAAATAAAACTGGAAAGGTGGGCCTGATAAAATTGCGGTCGGACCAAATAAGTTTCCGCGTAGTAAGAGGGGAAACCCGCGGCCGTGGGGGGCGGATTCATCCCGTGGCCCTCGTTGCTGAAGTGCAACGAGAGGGAAAGGCCGTGCGCCACGCACGCGGCGTAGACGGGATCGAATTCTCGTTTGCCATACAATCGCGGGGAGCCACAGACGACGTAAGCTGCGACCACGGAGGGATGGCCACCGAGGCGTTCGATTTCCTTCACGGCCAAGACGGGATCGTGCATCGGGATCGTGAGCGCCAGGCGGTAGCGCGAATCGCGAGCGACCCAATGTTCGAGCGACCAATCGTTGATGGCCCGAATGAGAGCCGCGCTGTAATCCACATCGGCGAGCGAAACCAGCGAGGGCGTCGCTTCAACCTGGAGAATGGCGAGATCGATGCCATGCGCATCGAGCAGCTTGGTCTGGAACAGATCGAAATTAGACCGGGGATCAACGTCCTCGCCGGCATCAACTATATCCGCCCGCGCGCCCCGCCAACCACCGTTGGCCAGATAGAGGCTGGTGTTGCGCGGCATGCCGTACTCCTCCAAGCGCGCGCGTTCGATATTGGTGAGATAGGGGTAGAGATCAGATTTGTCCCGGATGTTATGATGAACATCGGCATCGACAACGCGAATGCTCGGCACGGCGGGCAAGGGAACGGGGCGCGAGGGTTTCATACGGCAGGCCAGCTAAGCCCGCTGCCCCCCGCCGGTCAAGCGGCCCGCCCCACCCGATGCCCATCCCGCTTGACCCGCTGGATCTCCCTTATAGAAGTATTTTGAAAATGACGCTGGCTGATTTAAAAACCGACGCTCTCCGCGAAACTTGCCGTGCCTATAAAGTTCAGGAGCTGTATGCCTTTGGCTCAATCGTCTCAGGTCATAACACGCCAACCAGCGATTTAGATTTCCTGGTAAAATTCGACCGTCAAGGGGTCGATG
>CAIVJE010000070.1 GCA_903906135.1 uncultured Verrucomicrobiota bacterium | reverse complement strand
AGCGCGACAAAATGGGAAAGAACACAAGTCCAAGCACTGCTTCGCGATGGAAGCAGTGGTATTTACTACGGAAGATGGAAACTAGGCGGCAAGCAAAAATGACTGAGAGAAAATTGGATTGGTATGGGGGATGGGTGTATTGATCGAGCCCGAGTTTACTGTAGCAAACTGGCGCGCGGGAATAATCTGAAAGTGTCCGCGGTAAGATCGCGATCGCTTGGCGCTTTTTTATGATGGGGCGGGCGGCGCCAGCATTGTATCACATGCAGCGGAAGATCGGTCTCGCTTGGTTAAAACTTCCGCTCATCGCTCCGGCTCTCACCGTCACTCAGTAGATTTAGCCAGCGCGGGTCTGATTTTAGCTAAGTGAATCTTGCCAAGGGTGAGGCGACGAAAGGGGCCGCAGTCGGCGTTCTCTCTGGGGGTCGATTTCTTCCAGTTCAGGTTCTGGGATGCAGGTGAAGGCGATGCGCATGGGCGCCGCGGTTTGGACTCCATGGGCGCCGCCGAAATAAACTGAGCCGTGGCCAAAGGTTTGGTTCAAAGTGTCCATGGCCTGATGCAATTGGGCCCGGGCCATATCGCGGGTTTGATGGAAAAGATCCGGCGTGTGTGCACTCCATGGCAAGAGACGCGTGAGAACCAGGCCTACGCGGAAAGGTGCCCGGGCTCGCAACGCGACTGGGCGGCGGGCCCAGAGCTGGTTCAGCGCCTGCGTTAATTGAAGCGTGTCCTGCGTTTCCGTGCAGCGCAGCTCATCGCTCCAGCTAACGTCATCGTAATAATCGAGGCTCAGGCTTAATGCGCCGGCGTAGTGTCCGCTCTGGCGCAGACGCATCGCAGCTTTTTGCAACAGTCGGTGCAGCACCGCGTGCGCGCGGGGGGCAGAGCGCAATGCGGGGGGCAGGATGTGCGAGTGGCCGATGGTTTGTTTTTTGGGCGGTGCCATTGGAATGGCCGCACCGTGAAGGCGAGCGTGCATGCGCTCACCTTCAACGCCGCCCCAGATGCCGCGCAGCAGACCGGGCGAGGCGGCATAAAATTGTTCAGCCGTATCGATGCCGTGCGCGCGAAGACGGGCTTCCATGGCTTGGCCGACGCCCAGAAAATCTTGCAGCTTTAGACCGAGTAATTTTTGCGGCAGATCGTCGTCGTCGATGACGACTAAGCCATCCGGTTTTTGCAAATCAGTGGCGAGCTTGGCCAATAGCCAATTCGGCGCGATGCCAATGGAACTGGTGAGACACGGGCCAATTTCCTGGCCAATCCGAGTTTTAATTTCTCGGGCGACGCTCAGCGCTTTTTCCCGGGGGGCAAAGGTGGCGGTGAGGTCGCACTCCACTTCATCGATCGAGCGAACGCTGGTAATATGAATGCACGACTCGATGATGGCGCGCAATTGGCGCGAATAATCAATGTAGAGGCGGGGGCGTTGCGCGATGAGGCGAATCTCGGGGCACAGTTGACGGGCTTCGGCGATGCTCGTGCCTGTCCGCACGCCACAGGCCTTGGCGAGATAGCTGGCGGCGATGCAGGAAGTCGTCTCCGCTAGCACGGGTACGATGGCGACGGGATGTCCCCTTAATTCTGGACGATCTTGCTGTTCGCAGGAGGCGAAGAAGGCATTGAAATCGACGGCGAGACTCCGGAGGGGCATGTGCGCAAAGTTTGGCCCAGCCCTCGTTCCGTCAAAAAAAGAAAGGGCCAATTTCCTTTCTTCGCGTAGCTGAGGCGTTTGCCCCTTAAATTATTTTTCCGCTAACAACTTGACTCGGCGCGGAGCGCGGCGGGCCTTAGACGTTAGGGTAAACTTCGCGAAGCGCCTTCGCCACGTTGGGGGGCACAAATTTGCTGACGTCGCCGCCGAGCTTGGCGATCTGTTTGACGAGCGAGGAACTCGTGTAGCTGTACGATTCGTTGGGCATGACGAAAATCGTTTCCACCTTGGGCTCGAGATGTCGGTTCATCAGGGCCATATTAAATTCAAATTCAAAATCGGACAGGGCGCGGAGGCCGCGGATGATCGCGTGAGCTTTTTGTTTGCGGGCGAACTTTACGAGCAGGCCGTCAAAGCTCACGACATCGACATTGGGCAGGCCACGCAGATTGGCTTTAATTAACTGTACGCGCTGCTCCGGGGTGAAGAGCGGAGCCTTGGTGGAGTCGATGGCGATGGCGACGCGTACGTGGCCAAAAAGTTTTGCGGCGCGCGCGAGCACGTCGAGATGACCGTTGGTAAAGGGGTCGAAGGTTCCGGGGTAAATACAGAGTTTCATGCGTCGACGCCGCTAAGATTGCAGAGCGGGGGACGATGGCGAGGAAGTTTTGCGTGATGACACGGGGGGGCGCCAAGGCCCCGTCATATCGCATCAAGGTATTGCCAAGCGAAGCTCAGGTGTATCGACTGCCGGCATGCGTTTTACTGTGGCCAACTGGATGACTCTTTCCCGCGTTCCGGCGATGTTTGCAATTGTTTGGTTAATGAACATCGATCGCGATTCCGGTTGGGGGGCGACGGTCGCTTTCTGGCTCTTCATTGCCGCGGCGCTCACTGATTGGTTTGATGGCATGATTGCGCGAGCGCGCGGGGAGGTTTCATCTTTTGGCCGTTTCATGGATGCGGTGATTGATAAGGTGATGGTGATGGGTCTGATGATCGCGCTGGTGGTAGGAAATTATTTTATGGGCTACGAAAATTTTGCGCTGGCGTTGTTGCTGGGCATGCTCGGTCGCGAATTTTTGGTTTCGGGCATGCGCATGGCCGCGGCGACGAAGGGACTCGTGGTGGAGGCAGATCAAGGCGGCAAGGTGAAGACCTTTGTGCAGCTTAACGCGATCGGGTGGTTACTGGGAGCGCGGATGATGAGCCACGATTATGGTCACCTCTTTTCCGCTGCCGATCGTTGGATTATCAGTGGAATTCACTGGATTGGGATGGGGCTTTATGGCCTTGCGGCCGTGCTGACGATTACTTCGGGGATTTCTTATTTCCGCCGGCACGGGTACGTGGTGTTAGAATAAGCTGATGAAATTACCTTCGCCGCAGTGGCCGCGAATTTTACCGACTCGCTTCGTGGTCGGCCTTGCTACGCTGGGTCCCCTCGGGATGAAGCTACCTGCTCCCGGCACCTGGGGTTCATTGGCGGGCTTACTTTATTTCACCGTCATTTTTTACCCGCTGGGGCTGGTGAGCACGCTGTTGCTGACGGGGGTGGGGCTTTATTTTGCCGTAGCTTTCTGTGGTGAAGCGGCTGAGCGCATGGGCCGGAAAGATCCGGGCGAAATAATTTTGGATGAATTCGCTGTCATGCCGCTGTGCTTTCTCGGGTGGCGTACCCTCGGTTGGTCGCCTTGGCTTATTCTTGTCACTGGGTTCGTGCTTTTTCGGCTCTATGATATTGCGAAGCCCTTCGGCATACGTCGGCTGCAGAGCTGGCCGGCGGGGTGGGGGATTGTCGTGGACGACGTAGCTGCGGCCCTCGCTACTTGCGCGACGTTGCATCTCGGCGCGTGGCTTGGAACGTTGAGATAATAATTTACCCTGAAAATCTCACTTGAAACGCGGAGATGTAGAGGGGGCGGGGCGAATAATTCTAAGGTTTAGGTTAAAGCTGCTCACGGGCTGATCATGCCTTGGTCAATTTCGGAATTATTTAACCACGGATTATACGGATCCGATCTGGATTAAATATAAAGACCTATGGCTTGGGTCACAGAGGTAAGGGGCTATCGGTTATCGGGCCGATCCTCCGCGCGCGAAGCGAGTTTAAGTCCGAACCCTTCGCGTTGCTTTGCGCCCTTCGCGGTTAAAAACGCCTTGGTCGATTTTTGCGCCTTTGGTGGCAAGCGCACCCTCGGATTATGATTTATTTCGCGGCGGCGGCGCTGGCTTCTCTTTTCCCGCGCCACCAGCGACTGAGACTGAAATCGCCACGAATCTTCCCGCCGCTATCGATGCGGGTGCCATCCGGGCCTTGGGTGATTTTAACACTGAGGCCAAATAACCAGCGGCCGTGTGAATTAAAGGTGAGTTTGCGGGGTAAATCCCACGCGAAGCCGGGCTTCACGAAAACGTAGTGCTGATTATCGCGCCCAATTAACGAGGTCGTTTGAAGGCCGGTTTCCAGCGTGTAATGATAGGGAAAGCGATCGAGCACGAAGCCCGTGCCTAAAATGAGTGAACTGCTGTGGGCGTCATTTTTGCGAAAACTACCCGCGACCGAAGATTTTGCCATCAGGTCGGCGGTGCCACTGAAAAAATATTTGAGACCGGGAGTGTACCGGCTCGGATGGGAGAGGACCAAGAAGGGGGTGTAGTGGTTGTAGCCATCGGTCATGTCGAGCGGGGGAGCTCCCACCGGCAGGCGAACACTAAGGCCGACGCTCGCATCGTAGTCCGTCTGCAGCCAATTTTTATAGACGTATTTTCCGCCGAATTGAACATTGCCAATGTCGTTGCCGGGGGAACCGCGGCGCAGTCCATGTTGGATATAGGGCTCGATGGTAGCGGTGACTTCGACGTGATTATTCACGCCCCAGCGGACCCCCAGAGGAAGGCGCAAATAATTCCGGCGGGTAAAATCACCCATGTGCGGATGCACAATAATACGAACGGAGCCTTTTTTCTCAGTCTTGGGCAGGTCGGTATCAAAAATCCCACTGATCTTGCGTAGCTCCTGCTGACCGTCCGCGCTAGGGCGCGTCGTCGCTAGCGTATCGTGGCCGTGGGTCGTTCTGCTGAGCAACAGGCTGAGCAGGAGTAGGTGGACGCACTGTTTTGGAACAAGGAGGGGCATGTGGTAATTGCAGGGAATAGCCTCTGACCGATGATGGGGAAACTGCAGACGCTACTTAAAGGTGTGGCTGCGCACGGTGGCAATCACTTGACGAAAGGTAATCTCGGCGCGGACCCGCGAGTTGAGCCTAAAATGATAGCCATCTGGGCCCCACGACATCGGCGT
>CAIVJE010000069.1 GCA_903906135.1 uncultured Verrucomicrobiota bacterium | reverse complement strand
TTTCCAGAGCGGAGCTTTTCGCGAAGGTAGTCGCTTTCGGCCTTATTTAAATGACCTTGGGCAATGAGGGCTTTGTAAGTATTACTGAGGCGGAGGCGGGGGATGTAATCTTGATTGAGAATAATTTTCCAATCGGCGCCGTCTTTTTCTACCGTCACATCAGCGATCACCACGCGATTGCTGTCAGCCGCAAACCGGCGACCGGGCGCGGGGTCCAGGGTGCTGATTTCTTCGATGGCCGTCTGGATAATCTCGAGTGAGAGACCCGTCTTCCGCGCCAACTCAGGGATGCGCCGTCGCATGAGTAATTCGAGATAGTCGCGAATGATGCGAGCGGCCACCGATTTGCCGCGCCCTTTTTGGATAAGTTGGCTCAGGAGACAGTCAGCTAGATTTTCCGCCCCGATGCCGGCCGGGTCAAAAGTTTTGAGCTGCTGAGCGGCGGCTTGGATGGCTTCCAGTGATAGCTTCGCCAGCAGCGCGAGGTCCGGGAGGGAGGCGGTCAAGTAGCCACGATCATCCAGACTTCCGATCAGAAAGCGCAGGGCCTCTAAGTGAGTAGCGGGGAGGTCGGTAAATTCGGCTTGCTGCATCAGATGCTGCGGCAGCGAGGTTTCGATAGTTAACGAGTCGAAGAAATGTTGGCGCTGTTCATCTTCTTCCCCGGTGCTCGGGCGCACCCCACCGGTATCAGTCAGGTGATCTTTCCAGTCTTGGCTCAGTTTTTCCAAGACCTGGAAATCTTTGGAGAAATCTAATTCTTCGCGCGGATCGTCGTTCGGGGTCGCGGTCTCATCGCCGCTCGTAGCTGATTTCTCCAAGCTAACGTCACCCATCGGCTGTTCTTCCAGGGTAGGGTTAGACTGTAATTCTTCCTGGATGGTCGTGCGCAGGTCTAGCGCGGCGACCTGCAATATTTTTAAGGACTGCTGCATTTGCGGCGCCAGCATGAGCTGCTGCGTCTGCCGCTGCTGAAAGCCTTGTTGGAGTCCGGGACCACTCATGTGCCAAGGGCCTAGGGCTGGTTAGTGCGGGTGGCCGGGCGAAAAGAATGCGGGACGGCGGGGGTGGCGCCAAATTGGGCAACCGGAAAAATTTCGGCGAGGTAAACCGCGAGCTTTTCATTGGTCGGACCATAGCGATCGCTGTAGAGATAGAGTTCTAGATCGGTCAGCAGCGCTAAGGCGCTCTGGTAGCGCTGCTCCCGATCGCGCTGGAGTGTCTTCTGCATGATGACCGCCAGCTTGGCATCGAGGTCCGGGCGCAGGGTAGTAAAGTCGGGCACCGGCAGGGTTAAAATATTGCGCCGAGATTGGGGGCGATCGGTTCCACGAAAAATATTCTTGCCCAGAATTATTTCGCTCATGACTACCCCGAGGGAGAAAAGATCTGCTCGGCTATCCGTAATGGCGAAGCTAGCGCCTTCCGGAGAGAGATATTCATCTTTGCCCGGAATGATTTTCCCCTCATCATTATACATTAGGTCGAGAGCTTTCGCGATACCGAAGTCGGTTAGCTTTACGTCGCCTTCCATCGCGAGCATGACATTTTTTGGATTAACATCGCGATGGACGATTCCCAGCGGACGGTTCTGGCGATCTTTTTTACCGTGCGCATAACTTAGGCCGCGGCAGACGCGCGAGGCGATAAAGACGGCGAGATCGAGCGGCACGAGACGGTTTAGTTCATTATGCCGATTGATAAATTGTTCTAAATTTATGCCCCGGACATATTCCATGGTCATATAGTACTGACCGTTAATTTGGCCGAGGTGGTAGGTCTGGACGATATTCGTGTGGATTAGGTCAGCTACGAGCTTGGCCTCGCCAATGAAGTTTTTTTGAAACTCTGGCACCGTCGAGTATTCCTCTCGAATCAACTTAATCGCGACAGTTTTGCGAAAGTTACCAGAGCCCTTTTGCACTGCTTCGTAGACTAGCCCCATGCCCCCTTCCGCGAGCTTTTGGATAAGCTCGTAGTGCAGTTCGCTGAAAATGTGTTGAAGGGAAGGCAAGGTCACTCTCGACGGAAACGGCGACTTTTAAGCGTGGCAAGAAAACAGCGCGATATTTGCACGATTCCTGCTGCACATGCAACTTTCCTTCTTGGCCTAGGTTGACAGCCTAGAGCTTAGCCCTATTTTTACCTCATGCTTACCCTCACGCCGCGGGCTGCCCGTCAAGTGCAGTCAATGTTCACCGCCCAAGGTGATTTGCAAAAAAAACTGCGCGTATTCGTCGAAAGTGGCGGCTGTTCAGGGTTTGAGTATGGGATGTCATTTGATCTGACCAAGGAGGGTGATCAGCTCTTCGAGAGTGAAGGCGTTCAATTGCTCGTTGATCCGACCAGCTTAGCTTATCTCGACGGTACTAATATCGATTTTGATGATGGTCTTCACGGCAAAGGTTTCGAATTAAAAAACCCGAATGCGCAGAGTACCTGCGGTTGCGGCAAGTCCTTTAACTAATACGCGGAGTGACTAAGCGCGTGCTTCGTGCAGCGCCACGATGCCGAAACTGAGGGGCAGGGCGCTGACCGAATTAAAGCCAGCTTGGCGAATTTCCTCTGACATGGCGAGGCGATCGGGGTACTGCTCAATAGAACCGCCAAGATATTCATAGGCTGAACGATCGCCGGTGATGATTCCAGCCACGATGGGGAGCACGTGCGTGAGGTACGCGTAGTAAAACGGCCGAAACCAGACCACCGGTTGCGAGAATTCTAAGATGAACAGGCGCCCGTCAGGCTTGAGCACGCGACGCATTTCCTGTAGAGCTTTTGCTCGATTTACCATATTGCGGAGGCCGAAGGAGATGGTGATGGCCTCAAAGGACGCATCAGGCAGGGGTAAAGCCATACCGTCGCCTGGGCGGAACTCAATGTGAGTCCAGCGGTGGTTTTCTGCCCGTTTCTTAACGGCCTCATCGAGCATGGGTTGGCAGAAGTCCATGCCTAACAGGGTTACGCCAGGAGCAAGTCCGTCGGCTAAGGCGAAGACGACATCGCCACTGCCTGTAGCTAGATCCAGAACGGAAGCAGCGTGACTATCATAGACCGCGCGGACTAAGCGTTGACGCCACCAATAATCAATCCCGCCGCTGAGCAGGTGGTTCGCTAGATCGTAGCGACGGGCAATGCGAGCGAACATCGTATTAACTGCTATAGGATCGGGCATCGGTAAGATTTAGCTTTAATATACCTTTGAGATTGACGCAAGCACTAGGGAGTGAATTGTTTGTGCCTGTAACGCTCGAGGCTTAATTTTTTTAACCCAACGTAACTATGTCGACTAACCTCACAAAACGCGAAATCGTCCTGGAAATCTACGAGAAGACTGGTTTTCCCCAGAAGCAAATTCAAGACACGGTGCAAATGACTCTGGATATTGTCATGGATGCCCTCGCTGCCGGCCGTAATGTTGAGCTGCGTAATTTTGGCGTTCTCGAAGTTCAGGTCCGCAAGGCCCGCGTCGGGCGTAATCCCAATAAGCCCGAGACTGAAGTCATCATTCCGGAGCGAGCGGTCGTAAAATTTAAGTCAGGTAAGATTCTCAAGCAGAAGATTAAACAACTGAGCTTGGAGAAATTGAAAAATAATCCGCCGCCAGCGGCCTCGGTCTAAGTCCGCTTTAAGTTAAGCGGCATGGCTGGTTTTCAATCCCTTCCGGGCTTCCGGGATTTTTATCCGGAAGAATTTTCTCGTCGGCAGCATATTTTTGCTACTTGGCGCACGGCGGCGCGAGCTTCGGGCTTTCAGGAGTATGATGCGCCCGTGCTGGAGCCACTTGAGCTCTTCACGACCAAGTCGGGGGATGAAATTGAAGGGCAGTTATTTAGTTTTACGGACAAAGGAGGCCGGGAGGTAGCCCTGCGACCAGAGATGACTCCAACCGTTTGCCGGATGGTGGGCGCGAGGGCGGGAGCGCTTAAACGACCCATTAAGTGGTTTAGTTTGGCGGAATTTTATCGCTACGAGCGCGCGCAGAAGGGGCGTTTGCGCGCCTTCCATCAATTTAACGCCGATATCTTTGGCGAGGCTGGTCCCGAAGCAGAGATCGAGTTGATCGCGCTGTTAATTCAATGTCTCGCGGGTTTCGGACTGACCGCAGCAGATTTCAGTATTCGATTAAGCGATCGTGACCTGTGGTTTTTCTATTTGGAGGCCCTGGGCTTTACTGAGCTACAAACACCGGCACTGCTCACGGCCATCGATCGCTTTGAGAAAATGGGCGATGATGCGTTCAAGGGCTACGTCGAGGTGCACGGGGCGATGGCGATGGAAACGAAGGCGAAGGTGCTCGCATTCTTGAAGATTAAAAGCCTGGCGGAGCTTGAAACAACACTCGCGGGATTTAATTCGGAGAAACTTGGGGTGCGGTTGGCAGACTGGCGGAAGGTCTTGAATGGTCTCGCTGACATGGGCTTGGCG
>CAIVJE010000068.1 GCA_903906135.1 uncultured Verrucomicrobiota bacterium | reverse complement strand
GTAATCAGGCATGACCGTCGACAATGAAGTCGAATCGCGGGAATCGTGGCCCGCTATGACCTGAAGCAGTTGCGCCGCATCGCCCACGGTACGCGTTAATGTCCCGATCTGGTCGAGCGAAGAGGCAAAGGCCGCTAGGCCGTAGCGAGAGACCAGGCCATAAGTTGGTTTCAGACCAACTAAACCACAAAAGGCGGCGGGTTGGCGAATCGAGCCACCCGTGTCTGAGCCCAGCGCCGCCGGCATCTCCCCCGCTGCGACCGCCGCAGCAGAACCACCGGAACTACCACCAGGGACCCGCGTCAAATCCCACGGATTGGCGGTCGCCCCAAAAGCAGAATTTTCTGTCGAGGAGCCCATCGCAAATTCATCCATATTAAGCCGCCCCCAAGGAATCGCTCCCGCCGCCTTAAGTTTGGTCGTCACCGTGGCATCGTAAGGAGAAATAAAATTCGCGAGCATCTTGCTCGAAGCCGTCAGCGGCTGCCCCTCGACCGCAATGACATCTTTAAAGCCAATCGGGATACCATCGAGCGGCCCCCGCGTCTGCCCCGCCGCTCGACGCGCATCAGATGCAGCCGCCAAACCAAGCGCGCCGACCTCGTCGCGAGAATTAAACGCGTGCACGCGGCCTTCAACGGCAGTGGTCCGAGCGGCAAAGGCCTGCATGAGCTCGCCAGCCGAAATGCTCTGGGCGGCCAGCATAGCCGAAAGTTCGGCGACCGATTTGAAAATCAAAGGAGAGGACATGGGCTACTCGACTACTTTGGGCACCACGATTGAATCAGCCCGCTGTTCAGGAGCATTCCGGAGGGCCTCTTCAACAGATAAGCCCGCCACCACCACATCAGCCGCCCAGACATTAAAAACTGGCGAGCCATGCGCCATCGGCTCAATCCCCGCCACCTCCACCTGCTTCAGTTTATCGACGTAGTGTAATATATCACCCAACTGCTGCGATAGTTTGGCTTGTTCAGTCGCCGTCAGCGCCAAGCGCGCAAGACGGGCAACATATTCAATATTAATCTCGGCGGAGGAATTCATGAAACAGCTAAATGTGTCGATAAAAAGGTGGCGGAACCGCTGTTTGGCAATCGACAAAAAGCTGCCAGCTCGCGCGTTTTGATTTTCCTATCAAAATTCGCGGCGGTGGCAGTAATTTATTACTAATCTCCTCTGTGCTTTTTTTAAAACGCATCCTCAGATTTACTCAAAAGACCACCCCGCCCCTCGATCTCCGTCAGGCGGCGCGACATGCCGTGGGGCTAACCTTCCCCTTTAAGGCCGTCCTCAGCCTAAGCCCGCACGACGCCGACGGCAAATTGATCGTTGGTCAGATCAAAGGTCAGGATTGGGCCGGCCGCCTGACTAATTTATCGGCCACGGGCGGGAGCATTCAGCTCAGCGCAGCCTCAGCCGCAACGCGCGGGGAGGCATGCCATTTAAAGCTAAGTTTACACCGTTACTCGCTCGAGCTCCCCTGCACCGCAGCTCATTTTCGCTGCTATCCCCAACAGGCCCGTTGTGGATTTTCGTTTAACTTCCCCGATGCTGAAGTCCAGAAAGCTTATCTTCAGTTGCTGGAGCCCGTGGCTATTGGCGCGTCCCTCATCGCAGTGCCGACTAAACCAATCAAGAATGAGGCCACCGGATTGCGCTCTACCATTTTTTACGGCCACGCTTCCACAATACTCACAATCTGGCGACAACCCTCCAGCGACCAGATCCATGGTTTCGATCTACGGATGAATAGCTGCGGTGTCCGGTGGAACGAGCGAATGCCGTCTTTTGATATCTACGGAGTCACCCAGCCCCCCACCTCACCTGGTAAAAAACCCGTCCCGCCACCACCGATTTTTTCAAAACTAAGCGAAGCCCAAGAAGAAGAGGTTCGCTGGCTGTTCTGCCTAGCTATACCCAATATGGGTAGAGGGGTGCCTGCAGATGTCCGCAGTTTTTTCAGTAAATTGATCGCCTGAAATCCAGCGCAGCGAGAGCGCGTCAGGCCCGCACGGTAATTGATCCGTCCGCTACGATCTGCTGCTGAATTTTAGTGAAGACTGCATTAACCTCATCATCGGTTAAGGTGCGCTCCTGCGAGCGAAACGAGAGGGAGAAACCCAAACTTTTCTTGCCCTCGGGCAAACCCTGACCTCGATACACATCAAAAATCTCGACCGCCTCGATGGCGAACGCTGCACCCGTGGAGGCCTGGGCAATGCCAAGCAGAGCGCGCCGGACTTCTTCGGCCGGACGAGCCGCCGCCACGACCAGCGCAAGGTCCCGCAACACAGTCGGGAATAAACTAAAAGGCTGATAGCGGCGATGGCCAGCCGAGCTCGTTAATTTTTCCGGCAAAATAGCGAGCATCCCAGCCCACACCGTACCCTCAACCCCCGCCGCACGAACCATGGTAAGATCCAACAATCCTCCGCAGACCGACCAGCCGATTGAAGACTCTCCGGCCACCGCTGCGTGGCCTTCCTGCCAGCCCCAGCCAGCGCCACTGATCGGCCTAAGCTCAGCGCTCGCCCAATCGATCCCCGCTTGCTGAGCGAGAATCATCAAGTGCTGTTTTACCGTGTAAAAATCAGGCGCTGATCGAGCCAACCAAGAACGTTCTTTGGGATTATGGCACAACAGAAAGGCCGCTCCTAAATATTCCTGCACCGTGCCATTAAGCTCCATGAAGACGCGCCCCGTCTCAAAGAGCTGCGTGGCGGGCACTCCGCGCGACTGGTTTAATTTCAGCGCAGCCAACAGACCCAACACCAACGTGGGGCGAAGGTGCGATTGGTCATCCACAAAAGGGTTAGCTAAGGCCAACTCCGCGGCCGCGGTATCGGAAACCCACGTCGCCAACTCCTGCCGCGAGCGCAGCGTGTAGTTAACCACTTCATGGAAACGTTGCCCGACCAAATAAGCAGTAACCTGGCGATTAAAGATCGCGATAGGATCATCATCGCCATCGGCCAGGGCTGGGCCCACCGCCAAAGCTGGGGGCACGCGATCAGTGCCGTAGATCCGTAAAACTTCCTCGACGAGGTCAATCGGCCGATCGAGGTCAGTACGATAACTAGGAATTTTGACTGTCCAGTCTACCGCCGGAGGGCGCGCAACCGCGGCAACAATTATTAAATTGAGCGCCTCAAGAGCACCGCGCATTTCCTCGTCGCTTATGTAGAAACCTAAGCGCTCGCGGATGTAATCAGGACTGACGATAATTTCGCGCGCCCAAGCCTGATCACCGCCCACCAAGCACGCGGGGCCTACGACGGTACCACCGGCGGTCGCTTGAATTAAATCAACGGCCCGATAGGCAGCGGCTACCGTGCCATGCGGATCAACCCCACGCTCAAAACGGTAGGACGAATCAGAAGCCAAACCGAGGCGTTTAGCGGTCCCGCGAATTGATTGGGGCCGAAAACAGGCCGCCTCAATTACAATGTCAGTCGTTTGCGCCTCCACTTCTGCATTAGCGCCACCCATAAGGCCCGCGATCACCAGTGGCTGGGCGCTATCCGCAATGACCACCATGCGATCACTGAGGATTCGCTCCTTGCCATCAAGCGTGCACAATTTCTCACCCTCAACCGCTCGCCGCACGACGAGCTGTTGGCCCTTAATTTTTTTGGCATCAAAAATATGTAAAGGCTGACCGAGTTCGAGCATGACGTAGTTACCCACGTCCACCAGATTGTTAATGGGGCGCAAACCGACCGCCTGTAAGCGTTCCTGCAGCCAAGCTGGGCTCGGACCGACTTTTACCCCCGTGAGGCCGAGGCCAAAATAGAGCGGACAATCCTCGGGGGCCTCGACCCGGACGCTCGCCAGAATATCAGGCCGCAAGATTTCGTTGGTGATACCGCGAAATGTAGTCGGGGGAAATTTGACTGGGCGACGGAACCAAGCCGCCAATTCACGCGCCATTCCAATGTGACTGAGTGCATCTGGCCGATTGGGGGTGACTTCGAGATCAAAGACCGTGTCACCCTCTGGCATAATTTCATTCAGCGCGACCCCGATTGGTGCATCCGCGGCCAAGAGCAGCAGGCCGCTGGACTGACTTGCGAGGCCCAATTCATCAGCGGCGCAGAGCATGCCCGAGGATTGTTGACCACGAATCTTCGATTCCTTGATCTTAAAATCACCAGGCAATATTGCCCCGGGCAAGGCTACCGGCACACGATTACCGACATCACAATTAGGCGCGCCACAAACGATGGTACGCACGCCGCCCTGAGCAAGGCCAACGTCAACGGTGCAAATCGAAAGCTTATCGGCATTAGGATGCTTCTCCCGCGTCTTGATCTCACCAACTACGACCTGAACCAGCGGCGGCAGTCCTGTGTTAATCACCCCTTCCACCTCAAAGCCCAACAAAGTGATGGCGCGTTTAAGTTCATCGACCGACGCGTCGAGGGCGACGTATTGCTTAAGCCAATTGAGGCTGATTTTCATGCGATAAAATTAACCAAGCGGAACAGATAGGGGCGGCTAGAAATAAAAAAACGACTCGGATCAGGTCTGCATTTTGCAGTCGAAGTGTTCAGGTGAATTGTTTCAAAAACCGCAGGTCATTTTGATAAAAATAACGGATGTCATCGATGCCATACATCAACATGGCGAGCCGTTCGAGGCCCATGCCAAAGGCATAGCCTGTCCAGACCGTAGAGTCATACCCCACGCCCTCAAACACGGCCGGGTCAACCATGCCGCAACCACCGATCTCAATCCACTCCTTGTTAACCTTGGGTAAATGTTGAGCAGAAAGGTCGACCTCGAAACTGGGCTCAGTGTAACCGAAGTAATGTGGACGAAAACGGGTCTTGGTATTTTTGCCCAGCAGTGAGGCAAAAATATAATCGAGCAGTGCCTTGAGATCGCGCACCGTCACATTTTTATCAACATAGAGACATTCGATTTGATGAAAATTCGCACTGTGGGTGGCATCAGAAGTATCTCGACGATAGACGCGCCCTGGTGACACCACGCGCAGGGGCGGCTTACCTTTAAGCATGGTGCGAATTTGCACCGAAGAAGTATGCGTTCGCAGCAGATATTTTTCCCCTGCAACCTTTTTGCTGATATTACCAAACCGCGCTTGGGCGGGGAAATAAAAAGTGTCCTGCGCATCGCGGGCGGGGTGATCAGCCGGCGTACTCAACGCGTCGAAACAATAATATTCAGTCTCAACTTCCGGCCCCTCGACCACGGCAAAGCCCGCCTTGCGCAAAATGCGGCACATTTCCTCGCGGACCAAAGTGAGCGGATGACTTGTGCCCGGGCCTGCATCTGGCGAAGGCAAAGTAGGATCGATCGCCGCTCCCAGTTGAGCCGCGATCTCAGCCGAGCTGATGCGAGCAAGGGCGGCATCGAGCTGCCCCTGAAGCTGACCCTTGGCTTCATTGATGAGCTTGCCTAGCGCAGGTCGCTGCTCTTTCGGCACCGCACCCATCTGTTTCATCAGGGCGGTTAATTCTCCATTGGGACCAACGTAACGCGCTTTGGCTGCCTCAAAATCAGCGCGAGACTGCAAACCGACGAACTCAGCAGAGGCCTTGGCGAGGAGAGCGGAGAGAGTAACTTGCATCAGGAAGTAATTCTAAGCGGAAAATGAAGCAAAACGCAAAGTCGGAAAACGAACTCTGTCCTTAGGGCGTAGCCCAGTTGGTTGGGGAATCTTTGCATTTAAATAAAAAGGACGGGGCTCGCGAGCGAGACCCGTCCTTCAAAAAAATGGCCGGAGAGCCATGAAGGCGAGCCTACAGCGGCTCGCGTTGGGCGGAGTCAGCTTAGACCTTAGCAGCGCTGGCCTTGGTCTTCAAGGCGGCCTGCGCCTGTTTGATCAAGCCGCTAAAAGCAACAGCGTCGGCGATCGCAATTTCCGAAAGCTGACGACGATCGAGCTGAATATTAGCGGCCTTGAGGCCTTCAATAAAGCGACTGTAGCTCATGCCCGCCTCGCGGCAGGCAGCATTGAGACGCACGATCCAAAGGCCACGCATGTTGGCCTTCTTCTTCTTGCGATCGATGTAAGCGTATTGCCAAGCGTGCTGCACCGCCTCCTTGGCGTAGCGAAACAGCTTAGATTTATTACCGAAATAGCCTTTGGCATATTTCAGGACTTTTTTGCGACGCTTACGCGACGCGGGAGCATT
The DNA here is from genome assembly GCA_903906135.1 of uncultured Verrucomicrobiota bacterium. Classification (GTDB taxonomy): domain Bacteria; phylum Verrucomicrobiota; class Verrucomicrobiia; order Opitutales; family Opitutaceae; genus Lacunisphaera. The sequence goes on along the minus strand of CAIVJE010000068.1, from coordinate 6,461 downwards.
AGTTGTACGAGGCATGTTTTATATTTGGTTTTAGTGCCGGTGGGTCGTCTCGTTAGGATTCACCCACCTGGCGGAGTTGGAGTAGAGCGCGACAGCTTACCGGAGACCGGTAGGCAGGCAGCGGAGGAGCGGCGCAGCATGGCCCGGTGCCACCAGCTTGTCGCGAGAGGCACGTCGTTTGGACTTCGTGCTTTTCGCGGCCAACAAGTGACGGAAACCAGGCGTGCGGCGGATCAGCTTACCCGTACCGGATATTTTGAAGCGCTTGGCGACGGACTTTTTTGTCTTTTGCATGAGGAGAGCGGAGCAAAACAGAGGACGCCCGTGCGCTTGGCAAGTGTTTTGTCCGATAAATGAGAGCGCTAGGCTAAAATCGCCTAACCCAGCCTAAGCCTGCTTTGACCAGATTCAGATGAGACTAAGGCCTTCCCCATGGTGCATCTGGTTGGAATTAACGACAAGCCCCTGCTGTATGCATTGTTATTCATGATCGGCGCCACCGCTTCGGCTGAGGATAAAACATGAAGCCCCCCGTTGGGGCTATGCTGGGCCTGAGCGATTTCAGCTTATCAAAATAAACCAAACGCACCAAGCAGCCCCCCGTTAATGAGGCCTAGGAGGTGTGGCTACGGCAGCTAATTGACCGACCTATTTCCCTGTTTTTATTTTATAGATCGAAACCCGCCCTGCGAAACACGGGAAAGGGGTTGACAAGCCCCCAGCGTTAATAACGTTTGCCCCTCCTGTTTTGACGGCTTCCTAGCTCAATGGTAGAGCAGTTGACTCTTAATCAATTGGTTCCGGGTTCGAGTCCCGGGGGAGCCACCAAACTTGTGTTTTTTCCCAATTCATTTGCTTTTGCACTCAAATTACTGGGCCGGTGTAGCTCAACGGTAGAGCACCTGTTTTGTAAACAGGCGGTTGCGGGTTCGAATCCCATCGCCGGCTCCATTTTTCTGTCAACGGCGTCAATATTCCCGCCAGCACGGGTGCCGTCCCAGCAATAATCAATTATCCACTGCCCGATTGTGTAATGGTAGCACAAGCGACTCTGACTCGCTTTGTCTAGGTTCGACTCCTAGTCGGGCAGCCAATTTAAATTATGAAATAGATGTCTTAATTAACAAAGCGCATTGACACGGATATCGAATCATCGGCAATTTCAGACTATTAACGTTTTCGGCGTCCTTTGCTAAAGCCCCTACCCCTGCTCGACACACTGCCTCTCTAATTAATTTGCTCTGCGCAGTTAATTAATTCTCTTGTCAAAATAATTTCCCCTTAAAAATCCCATCCTCGATTAACTTAATCATCATATACGCACCATGATCACTGCAAATATGCCCCTAGCGATTCTTCTCACTAACTCCGATGGCAGTCCGATGACCGCCATGGAGCTCTTCAAGCACGGTGGCCCCATCATGTGGCCGATCCTGATCACTTCATTTATTCTCATCACGGTTGCGATCGAGCGCGTTATTTTCATTTTCCGCGAGAATGGTCGTCGCCAGCCGGAAGTGGTTGAGAAGATGCTCGAAAAGGTCGAAGCCAACGACGTCAATGGGGCCCTCGAATTGGGCAAGAAAAGCGAAGATTATGTTGCCCGTATTCTTGTGTATGCAATTAGCCATAAGTCACACTCGCTCGCGAATTCATTTACCCGAGCAGCGAATCAGGAAATGCAACGCTTTAGCCTAGGCCTGCCTACCCTTGATACCTGCATCACGGCGGCTCCTTTGCTGGGTCTGCTTGGAACTGTAACCGGCATGATGGGCACTTTCGCTGCGCTAAATAGTGGCTCAGGTGATATCGGCGCATCAACCGGGGCTATCACCGGCGGTGTTGCTGAGGCGCTTATCGCCACAATGTGCGGTCTCGCAATCGCGATTACCGGTCTCCTCCCCTTTAACTATCTCAATGCTCGTTTAGATGAAGCCCGCCACGAAATCGAGGACGCTTCCAATTCGCTTGAGATTATTATCAATAAATCCAGCAGCACAGCAGCACGCTGATTAGGCCGTACTCTGAGTACATTAATCCTTAATCAATAACTGTATGCACGGCGGCGGATCTGGTGGAGCGAAAAGAGCGCGCATTGAGATTATCCCTCTCATTGACGTTATCTTCTTCCTGCTCGCGACCTTTGTATTGTTTACCTTATCTCTTAACAAATCGAATGGGATTAAGGTGCATCTCCCTGTTTCAGAAACCGCCGAGGCACGCGACCCCTCTGGCACGGTAACAGTCAGTATTACCGACGAAGGGACCCTTGCCTGGAACATGGACTTGGTTACCTTGGATGAATTTCTATTGCGCCTACAGCAATACCACCTCCAAGAACCGGATGGACGTATCCTTATCAATGGTGACGAAAGGGCTTTTTTCGCCCAAGCCGTCTACGTTTTTGATGAGGCACGCAAAGCCGGCTTCCTGAAAGTTTTTGTTGAGACTCGTAGCCGCTAAGGCGCCCCCAATAATTATCCCCAGCGCCTCACCCGCTAAATTCTGTTAACCGCTCATCATGGAAGGAAATAAAGTTAAAGTACCAGTCCGCAAAAAGGCGCGTATTGAGATCATTCCCCTCATTGACGTTATCTTCTTCCTGCTCGCGACCTTCGTTCTCTTTACGCTCTCCCTCAACCGCATCCAATCGGTGCCGGTTGACCTTCCGGTCGCGGCCCCACCGAGGGACAAGCCACTGAAGGATGAAAGTGTTACGATCCAAATTTCAGGCGACGGAGCTATCTTTTGGAATCGTGAGCTTATCGATCTGAACGAAGTGCCTTCTCGGATAGCTTACTATAAGAGCCAAAATGATGATCCGCGTATTTTAATAGCGGGTGACGAACGAGCTCGTTTTGGGCTAACCGTGACTGTACTCGATGAAGTCCGGAAGGCAGGTATTTTGAAATTCTCTGTTGAAACACGCACTCGCCCAACGGGCAAATAAGCCACCCAATGAACAAAGACCTTATCATAGGTGTTGTGGTATCCGTGGCGCTACACTCCACCGTTTTATTTTTAGGGCAAAAAGCCCCACCACCGAAAAGAATAGCCCCCCCGAAAGAAGAGGTCGTGCAATTTGAGATGCCGCCACTGGATGAAGAAAAACCAGATAAAGTTGAGGATCTCAATGAGGAGCCGGTTGAGAATCAGCTGGCCCCACCAAGCTTGATCGATTTGCCGACGATTGTGCCAGTTGAGGCATTCACGCAGCCTTTGGCCCCGCCTCCGCCTCCGGGCATGACCGCCTCTTCAGGCGCAATTACTATTCCCGTAATGAAGCCGGGCGCGAATTTCGGCAGAGGTATCGCCAATCTATTTGATATCAATAATCTAGACCAGCGCCCAGTCGCTCGCGTCCAACCGCAACCCGCCTACCCCTATGAGATGAGTCGTGCCGGCATTAGCGGCGATGTGGTAGTTGAATTCATCATTAACGAGAATGGTGACGTCATCGATACGCGTATTGTCCGTTCCTCCCATCGCGAATTCGAAGTGCCTGCAGTGCAAGCTGTGCAGAAATGGAAATTTAAGGCCGGCCGCAAAAGCGGTAAAGCGGTTAAAGTACGCGTTTCGCAGCTCATCGAGTTCAATCTCGAGGATTCTAAATAACATCGCCTGCCTGCCATGTTGAAATTCACCTCACTATCATCCCGCTCAGTCCTTACCTTGCTGGGGGCTTCCCTGCTGCTGCTAGCACCCGCCTACTCCCAGCAACCGGCCGCCCCAATCAGGGATTATGCCGCCTCTGATGCTACCAGCGAATTCCTGCCAAAATATAAGACGGCAGTAGATGCTAAACAGTATGAAGCCGCTCTCGCTCTTCTCGACAGTCAGCTGACGAAAGTTCCATCTGAAAGCTATGATACCGCGCTGCTTTTGCAGATTAAAGTGCAGACTTTATTACAAAAAGGTGACTTCAGCAAAGTTATCGAGCCGCTTGAACGGGGCCTAGCGCTATCTGACTCTAAGACGCCCACTTATTATGAGGAACGCGCCACACGAGATTTTCTCTTTTTTCTAGCTCAACTCTGTCTTCAAGAAGCAGTTAATTCGAAAAATCCAGCCGTTGCTAGTGTGCTTTATGAGAAAGCGGATAGAACGATGGCGCGCTGGCTTAAGCTCAATCCTAAATCGACCGCTGAGGCGCAACTCATCTACGCCCAACTCCTTTATAACCGCGCTATCCAGGTCGCTGATCGCCCCGATCTGCCAATGCTGCAACGCTGCTTAGACCAAGTTGAAATCGGTTTACACCTAACCACACGCCCGAAGGATATTCTCTACGTTCTTAAACTGGTCTGCCTCCAGCAGCTCAGCCGCAATGCAGAAGCAGTGGAAATCCTTGAGCTGATGGTAAAACAAAAGCCCGATTCAGCTAATTATTGGCAGCAGCTAGCCGCACTCTATCTCGGCGCGGGCCAAGACCTCCGAGCCATTCTGGCCCTAGAGCGCGCGCAAGCGCACGGTCTCCTGGTGGCTCCGAAGGATTATTTCAATCTCATCGGGATTTATTTTAATATCGGCCAGTTTGGAAAAGCAGCTGAGTTATTAGAAACTGGCCTGCGGGTCGGTCATATTGAAAATGAGATTAAAAACTGGGAGCTCTTGGCCCTAGCCTACAATCAGTTGGAACGGCCTTTAAAATCAATTGAAGCGTTAAAGAGTGCCACGAAAGCCTTCCCTAAATCTGGCCAACTTGAATTTATGATAGCTCAAGCTTATCATACACTGGAGAAGCCAACGGAAGCCCTGCCCCATCTTCAGGCAGCTGTAGCCAAAGGTGGCCTATCAAAACCCCACTCAGTTTATCTCTTCCTCGCTTATGTTGCCTATGAGCTTAAGAAATTTGATATCGCACTGGAGGCGGCCAAAAAAGGTGCCACCTATCCTGAGGGGGCTAAAGATGGCCAAAATCTGATCAAGGCCATTGAAGAAATCCTCAAGGATCGCGATCTCAAGAAGAGCAAAATGTGATCCCTGATTAATTTTAACGCACGCATTACCCGACCATGAACAAAGTCTACATCATCTTCCCACTGATCGGCCTGCTGATCTTTAGCGGTTTTTACCTAAGCTTCTCCAATGGCTACGAGGCGCGCCTTGCCGCTGTCAAAGTTGCTGCCGAGAATGTTAAAAAAGAGAAAGTTAAACAACAGATCGTTGACCGTGAAAAAGCAATTGCCGCAGCTATTGAGGCTTCAAAAATCCGCGCCGTAGAACGCGCTGAAAAAGAGCGCCTAGACGAGTTGAAAAAAACCGCCCGGCAAGAAGCAGATGATCAACGCCAACGCGCCTACGAAGAGCGCAAGCGCTTAAGGGAACAGGCCGATCGCTTGAAAAAAGACCTCATTGAGGTCAAAGCGGGAGTCGATAAAGTTACCGAAGAAAAGAAAAAGCATGTAGAGGAAGAAGCGTTCCTGAAGATTTATCTCAAACAAGCTGAAGCCAACGTCGGATATTATTATAATCTGCTCGATAAAATTAATGCCGCTGAAGTGGCTCGTGCGGAGGCGGCCCGAATCGCGGCCGCAGCTGCCAAGAAAAGCTAAACCGCCTTACCTTCGCTCCCATGAACAAGTTCTATCTCATCGTTCCCATCATCCTCTTGGCCATTTTTGCGGTCACGTATAATAGTTCGCTGCAAGAAATGCATGCGCGGGAAATGGCGAATCAAGCCAAAGCCGCCAAAACAAAAATCGAGGAAAAAAGGCGCAAAGATGAAATCGAATTAAAGGCGAACGCCGACGCCAAGCGCCGGCAAGAAGAACGCGATGCAGAAGATCGTAAGAAGCAGGCCAAAAAACAGGCCGAGTATGATGACGCCATGAAATCACTCCGTGATCAAACGGCAGATTATACCGCGCAAGCGGCCAAACTCAGCAAAGAGATCTCTGATTTAGAAGCCCAGATTGCCCAGAATCGTAATGCTAAGGAAAATTTGATCCGCGAGAACCTTGAGCTATCGAAAACCGTGGAATTGACTAAAATAAATCGGCGCAATGCGGAACTGGAAATTCAGCGCACCATTGAAATGGTGGCTAAAAAGCTTAATGATAGTTCGATTGCAGTGTCACCGCCACCGCAACCACCTGTAGCCGCTAAGTAAATTTCTGCTAACCGTCTCACGGTCTGGCCGCACCTTCTACGGTGCGGCTTTTTTATAGCCCGAAACCGCGAGCGCACATTAGGGAGGATACGGATTAGCCAGACCACCCCTGCGGACGGTCGATTATCTCCGCAATGTGCGCAGAATAATACGCTAGCCCCTAGGATAAAGGGAGCTACGTCTAAGCTTAACTCAGGCAGCTGATTTTGTAAAAACCCGAGAAAAGATCGCTCTCCTGCATTGATATTTAGAGAGACGCTTCACGACTAACATTATGGCATGCTCCGAGCATCGGGGATCCGTATTAATTAGGACCGAAGAAATTTCTGCCATTTTCAAGGCATCATCT
>CAIVJE010000067.1 GCA_903906135.1 uncultured Verrucomicrobiota bacterium | reverse complement strand
GGCATTCACGAGCTCGGTGGTAATCCGCTCTTTTTGAATAAGAATGATATTCAGATTGGGCGGGGTGAGACGATTGCAGACACCGCGAAGGTGCTGGCGCGGTTTGTGCATGGTTTGATTGTACGGACGCATGCGCAGGATGAACTCGCGGAGCTCGCGGCCCACGGCGGACTGCCCGTGGTTAATGCGCTTACTGATTTTCTTCATCCCTGCCAAATTTATGCGGACGCTTTTACGGCAGCCGAGCGTTGGGCAGGGCCGCAGGGTGATTTGTGCGCGGCGCTCGCCGGTCGCAAGGTAGCATTTCTCGGTGATACGGCATTTAACATGGCCAACTCCTGGATACTCGGGGCTCATTTATTTGGCATGAAGATTTCTTTGGGCGGACCAGCGAGCGATGCGCCCACGCCTAAGATTCGGGCTTTAGCCGCCCAGGCGGGGGCCGATTTTCATTTTACTTCTGACCCTTACGAGGCGGTGGCGGGAGCGGATATAGTTTATACCGATGTCTGGGCCAGCATGGGGCAAGAGGGTGAAGCCGTTCAGCGGCGGCAGCGCATGTTACCCTTTCAGGTAAATCGAAAATTATTTGCCGCCGCCAAAGCAGATGCCCTATTCATGCATTGTCTGCCGGCTCATGCGGGGGATGAGGTCACGCAAGAGGTGCTGAATGACCCGCGGTGCGTAATATTTGATGAAGCCGAAAATCGCCTGCATGTGCAGAAGGCCATTCTCGCCACCCTTGCGGGTAAGCGCTGAGGGCTGAGATCGCCGCCTGGTGCCGCCTGGGCTGGGCTGCATTTTTACTTTGCGCGAATCAGACGATTTCTAACACTGCTCTTTTAATATGAAAATTGTGCTCGCCTACTCAGGAGGCCTAGACACCTCCGTTATCGTTAAATGGCTTAAAGAAACGTACGACGCAGAAATCGTCACGTTTGCGGCTGATGTAGGCCAAGAAGAGGAGCTCAAGGGTTTAGATAAGAAAGCACTGAAGACCGGAGCTTCGAAGCATTACACCCTCGATCTCGTTGAGGAATTTGCACGGGATTTTATTTATCCCATGATTCGCGCCAATGCGATTTATGAGGGACAATATTATCTTGGGACCTCTATTGCCCGGCCGCTTATTGCCAAGGCACAGGTCGCCATCGCCAAAAAAGAAAAAGCTGACACCGTCGCGCATGGAGCTACCGGCAAGGGCAACGATCAATGCCGCTTTGAGTTAACCTACATGGCGCTCGCGCCCCAGCTGCAAATCATCGCGCCGTGGAAAATTGAAGCGTATCGTGAACTATTCCCCGGCCGGGCTGAGATGATTGCCTATTGCGCTCGGCATCGCATTCCCGTCGAGGCGTCGCTCAAAAAGCCTTATTCGATGGATCGCAATTTGCTGCATATTTCCTATGAAGCCGGCATTCTGGAGGATCCATGGTTCGATCCCACGACGACGGCTAATAAGGGCATGTTTAAGCTCTCGGTTGCACCGGAAGACGCGCCGAACAAGGCGGAATACGTTGAGCTCGATTTTGTGCGTGGCGACTGCGTAGCCGTGAATGGGAAGAAACTCACCCCCGGTGGCGTGCTAAAAGTTTTAAATAAACTTGGTGGCCGGCATGGCATCGGGCGCGTCGATTTGGTGGAGAATCGTTTCGTCGGGATGAAATCACGTGGGGTCTACGAGACCCCGGGTGGTACCATCTTAATGCAAGCGCATCGGCAAGTGGAGTCGCTCACGCTGGATCGCGAGGTTCTGCATCTGCGGGACGGTTTCATTCCCAAATATGCGGAGCTCGTTTATAATGGCTTCTGGTTTGCCCCTGAGCGCGAGATGTTGCAGGCCATGGTCGACGAGAGTCAGCGTTTCGTCACGGGCACCGTTCGGCTCAAGCTTTATAAAGGTAATATCATCACCTGTGGCCGTAAGTCGAAGTACTCTCTTTACGACGATAAGATCGCCTCGATGGAAGGAGTGAAGAGTTGGTATAATCAAAGTGATGCCACGGGCTTCATTCGGCTTAACGGCCTGCGTTTGCGCGCAAGAAATCTAGCGCAAGGTGGGCCAAAAATTTAAGGCGACCGCGGGGCGGCACTCATTTTGTACCCGTTTCGATCGCGGCAGAATCTATCATGTCACTCTGGTTGTCCGGAAGATATTCTGCCCTCAGGCGACCCTCTTGGGCGGCGGTAGCTAGGCCGCCAGGGGTTGAATTCGCGCAATCAACCTGGAGGCAGCCGTGCGCATAACCGGAGGTTTAGCGCGCGGCATTTCACTCACTTTGCCGAAAGGGGATGCAGTGCGCCCCGCAACCGATGCGTTGCGACAAGCGGTGTTTTCTAGTCTGGCCGCTCGCGTGCCCGCCGCCCGGTTCTTAGATTTATTCGCCGGCAGTGGTGCTTATGGTTTGGAGGCGCTAAGTCGCGGTGCTTCTGGTGGAGTTTGGGTAGAAAAGAACGCGCAGACGGTAGCTTTTATTCACCAAAATATTACGGCGGTCTGTAAAAGTCTCGGGCGGGATACGCGTGATCTCCAGGTAATCACCGCGGATGCCATCATCGCGGAGTGGGGCATAGCACCCGATCTGATTTTTATTGATCCCCCCTATGATCTGATTCGCGCTGTCGCTCCCCAAATTTTTGCGCGGCTCACTCCCTGGCTGGCGGCTGTTGCTGATCCAGTAATTGTTTTTGAGATGCCTGGGGAAGTTGAGTTCTCCCCAGAGGGTTGGACTTGTGTGAAGCGACTTGGCAAAGGGGCTCGTCAACCGACGGCCTGTATTTTTAGAGCCACCCGCACCGTGCTTTGATTAAGGTGATCGCAGCGAGACAAGCGGTCTCGGTGCGCAGCACGCGCGCCCCCAGGTTAACTAAAGTGAAATCGGCGGCGCGGAGTAAATTGCGCTCAGCGGTAGACCAGCCGCGTTCCGCGCCGATGGCTAGGGCGATGGGTTGCGAGGCGGGTAGTGGGTGGGTGGCCAGGGCTGAGGCGCTTTCGTAATTGTCCAGCGCGAGTCGGGTGAAGCCGGCGGGCAAGGCAGCCAGCGCGGTCACAAGTGAGCGACCGTGCGAGATCTCCGGTAAGCGAGTGCAGAAGGCTTGGGCAGCGCCGTGGAGTAAGCACTCGCGCCAGGCCTCATTTTGCCAGAGGGTGCTACTGGCATAGCTCGCTTCGCCGCGCTCGGTACGAATAAAGTGCATGGCTGTTACCCCGAGGCTCGTGGCTTCGCGGAGAATATTACGGGCCGTTGGCGGGCGGGGTAGCCCAATGAGTAAATGAATCGGACTGAGTGGTGGTGGCGGCTCCAGCCAGATGAAAGATAGCGTCAGGGTTGTCACCCCCATGGCCACGATCGTGCCGCGGCCGCGCGCGCCGTTGATGAGGCCGCAGTCAAAGGAGTCGCCAACTTTGCGTCGGAGCACCTGGAGCAGATGCTGGCTGCGGGGATCCTGGCAGGCGAGGGGGAGCTCGACTTCGGCGGAATTAAACAGAATAATATTCACAGGTTCAAAAGGAGCCTAGGTATCATGGGCCAGTGGTGCTGAGCGAAACGTTATTCGAGTGACTGCGCAGTAGAAATCCTCAACCCGATCCACGATCATGAAAAAGGCCCAAACCGTCTCCGCCCCTTCGCGTTCCTCTGCTAAGCAACGACGAGTTGTTGTTGTTGAAGATCAGCGGCTCGTTGCCGAATTTTTAACCCTGCACTGCGCTACGCTTGATTTGCGCGTAGTGCAGCATTGCGTGACATGTCGCGAAGGCTGGGCCGCGATTCGGGCACACCAGCCTGATTTGGTGCTGCTTGATATTTCTCTCCCAGATGGCGATGGGTTGACGCTAGCTAAAGCGGTGCTCGATGAACTACCGCGGGTGAGAATACTCGCGGTCTCTTCTCATCGCGACCCGTGGACGATGTTGCAGGTGCAGCGAATTGGGCTGCATGGTTTCGTCGATAAAAATGAACAAAATCCAGCCGTGCTTTCCCAGGCGATTCTCGCGGTCCTTGCCGGCCAGGTCCATTACGCGCCGATTGTGAATGAATCGAGCGCGAAGATCCGCCGCGATCCCAAGGCATTCATTCGCGTGCTTTCCGATTATCAAACTCAAATTTTAACCATGATCGGAGCGTCCCAAACCGATCAGGAAATAGCCGCTGCGCTCGGGATTAGCGCAACGACGGTGCAATCACGTCGTCGTGATATCATGCGCAATCTCGGAATTCATTCGACGCCGAAGCTGATCCACTACGCGCTGGTCAATGGTCTTACCCGAGCGGAGCAATTGGTTCCACTCCGGCCAGACTGAGACGCCAAGCTGCGAGTGCAGGCGCTACTTGGCCGCGCAGTCGCTGCGCTTCGCTCCATTGCGCGGTGCCGCTGGCAGTTTCAATCTCTCGAAAGATTTTATCTAATTCTGCTGCGGCCACAAAAGCGCAACGGCCATACAGAAGGTGAGCGTAGTGGCTCGCTTGCCTGATATTTGACTGCTGTAAGGCGAGGTCCAGCTGGGCGAGCTCTTGCGCAAACTCGGTCAGGTAAAGTGCGAGTTCGGCCTCGCGGGTGGTGCCCTTCAGCGTGGCGATGCGCTCAAATTTGATTCGTGAGCGCGTGAGTTCGCGGGCCGGCGTCGGGGCTGATTGGCTGGGGCAAACAGGGTGGGGCTGAGCTATTGCTAGCTCGCGGCATAGTCGTTCCATCGATACAGGTTTACTAAGAAAAGCATTCATGCCCGCCGTGGTGCATTCAGTGCGTTTTTCTGGAGTCGTATAAGCCGTGGTTGCGATCACGAGTGCAGCGGCTGAGGCATTCGGCAAGAGGCGGATGGCGCGACTTACTTCCAATCCACTTATATCGGGTAGGTTATAGTCGAGAAAGATTACTTGATAATCTTGCTGTCGCACGAGCTTGAGGGCCGTGGTGCCTTCCGCGGCAGTGTGCACGGTGAAACCTAAGGATCTGAGCAGATCAGTGAGCACGATGCGATTGTAAGCCTCGTCATCGATGATCAGGGCGTATTGGCCGCGAGCATCGAGTGGCGTGGGGGCTGTTATGGGCGCAGGGAGAACGCCCGCGACAAGCAGGGGGGCGCAGAAGTGAAAAGAAGAGCCCTGATCTGAGGTGCTCTCGAGCCAGAGTCGCCCCTTCATTTGTTCGGCAAGGCATTTGGAGAGGGCCAACCCTAGACCAGTTCCGGGGATTTGATTTTGCTGCGCGTTCGCCCCGCGGGCAAAGCGAGTGAATAATAGACTTTGTTCGTTCAGGGGAATACCGGGGCCGTCATCTGACACGGCGAAAACGATATTATGGTTAGCTATTTCCGCGGGCTGGTCCCAAATGGTGATACTGACCTGCCCCTGACGGGAAAACTTCAAGGCGTTATCGACCAAGTTGAGCAGAATTTGCTGAACGCGCGGCGCGTCACCCCATAGTATTTTTGGAATGCCTGGGGCGATCGTAACTTTAATGGTTATGCCCAGTTTTTCACTCCTCAAGTGGGTAAGCGCTAAAATAGCATCAAGCAATTTTCCGAGCAAAAAAGGTTGATGGGCGAATTTGTAAGCCCCCGCCTGAATGCGGGAAAAATCGAGCATGTTGTCCACTAAACCAGAGAGATGGCGGGCGCATTGCTGCAGTAGGTTAAATTTATGTTGGCTGGCAGCATCGAGCTGATCCGTGCATAAATTTTCGGCGATACCAAGGATGCCGTTCATGGGATTGCGGATCTCGTGGCTGAGGTTAGCGAAGAGTTCATCCTTCGCGGCAATTACCTGAATTAGTTCGGCGGTGCGAAGCGTGACATGCTGGGTTAGCTGTTGAGCCTGTTGACTAAGGTGGTAAATCCGACCGCGGATTAAGCCAAAAATAATCAAGCTGCCCGCGGTCACGTAGCCGATCGCTGTCAGTACATAGTTAGGCCAGGGGGTCGGGGAAATTGCCAGAAGAAGTTCTTCGGAATAGGGCTGATTAATTAGCTGACTCCCGCCCAGTGCGGCGCAGAGGATCAAAAGCACGCGACGGGCTGCACCGATGGATTTTCTGCGCAAGATATTCAAGCGAGTGGGGTAAGTGAGGCTGCGGCGAAATTGCCACTACCGCAATTGCCGTCTGCAACTTATTCTAGGGTTGCTCCCTGCCTTAAAGCTCAGGCGGCGGCACCTTAAAATAGGTGCTTATTGAAATAGCGACCAACGGAAGCCTCACCGTTATGGTGCCCGGGGTGGGACTCGAACCCACACATCTTTACAGATCACAGATTTTAAGTCTGTTGCGTATACCATTCCGCCACCCGGGCGAGGTTTGGGATTGCTGAATTCAGATTGCGGAATGAAGTGGGGCGCGTGGCAAGC